>CAYZYE010000011.1:12787-42204 GCA_964481205.1 uncultured Anaerolineae bacterium | reverse complement strand
CATATCTATCGGCTCTGCGACTCGGCGTCTCTGCGTTGAATTTCCAATTCTACCAGCCAATTTTCCATTTCCTGAGCCTGGCGACTTTGGCCGGGCAAAGTTGCAATAGCGAAAACTTGAAGACACTAACCAAAATGCGGATTTTGAGATGTTGACAGTTTCCAACAAGACGGCAAGTTACTTTTTGTCTTTGTTGCCTGACCCTGGAACTATCTGGACTGTTGGCACTGTTGGCACTGTTGGCATTGTTTGCATTGTCGGGGCCGGTGCGGCTGGCAATGACCCCGATGGAGCGGGCGCCGGCGACGTGATCATGAAGCTCTTTGTCCCATCGCTTTGCATAATCGCTTCCATCGCTTCAATGTACCGCATCCGCACCGTCTCATCCTCGCCGACGCGCCTGGTGAGTTCTTCAATCACGCTGACGATTCGGACCGCCATCTGTTCGTGACCGCTCTTGACCAGTATGGCAAGCATACTATCAATGGTGTCGAGCATATCTTTGCGAGCGGAATACTTTACTTTTTCCAATGTTTGCAGCGCCTGGGCTTGACCTCTGCTTCGCTCAATGATTGCCAGCTTTTCTGCTTGTGCATCGGCGATTCTATCACGGCGTTCTTTGTCCGCCACCCAGCGCTTTAGCATTTGGTCTTCTATTTCGGGCTTCATCCGAATCTCGCGAATGTCAATGCCTTTGAACCAGACGCCGCCGCCGGAGGGGTTGAAGCGTCGCTTGATCTCCTCCTCGATGCGCTGGATCACACGCCGGTCGGCCGCGGTTTTCGGATTGTTGGGGTCGTCATCGACCACCTGAAATATCTCGTCCAGCGTGTACGTGGCTACCACGTCGCGCAGACGGGTGATCGGGTCGCCGGGAAACCAGCCGGTTTTGAACCCGCCACGGGGGATCTTGACCAACGCTTTGCGAATGATCGCCTCGTAAACGGGATATTCCGGCCCGCCAATGACCGGCGTGGTCGCGTCGCCGCCGGGGAGATGACTTTCCGGGCGTTGATCGGTGACATGAGTGGGTTCAAGCTGGAAAAAAGTGCCGATCACGATCTCGAGCGGAATGCCGTCCTTGGTGCGCACCTCGGTGGCCGGGGACTTGGTGCCGCCGGCAAATTGGGGACGCAAATCCACCAACCCCTTTGTCTCACGAGGTTGGACAAAATTCTCAAACTGGTTCAATTTGTGGATGCCCGGACCGACAACCCGCGTGATCCGGCCGCCGCTTTGCAAGACCGCCGCAAAGCCGGGCGAGAGGATCAAAATGCCCGGCCCGCCGACGCCCGACAAAATGCCGCGAGTGTTGTCGAAAATACTCACGCCATTGGGACCGTCGTCGACGACGATAACCTGCTGCCCGGTTTGAAATATGCGCGAGATCAAAAACTTTATCATTTGCCCGGTCGAAACGTCGAGCGACCTGGACGAATCCATCAACCACCGGGCGTTGACATAGAGCACCGGGAACCAGAAACCAACCAGGACGATGATGCCAACGACGAGGCCAATTGCCCATGAAATTACCGGCCGCCACCCGGCCAGGGTGCCCACCATATCGCCAAAGCCCCATCGATCGATCACCATGCCACAAATGACCGAGATCGACACAACGGCAAACAAAGAGAACACGAGCACATACAACCGGGAAACAAAGGTAAAACACAGGCCCAAGAGGGTCAACAAAAAGAAAACCCAACCCGCGATTGACCACCCCACAGTAAAGCAGATTGCTGTTGGCACAAAACCAACGATCAGTGTGATGATGAGTTGCTTGGCGCTTTTGATCTTTTTCATACCACCCTCCAGATTCGATCCTGGTCCACACCGTTATGTATACTATACCATAACTCGATTAAAAAGAAAAGTCCCAATTTTATGGAAACTTGGTGTCGCGGATGATCTTTTCCAAATCTTGCAGGTACAACGGCAGCGGCGTATCCGACAACTTTACATCAATGCTCAGATCAAATTCGACAGGGATGGTGGTGCTGATGTCAAACGTCTTGCTCAGCGACACGGGAACGCCCAGGCTGATCGGCACGGTAAAATCGACCGGCACATCAATATTGATCGTCGCGTTCATGATTTCAAAGGGCACTACCAACGTGGTCGAAATGGGTATAACAGTGTTGACCGCAAAAGTGTCGCTGTATTCGAATGGCACCGAGACATTGACCGGAAACTCTTCCTGGACGTGGATCGGCACCGTGATCACCTCGTCCCCGATCGCGTTGGCCATGGTTATGACCTGGTCCAACGACGCATAGGCTTGCTCTTGCACCTTGACGAGCAGCCAGACAAAAAAACCATTTGCCGACAACGAGATGGCAACCAACAAATAGAGAATTACCACACTGATCTTTAATCGCGGGGAAGATGCGGATGGAGGCGGAGACTGGTTCTTGTTCATCCAGCGCGACCGGGCGCGCTCTGCGCGCGTCGCCCGTTTGGCAGCAGCACTCGAACTTTTTAGAGGTCGATCGGACATCACACTTGCCTACCTTTGCCTTGAAATCAAACAGATTGCGGCCCCAGCATTTACTATTGTACTCATCCTTGCATTTGGCGCAAGGTTCGGCGCATATCGAATTTGACAGCCCGTGCAGCCCCGAGTATAATACACGTTACAATTCGTCCTGTACCATAATTTTTGGCTACAGGCATCGATCCGAACAGATAGAAAAACACGAGGATGAAAATGACCACACTTTGTGTCACCTGGCTTGGCCAGGCCGGTTTTATTTACCGTTTTCCGTCCAATACCGGCGTCTGCGTCGATCCCTATCTCTCGTATGCCACATCCCAAGGCGCGACGCGCGAGCGTTTGACGCCGGTGCTCATTCCCCCTTCGCGGCTCAAGGCCGACATCATTGTCACCACCCACGATCACACCGACCATTTTGACGAACATACACTGCGCCCCGCCGCCGAGCGGACCGAAACGCTCTTTGTCGGGCCGACCTCGTGCAAGGAACACTGGCTGCGCATGGCGCTGCCGGCCGAGCGATTCCTGGCCCTGGATCGCGGCCAGTCGATCCAGGTGGCAGATGTCGAGTTGAGCGCCGTATACGCCAAACACCATTCCGGCGACAAACACGACGCCATTGGCATTGTGCTGGACGCGAACGGATTTACCGTCTACCAGGTCGGCGACTCGGAATACGCGCCCCGGTTGATCGAGGAGGCACAGGACATGCAGCCCGATCTGTTCGTCGTGCCGATCAATGGCCGGTGGGGCAATATGAACGCGCTGGAAGCCGCGCAACTCACCGCGATCGTCCAGCCGAGCGTCGTGATCCCAATGCACTACCGGATGTTCCGCGACAACAATGCCGACCCGCAGGACTTTGTCAATGCCTGCCGCGAGCTGGACATTCAAGCGCGCGTCGTGCTGATGAAACCGGGCAAGTCCTTTGTTCTACACCAGAATTGAGAAACGACCATTGCACAATCATCTGTCGTATGTTATAATGTCCATAACCCACTTGTTCACCCACCAACCCGTCGATTGAGGACATTCTCCAGGAGGCAAAAAATGCAAGAAGCCAGAACGCCATGCCAGGAACTGACCAACACTTTTGTCCGCGACATCGCGCCCAGGATCAAAGTCTTTAAGGAAGGCTTTGACTGGAGCGTCATGTTTGAACTGTTTGACGAAGCCATTCAAGCCGTTGAAGATATGCAAGCGATCAAAGGCGGAGCGCAGAAAAAAGCGTGCGCCACCGAGATCATTTTGGCCGTGTACGACGAGTACGATATTGACATTCCCTACCTGCCGGCGATGATTGAAAAACAGGCGCTCAAATTCATCGTCGATGTGGTCATCGACGGCATTGTCGCCATCCTCAACAAACGCGGCGTCTTTGTTCATAACACAGAATAAGCGCCGCCTGTTTACGGTGGCGCCAGACAGACCCACCGACTGGCCGGACGCCAAAACTACAAAGGCCAATAGTACCGGCGCTCGCTTTGCTCGGCCTGGATTGCCAAATCCAGGCCCAAAATAGCAACCCCGGTCGGATTCAGCTTGTTCAGCCGCCGGACCTGGCGATCCGGCGGGAGCGGCTGCTTCACCCGCCCACAAGGGGCTATGCCAAGACGCCCCAACCGCACTTGACAAACGGGCATCTTGGAATATAATAGTTCACTGGCAGTGCAAATACAACAAGGAGGATGCCAGATGCAAGACATCTTTATGATCTGTCGCGTTAAATGTGGTCGCGATCGTCAATCAAATAGGTGTCGTGTGCCTGGTCGCTGGTAGTTATGTCAACCAAAGTTGACATCTAGATCATTATCAACGGGCCGTGGGACACAACACTCCACGGCCTTTTCGCTCGATCGTGGATCGAGTGAAAGCACCGAGTCAATTTTAAGGCCGTGGGATCATCCCCACGGCCTTTTTTTCATGCCAGCGCGGTTTGCTCAAACTGCGTCCAACTAGTCCAGAAAGAGGAAAACGTGAACACTGAATTTGTCATCCGTGAAATCAAAAACATCAACCAGGACGCTGCCCGATTGGTTGCGATGTGGCAGGCCAGCGACGATCAATGGCCCGGCACCTGGAGCGGCGGCGCCCAGATCACGCCGCAAACAGTGATCGAACGCTTTGAACGCGGTCGCAACCTGTTCGTCTATGTCGTCGAAACCGCGGACCGGGCCAAGATCGTCGGCTATTGCTCGTTCAGCGAGTGCGAAGACGACCCCGGAGTGGGCTATGTCGAACTGCTCAACGTGCAACCCGACTATCAAGGAAAAAGCCTGGCGCGCCAACTGTTGTGCCGCTGCATCGATCGCTGCATCGAACTGGGCTTCAAACAACTGACCCTGCACACCTGGCCGGGCAACCTCAAGTCGGTGCCGCTGTACAAAAAGACGGGACTGTACTGGGTGCCGGACAGCTCGGTACACATGCGCAACTTTGTCCCCGGCATCTTGACCATGCCTTGCGCCGGCCCCTATTTTGAAAAACACGACTGGTACAAAACGTTCCAGCGCAAACTGGAACAAAAAGAGGATGACGAACGTTGGGAAGGGATGCAAGTCTTTACCTACCGCTGGCAAGCCGGCGACGACATGCTCACCGTGTGGGTCGACCGCCAATCGCGCACCATCACCGCGGTGGAAACCAACAACCTGGCGGCCGCCGCCATCGTCGACGAGACCGAACCGGCCCGTGGCCTGACGACACAGATGCGCTGGAAACTGACCAACAAAACAAACAAACCGATGCGCGTCTCATTGATCGCCAACGGCAGCGAGCATTTGTCGATCGAACATCGCCAGGCATTGACAATTCAGCCGGGCGAAAGCGCCGAAGCGACCGCCCCGGTCGGCATCGCCGCCGACGCGCCAGGTATACAGCCTGGCAAACCGGCGCCGGTGGTCAAAACATTGTTCATCATCGACGGCGAAGTGATCGAATTGGCGACCGGCCTGCACCCGCGCCCCGCCATCTCGGTCGAACTGGCGCCCCGCTACGTCACCCTCTTTCCCGGCGTCGCCCAGAACGTACACCTCCAACTGCACAACTATATAAAGCGCGAGATCACGGCCACGGTCAGCATCGCGCCGACGCCCGGCCTGGTCACAGACTGGACGCAAAAACAGATCACCGTGCCCAAAAAGGGTTGGGCCGGCGCGCCGATCACCCTCTCGGCGGCGCAGGGCGGCGTTTACGAGATTCAAACAACCATCCATTTCGACGACGCCGGCGCGCCGCACCGGACACAGCCCCGACCACTCGTCGTCTTTAGCTTGCCGCCGGGCAGCGTACTCGCTCATCGCGAAAACGCCGGGCAAATTGAACCCAAAGTACGTATCGAAAACGAATGGACGCGGCTGATCATCGAATCACGTGGCTGGATGCAAATCCGCGCCGCCAACGGAGACGCCTCCCTGGGCGGCGCGCGCGAGTTCCTTGGCCCGCCGTTTTGGCCTTCCGAGCTGGAAGACAAAACATTCGACGTGGCCCTAGAACGCGAAAATGGGCGGATCACGGCCACCCTGAGCGTCGCGTCGGACGACTATCCGGGGATCACCCTGCGCCGTCAGGTCACACTGAGCGCCGGGCCGTTGATCGAGATCGGCTATGCGCTGATCAACAACGGGGTCACGCCGTACACGCTCCAAATGCAGCCCTTTTTCCAAATTGCCCAACGCGACGAAGCAACACTCACCCTGCCTCTGGACGCGGGCATCGTGCAAAGCCGAATGTCCGAGTTTCCCACCGCCGAGGAGGACGTGAGCAAAACGCCCGAAGCGTTTGCCGAGCATTGGGCGGCCACAACCTCGCAGCATGGCACGATAGGACTGCTCTGGCCGGACACGGTTGTCGAAAACGAACTCGGCCATTGGGGTATGCTCTTACTCTGGCCCAAAACCAACTGCGAGCCGCAAACGTGGACCCCGTTCGGCACATTCTACCTGTACGCCGGCCCCGGCGACTGGCGCACCGTGCGCGCGCACTCTCGCCGGCTGACCGGCGCCAACGTCAAGCCGGAGCCGATACCGGTCGAATCGCGCGCCGTACACGATGCGCGGCTGGAACCATCGCCGCTGATCACGCTCGACGATCAGATCAAAGCCACGCTGATCATCGACAACCTGCGCGCGCGGCCGCTGATCGGCCAGGCGATACTGTCGCTGCCCCAGGGCGTCGACGGCGATCACGGCGCCTTTGAGATCAAGGGCGCGACGCTCCGCGAACCGTTCACGCAACCGCTCAAACTGACCGTCCCCCCCACGGCGATGGCCTATGAGGGCCATGTATCGCTGCAAACGCAACTGTTCGACGATCACATTGCCGTGCCCATCGTCCGCCTGGGAGACCATTCCGAGGTTCAGGTGTTTACCAACCAGAACACCTGGATCATCGACAATGGCCGCACCCGCTGGACCATCGCGCCCGACTTTGCCGGAGCGGTGATCTCGTGGCAGGAAAACGGGACCAACCACCTGCTCTCGCCCTACCCGGAGCCGAAAACCTTTGGCTGGATGAACAACTGGTACGGCGGGCTGATGCCGCTGGCCAGACTGCGGCGCGAAATGCCGGGCAAACTGTGGCAGGAAAAGTTGGCCGCTCAAAACATCGCCGCCACCGACGCGCGCGGCGTCAACTGGACCGGCGTGCGCCTCAGCTGCACCCTCGAACGGGAAAAATTGGCCGGATTGGCCATCGATCTCGACTATCTGACCGTGGGTCACAGCAACGTGCTCAAACTCGTCTACCGCCTGCACAACCTGACCACGGCCAGGCGCAGCCTGGGCTATGGCTGGCAGACCTACTGGCAGCCCGACGGCGAGTGGCGGCACAATGTGGTGCGCAGCGAGTTTGTCGAGCGCAAACCCACGCCGTGGGACAGCTGGTCGGAGGCCGGCCGGTGGGGGTTGGCGACAAACGCCGAAAGCGGGCGCACGGCAATCCTGGTCAGCCCCTACCCCGACGTCCGGCTGGTCGATTGGGGCGACGCCGGCGGGCACCTCGGCCTTCTCGGCGAACTGGATGTCCGCCCCCAGCGCGTCGCCGAACGGGTCTGCTATCTGGGCCTGTGCGACAATGTGCAGCAGGCCAGACGGTACACCTGTCTCAAAGACTATACCAGTTGAATCGGCAACCACTCAGCCTGCCCTCCCGGAACTGTCCGGCGCTTTGCGTCGGCAGAACCTCCGGGAGGGTAGGCAATGTAATATGCCGAGAGCGACAGCCCGACTTGGTGCGCATACCCCTCGCCTAAAAACCTTGTCAGTTTGACCGTTGTAGGGTATACTGGATATGACTTGATCGAATTCAAAATGGACATCGCGTGTGAAACCCTGGTTAATTCTGAATCACTATGAAAAGATCGTTTTGGCCGGTGCGACCGGCGCCGGCGTCCTGGTATGGCTCATCTTGGGTGCGACGCTGGTCGGCATCTATGGATGGAACGGCGTCGCTTGCAGCGGTGTGACGCCAGGGACGGCGCACGCCGCTGCGCCCACCATCGTCACGGCGCAGATTGGCGAACCGCAGCCCACGCTCACTGGCACGCCAACCTCCATCGCCAACACGCCGGCCGCGCCTGCGCCCACCGATACGCCGCTGCCTCCCACATCCACGCCGTCGCCAACGACCCAAACCGCCGGCGCCCCCGCCATACCGCTGGGCGACGATACGGTCGTCATCGTCTTGCTGGGCATCGACGAAAAACCCGATGCCGGCGTGTGGCGCACCGATTCGCTCATCCTGGCTTTTGTACAAATGGATACAAAACGCATCTCATTGTTATCCATTCCGCGTGACTTGTGGGTCTATATCCCCGGTTACGGCTATAACCGCATCAACACCGTCGACGCATTGGGCGAGCGAACCAACTATCCCGGCGGAGGACACGCCTTGCTCGACAAAACGTTACAATACAATCTGGGCGTGTCCCTCGACCATTACATTCGCGTCGATTTTCAAGGCTTTGTCGACATTGTCAACGCGCTGGGCGGTGTGACCGTGTACGTCGAAAAACCGATCACCGATCAATTCCCCGACCCGTTGTCGGAAAGCGGCATGTCCAGAATCACCCTGACCGTTGGCGCGCACCGGATGGACGGGCACACGGCATTGATGTACTGTCGCTCCCGGCTGACCACGGACGATTTCGACCGGTCGCGGCGTCAGCAGCAAGTGCTGAAAGGATTGTGGCAGCAGACCTTTACACCAAAAAATCTGGCCCAAGCGCCAAAACTGTGGCAAACGTTGAACACTGCCTTTGAAACCGACCTGAGTATGGTCGATGCGATTTTATTGGCCTCGTATTTTCAGGGCGTCGATCCGCAAAACGTGCGCAGCAAGAGCCTGGGCTATAAAACGGCCACACCGTGGACCACGTCGCAGGGAGCGCAAGTGCTCTTGCCGCAAACAAAAGCGATCCAGCAGCTCATCGTCGAGCTGCTCGCCGCACCCCGGCCGGACAACTGACATGAGCAGAAAAAAACGACCTGAACAGAAAGGTGTGGGATGATACGATTATGTATCAAAAAAAGATTCTAATCATCGAAGATGATGAAGAAATGATCGCTCTGGGCAAGTTGATCTTTGAAAAAGAAGGCTACCAGGTTTTATCGGCCACCAATGGGCCGGATGGCCTGGACATGCTGGCCGAAACGCCCGTCGATCTGGTCTTGCTGGACATTATGATGAATCCTATGGACGGCTGGCAGGTTCTGGAACGAATCAAATCCGACAACCGGTTCGACCGGGTTCCGGTCATCATGCTGACCGCGCGGCACTTTCTCGAAGACCCGAACGGCACCAAGTCACATGCCCATCAATTTGCCGGCTATATCGTCAAACCCTTTGTGGTCAACAATTTGTTGCACGAAATACAGGGCGTCCTGTCTACCCGCCCAGAGGAATAGGCAAGTCGGCGTTCCCGGATTTTTCTAGTACGGAGCAAATATGACGCAGCAAACAGCAAACAACCATGCCGCCCGGCAGAAATTCACCTTGTCTACGGTGCGCTCGATCGAAGAAACGGGGTTGAGCCTGAGCTTTCTCGCCGACCTCGTGCTCAAAATGTTGTATTATCGAGGCGCGGGCATTTCCGGCTATGACATCGCCGACGAGATCAAACTGCCTTTTTCCGGCGTGATCGACCAGGTGATGGAATTTCTCAAACGGGAGAAATTTTGCGAGGTCAAAGGTACCGGCGGGTTCGGCGAATCAAGTTACCAGTATTCGATCTCGGAAAAAGGAAGCGACAAAGCCCGCGAGCTGCTTGAACGCAACATGTACGTCGGGCCGGCCCCGGTGACACTCGATCAATACCGCCGCGCGATGGACTTGCAGTCGTTGCAGCAGGTGATGGTTCACAGCCAGGACCTGGAAAAGGCACTCTCGCACCTGGTGTTGAACGAAAAAACGTTCGGCCAAATTGGCCCGGCGGCAAATTCGGGGCGTTCCATCTTTTTGTTCGGGCCGCCCGGCAATGGAAAAACCTCGGTGGCGCGGGCCATCGGCTCCTTGATGATGCGCGGCAGCATTTACATCCCGTATGCGATTGAAGTAGACGCCCAAATCATCAACGTGTTCGACCCGGTCAGCCACAAACCGATCGACGGCGACGAGGCAGGCGCAACGCGCACGCTCGACCGGCGGTGGATCAAAATTCACCGGCCAATGGTCCAGGTTGGCGGCGAGCTGACGCTGGAGACGCTGGACTTGATCTATAATATCACCTCTAAAACGTATGAAGCGCCGTTCCAGGTCAAAGCCAACGGCGGCATGTTCCTGATCGACGACTTTGGCCGGCAGTTGGTGCGCCCGCGCGACTTGTTGAACCGTTGGATCGTGCCGTTGGAGAACAAGGTCGATTACCTGACCCTCGAAACCGGCAGCAAAATCGAAGTGCCTTTCGACGTGCTCATTGTCTTTTCAACCAACCTGGAGCCAAAAGACCTGGTCGATGAGGCCTTTTTGAGGCGCATCCGGCACAAAATCCATATCGGCAATCCAAACTTTCAAGAGTACCGCGAGATTTTCAAACGGATGTGCCAGATTCGACGTGTGCCCTATGACGAGCAAGGACTGGTTTATTTGCTCAAAGAATACTATCACAAGCGTCACAACGAACTGCGCGCCTGCCACCCGCGCGACGTTTTGGACGAAATCATTGACATCGCACGCTACCTCGGCGTCAAACCGGTGATGAGCAAAGAACTGCTCGATCGCGCGTGCGAATCATACTTTGTGGAGCTATGACATGCTTGCACTGGAACACATCTATGCCGGTCGAACGCTCAACATCGCCCATCGAGGCGCCAGCGGGCGCGCGCCGCAAAACACCCTGGCCGCATTTCTACTGGCCGCCGAAATGGGCGCCGACGGCATCGAACTCGACGTCCGCCTTGCCGCCGACGGCGAGGTCGTCGTCATTCACGACGCCACCGTCGACGCCGTCACCGGCAGCGTTGGCCGCGTCAGCCAAATGACGGTCGCCGAATTGAGCGCGCTGGACGCCGGCCGGCGCTTTGATCCCAAATTCGCCGGGCAGCGCATCCCCACCTTGCAGCAGGTATTCGACGCCGTTGGCCGCCGCCTGTTCATCAACATCGAAATCAAGGTTGAAAAAGGCGACCGTTCCATCGGGCTGGAAGCAGAAACCGTGCGCCTGATCGAGGACAACCACCTCGTCGATCGCGTGATCATCTCTTCGTTCAACCCCTCCAGTCTGCGCCGCGTGCGCAAACTGAACCCCAACATTGCCCTGGGACTGCTGTACGGTCAGGTCGAGACCCACCTGTTCGCCCGCCTGGCGCGAATGGCCGGCGTCAAATATGCCGCGCTGCACCCCGGCCTGGGCCTGGTCAACGCCAAATACGTCCGCAAAGCGCACAAACAGGGCTACCGCGTCAACGTCTGGACGGTCAACAAAGAGCCGGATATGCGCCGCATGCTCGACATCGGCGTGGACGCCATCATCACCAACCATCCCGACGTACTGGGGCAGTTGCTGTCGCACCGTACTTGAGGTTGGTGTGGGACAACAGACGTCCAACCCATTTGCGCCGAACTAGAAATACTCCCGGCGTCCGGGGTCAATTTGACAAAATAGCTCAAACAGGGTATCATTGCTCCCATGATTGAAAATACACAGCGTACCGGGCACAACAATCAATTTTACTTTACGTATTATTCCGCACCACAGGGGCGGTTGTTGTGCGTTGGGAGGTCGCTGGTTTAGCCGGTAAACGAGGGTAAAAAGCAACTCTGGACGTGGAGCAGCCCGCTCCACGTCCTTTTTTGTTTTGGGCGTGGTAAGGCAATTCCAGAAAAAAAAGGTTGGGGACATTTTAAAAACTGCAAGCCCAACCACTCTGTGAACACAGTACAATCGAGGAGGAAAAATGATGGTTTGTCGTGGCATTCGAGGCGCAACAACGGTCGACGTCAATCAGACGCAAGCGATTCTCGCGGCGACGCGAGCGTTATTGGAGCGGATCAGCGCCGTCAATTCCCTGTCGCCGGTCGATGTGGCCAGCGTCATCTTTACCGTCACCCCCGACCTGGACGCCGTTGCCCCGGCCCGCGCCGCGCGCGAGCTGGGCTGGCGTCAGGTACCTCTGTTGTGTATGCCAGAGATGGCCGTTCCCGGCAGTTTACCAATGTGCATTCGCGTGCTCATCCACTGGAACACCGACTGCCCGCAAGAGCGGATTCGCCACATCTATCTCAACCGCGCGCGCACTTTGCGCCCCGATCTCGTATCCCAGGAGGAAAAATGACCCGCGTTGCTTTTCAAGGTGTGGCCGGCGCCTATTCAGAAGAAGCCGTCCGCCAGTTCTTTGGCCGCGACGCAGACCCCCATCCCTGTTACGCCTTTAAGGACTTGTTCATCGCCGTCGAACAAGGAGACGCCGATTACGCAATGCTGCCCATCGAAAACTCGACCGCCGGCTCGGTAGTCCATTCTTACGAACTGTTGATGGAACACGACCTGCGCGTGCGCGCCGAAATCATCTTTCGCGTGCGGCACATGCTGGTCGCGCCGGCAGGCGTCAAGCTGCAAGAACTCCGGCAGGTCAAATCGCACCCGCAAGCCCTGGCCCAGTGCGAGCGGCACCTGGCGCGGCGCGATCTGACCCCCGTACCGGTGTTCGACACCGCCGGCGGCGCACGCGATCTGGCCCAGACTCAAGAAGCGGAAACCGGGGCCATCGCCAGCGCCCTCGCCGCCGAGTTGTACGGATTGGACATCCTCGAAAAGGATATTCAAGATATTCAATACAACTATACGCGCTTTTTCGTGCTTGGGCTGGACGATCCGCCCCGCTCACAGCGCAGCAAAACGTCCCTCGTCTTTACCACGCGGCACCAACCGGGCGCGTTGTACGATAGCCTGGGCGAGTTTGCACAGCGGCACATCAACCTGACCAAAATCGAATCCCGCCCGCGTCGCAACCGCCCCTGGCAATACATGTTTTACCTCGACTTTGACGGGCATTGGCAAGACCCCGAATGCGAAGCGGCGATCATGGGACTGCTGCGTCGATCCTCCTTTGTCAAATTGCTCGGCTCTTACCCGGCGGCAATGACGCCGCATGATGACGAACCATGACCCCAAGCCGCCGCTCGACACCTTGGCGTTGGGCAACCGTGCTGGTTTATCCAGGCTAGGATTGACAGAATTATGATTATCGTCATGCACAAACGCGCTTCAGCGCGCGCAATTTCCAACGTCGTCGCCCGCGTCGAAAGTTCTGGGCGTCAGGTCTACCTCTCGAACGGCCAGGAACGGACGATCATTGGCGTCGTCGGCGACGGCCGCCCGCTGGACAAAGCGCAGTTTGAACGGATGGACGGCGTCGACAAAATCGTGCCGATCCTCAGCCCCTACAAACTGGCCAGCCGGGACTTTAGGCCCCAGAACACCCTCGTCCGGCTAAACGGCATCCACGCCGGCGACAAGCAGATCGTCGTCATCGCGGGGCCGTGCGCCGTCGAGAGCAGAGAACAGTTGATCGAGACCGCACGCGCGGTTCAGGCTGCCGGCGCGACGGTGCTGCGAGGCGGCGCGTTCAAACCGCGCACATCACCCTACAGTTTCCAAGGGCTGGGGCTGGACGGCCTCAAACTGCTCGCCGAGGCGCGCAAAGAAACCGGGCTGCTCGTCGTCACCGAAGTCATCTCGCCGGAAAAAGTGCCGCTCGTCTCGACCTATGCCGACATTTTACAGATCGGCGCGCGCAACATGCAAAATTACGCCTTGCTGCACGCCGTCGGCGCGGCGCAAAAGCCGGTGATCCTCAAACGCGGCATGATGTCCACAATCGAAGAACTGCTAATGTCGGCCGAATATATTCTCTCGCACGGCAACGACCGGGTCATGCTCTGCGAGCGCGGCATTCGCACCTTTGAGCCGTACACCCGCAACACACTCGACATCAATGCCGTACCGCTGCTCAAGCAACTGACCCACCTGCCCATCCTGGTCGATCCCAGCCACGGCACCGGCAAATGGAACCTCGTTGCGCCGGTCGCCCGCGCGGCCGTCGCCGCCGGCGCCGACGGCCTGATCATCGAAGTCCATCCCCGGCCAGAAGAAGCGTTATCCGACGGCGGGCAGTCGCTCAAGCCAGAGCGCTTTGCCATGCTGATGGACGAACTGCGCGCCGTCGCCGGGGCGGTGGGGAGAACGATATGAGTCAAAACCTGGGTCTCGCCCCCGGCGTGACGGGGCCATCGCGTCACGCGCAAAACGCGACCGGCAAGCAAATTCGCGTTGAGTCATTGCCCCAGGCCACCGTCGCCATCATTGGCCTGGGGCTGATGGGCGGATCGCTGGCCGGGGCGCTGCGCGGAAAATGCAAAACGGTGCTCGGCATTGCTCGAAGAAAAGAAGCGGTGCAAAAGGCACTCGAACTCGCTCTGATCGACCGGGGCACATCCAGCCTGAAAGAGGGCGTGCGCGAGGCCGACGTGGTCGTCCTGGCCATACCGGTGCGGGCGATCATCAACCAGCTGCCCGTGATCGCCGCCCTGCTCCCCGACGGCTGCCTGTTGATGGATTTGGGCAGCACCAAAGCCAACATCGTCGAGGTGATGGCAAACCTGCCGCCCAATATCCAGGTACTCGGCGCGCACCCAATGTGCGGCAAAGAAAAGTCGGGCATCGAGGTCGCCGAGCCGGCGCTGTATCAGGGGCGGACCTTTATCCTCTCGCCCCTGGCGCGCACGTCAGAAAAAGCATTGGCGTTGGGGCAGCAACTCGCCCGCGCTGTTGGGGCCAGTCCATTGGTCATCGAAGCGGCGCGACAGGACTATTTGACCGCTGCCGTCAGCCATCTGCCCTACATGCTCGCCTGCGCGCTGGTCAAAACCTGCGACGCCACAGTCTCCAACGATCCGTTGATCTGGAAAATCGTCGCCGGCGGATTCCGCGACACCTCGCGCGTGGCCGGCAGCGATGTGACCATGATGCTCGACATCTTGCTCACCAACCGGGGCGAAATCGTCAACGCGATGACCGAGTGCGCGGCGCATTTGCAGCAGTTGGCCCAACTCGTCGCCGAAAGCGATGAGGAAAAACTGGACCGCGTGCTGACCAAAATCCGCGAGACGCGGCGAGAAATGTTTCCATGAACCAGGGCTGTTCCATGAATACTGCTCGTTCCTATGCAGAGCGTAGGAACGAGAAAACCAGCAATGATCACAAAATAAGGAACCCAATTGATGAACACGTTAAAAATTCATCAAACAAGTCGGCTGCGCGGCGTCATTGCCGTCCCCGGCGACAAGTCGATCTCGCACCGCGCGTTGATGCTCGGCGCGCTGGCCGAAGGAAAAAGCCACATCCGCAATTTCTTGCCCTCCGGCGACTGCCTGGCCACATTGAACGTCCTGCGCGCGCTGGGCGTCGAGATCGAGCGGCGCGACGAAACTACACTGACCATTTGCGGGTCAGGATTGCAAAAGCCGGAAAAACCGCTGAATTGCGCGCGCTCCGGGACGACAATGCGTCTGTTGGCGGGCATTTTGGCCGGCCAGCCGTTCGGCTGCACGCTGACCGGCGATCCGCAGCTCCTCGGCCGCCCAATGCGCCGCATCACCGGGCCGCTGCGACAGATGGGTGCGCAGATCGATGACCAACAAGGGTACGCGCCGCTGACCATCCATAGCGCGCCGCTGCACGGCGGCGTTCACACGCTCGACGTCGCCAGCGCGCAGGTCAAATCGGCGCTGCTGCTGGCCGGCCTCTATGCCGATGGCCCAACGACGGTGCGCCAATGCGGCCCGGCGCGCGACCACACGGAAAGGATGCTCCAGTCGCAAATCGCCAATCCCAGGTCGTCGCCCACCCGACGCCCACCCGAACATGCGCTCACGGTCGATGGTCTGACCATCACCCTCACCCCGTCCCTGATCGATCATCTCGAACCACTCGACCTCGACATCCCTGGCGACTTTTCCTCGGCGGCGTTTCTGTTGGTTGCCGGGCTGCTGGCGCCCAACTCGAACGTGACGATCACGGACGTCGGGGTCAACCCCACCCGTACCGGCTTGCTCGACGTTTTGCGCGCGATGGGCGCCGGGATCACCTTGTCGAACAAACGAGAACAGGGCAATGAGCCGGTGGCCGACGTGACCGTTCGCACCTCGCCGCTCAAAGGCGCGGAAATCGGCGCCGCTATGATTGTACGCGGCGCTATGGTTGTGCGCATGATCGACGAATTCCCGATTCTGGCCGTCGCCGCCACGCAGGCCCAAGGACGGACGATCGTCCGCGACGCGCGCGAGCTGCGCGTCAAAGAGACAGATCGCATCGCCACGGTGGTTGACGAGCTGCGCAAACTGGGCGCGGACATTGAACCGCAAGCAGATGGCTTTGTCGTCCACGGGCCAACGCCGCTGCAAGGCGCGGTCGTCGACAGCCACGGCGACCACCGCCTGGCCATGGCGTTGGCCGTCGCCGGGCTGATCGCCGCCGGAGAGACTGTCGTGCAAAATACAGATTGTATCGACGATTCCTTTCCGGGATTTGAATACGTGATACGCAATGTAATGTCTGTAGGATAGATCAAGAATTAGGAGCGAATATCAATGAAATCCATAGATGCGCAAATGGCGATTTTGATGCAGGGCATCGACTTTGGCGACGAGCAGATCAAGCGGGCAAAGGATATTTTATGCTCATCGACTCCCAAACCAAACTTGTCGGTGTGATCGGTTGGCCGATTGCGCACAGCCTCTCGCCGCAAATGCACAACGCCGCCTTTGACGCGCTGGGCCTCAACTGGCGTTACGTCGCCTGTCCGGTGCCGCCGGGCCGGGTCAAGGCAGCGATTGAGGGACTCGAGGCGCTTGGCTTTTACGGCTGCAATGTCACCGTACCGCACAAAGAGGCCGTGATCCCCTTTCTGGATGATCTTGCAGAGCACGTGCGGCATCTCGGCGCGGTCAACACCTTGATTTTCAAGCGTGAAAAAGAGGCCTGCACCATCAGCGGCGACAACACCGACGTGCCGGGGTTCATCCTGCCGCTGCGCCAACGTGGCTTTGAACCGCAGGGCAAAAAAGTGCTGATCGTCGGCGCCGGGGGCGTCGCGCGCGGCGCGGTTTACAGCCTGTGCGCGGCCGGGGCGTCGAGTGTGACCGTGCTCAATCGCACCCCTGCCCGCGCCGACGCTCTCGTGGCCGATTTGAGCACACACGCCCGACAAACGGACTTGGGCGCCGGCGCGCTGACGCCCGAAGCGTTGATCGAGCAATCCCGCCAGGCCGACCTGCTGGTCAACGCGACTGTGCTGGGCATGTGGCCCCGGATCGACGCTTCAATCTGGCCGGATCAGCAACCCATTCCTGCGCATCTCGTTGTCTATGACCTGGTCTATCGCCCGCTGGAAACCAGACTGCTCCACCAGGCGCGCCAGGCCGGCGCACTCGGCATCGCCGGGCTGGGGATGCTCGTTGCCCAGGGCGCACTGTCATTTGAGCTGTGGACCGGACGGCGCCCCCCCCAAGAGGTAATGAGAAAAGCGTGCGAGCGCGTTTTATCGTAAACCTGATATGTAGAGGATATTTTATGACCAAACTTTGTTTTCTCACCGCCGGCGAATCGCACGGCCCGTGCCTGACGGCGATCGTCGAGGGGCTGCCCGCCGGATTGGCGATCGATGTAAGCGCGATCAACCGCGACCTGGCGCGGCGACAAGGAGGTTACGGGCGCGGCGGCAGGATGAAAATCGAACGGGACACGGTACACGTTCTCAGCGGCGTGATCGATGGGAAAACGATCGGCGCGCCGCTCACGCTGCGCATCGACAACCGCGACTGGGCCAACTGGCAAGATCGCTGGGCGGCGGGCACCGGCAGCGACGAATTGCCCAGACTCACCGTGCCCCGCCCCGGACACGCCGATTACGCCGGGATGGTCAAATACGGCCTCGACGACGCGCGCCCGATCTTGGAGCGGGCCAGCGCGCGCGAGACGGCGGCGCGAGTGGCCGTTGGCGCCGTCGCCAAAGCGCTGTTGGCGCAGTTTAACATATCGGTACAGAGTTATGTGTTGGAAATCGGCGGCGTGACGGCCAACATCCCCGATTTGCCGCCCGCCGGCCTGCACAGCCTGGCCGAACAGAGCGATGTGCGCTGTCCCGACGAGATTGCAGCGGCGCAAATGCGCGCCGTCATCGACCGGGCCAAAAAAGACGGCGACTCGCTGGGCGGTGTGATCGTGGTCGTCGTTCAAGACGCGCCCATCGGCCTGGGCAGCCACGCGCAGTGGGATCGGCGGCTCGACGCGCGGCTGGCGATGGCGCTGATCAGCATCCCGGCGATCAAGGGCGTCGAGATCGGCCCGGCATTTGAAAACGCCAAATTATCCGGCACGCAGGTTCACGACGAGTTTGGGCCAAGGGCGAGTCGAACATCAAACCGCGCCGGCGGTATCGAAGGAGGTATGAGCAACGGTCAGCCGATCGTCCTCCGCGCGGCGATGAAACCGATCCCGACCACGATCACCCCGCGCCATTCGGTCGATCTGGCGACGGGCAGGCCGGCGATGACGCAGTACCAGCGTTCCGATGTCTGCGCCGTGCCCGCAGCCTCGATCGTCGGTGAGGCGATGGTCGCCTGGGCGCTGGCCGATGCACTGGTCGAAAAACTGGGGGGCGACAGCATCGCCGAGATGAAACGATGAACATTATTCTGACCGGCTTTATGGGCGCCGGCAAAAGCCGCGCCGGACGCGAGGTGGCGCGGCGACTGGAGCGGCCTTTTGTCGATATCGACGACGAGATCGAAAAACGGGCCGGCAAAACAATCTCGCGCATCTTTGCCGGAGATGGCGAAGTGGCCTTTCGACGACTCGAGGGGGAAATCTGCCGCGAATTGAGCCGTCGCGACGGTCTGGTGATCGCCACCGGCGGCGGCGCGCTGATCGACGAAACCAACCGCCGGCGGATGATGACCTCCGGTCCCGTCTTTTGCCTCACCGCCGGTGTGGATGTCATTTTGCAACGCCTGGCGCTGGCCCAAGACCGCCCGCTGCTCGACGTGGCCGATCGCCGCGCCGAGATCGAACGGCTGTTGGCCAGGCGCCAGGACGCTTATGCCGCCATCCCCCGCCAGATCGACACCACGCGCCTGACCGTCGGCGAGGTGGCGACGCGGATCATCGAGCAGGCCTTTTCGATCCTGCTTCCGGTGCGCCATCCGGGTGGACGCTATGCCATCCACATCGGTATGGGCCTGTTGGAAAAGCTCGGCGCCCTGGCCGGGCCGATCAGCGAGACCGGCGTCATCGCCGTGGTCACGAATCCGACCGTGGGCGCATTGTACCAAAACCGCGTGCTCGATGCACTGCGCCCGGCAGGGCTATCCCCTTTTCTCTGTACCATGCCCGATGGTGAACAATACAAAACACTGGACACATTGGCGTCATTATACGATCAATTTATCGCCGGTGGGTTGGATCGACGCGGCGCGGTATTGGCGCTGGGCGGCGGCGTGACTTGTGATGTGGCCGGGTTTGCCGCGGCGACGTTTATGCGCGGTCTGCCCGTCGTCCAGACGCCCACATCGCTGCTGGCGATGGTCGATGCCGGCGTGGGCGGCAAGACGGCCGTCGATCTGCCGCAGGGCAAAAACCTGGTTGGGGCGTTCAAGCAACCCAGTCTGGTGGTCATCGATCCCGGCGTGCTGCAAACGCTGCCGCAATCCGAGATCGCTTCGGGGATGGCGGAGCTGATCAAACACGGCGTGCTGGCCGACGGCGAATTGTTTGAGGAATTGGCGCGTCACACCCCAGGCAGGAGCGATGACCAGAACGTGTGGTCGCGCTGGATCGCCCGTTCGCTGCAAGTCAAGATCGACGTGGTCGAGCAAGACCCGTTTGAGCGCGGGCGGCGAGTGGTTCTCAACCTGGGGCACACCACGGCGCACGCCATCGAACAATTGAGCAACTTTACGATCCGTCACGGCGAGGCGGTGAGCACTGGCCTGGTCGCAGCGGCCAAAATCGCGGCGGCAATGGGCATCGCCGATCGATCGCTGCCGGAGCAGATCGCCGCCGTTTTGGAGCGACATCATTTGCCCGCTGCGCGTATCCCCTTTGCTGCGGACGCAATTTGGCAGGCCATGCAGCGCGACAAGAAAAAGCGGGGCAAAACGCTGCGCTGGATTCTGCCCAAAAGGATCGGCGAGGTCGAGATCGTCGATGGAGCGCCGCGCGCGGTGGTGCGGCAGGTTTTGAGCGAGATGCAAACATCAGAGTGAACGCTTGTATCCATTTCAAAAAGCGGTATAATAGAGCTTTTCCAGTCCGTTTCACTATCGGACACATTTGCTTCTTACACCGAGATTCACAGAGCAGGCAAAGAGGCTACGAGTTAGTGCAAGTCCGTCAACAGATCACATGGAAAGCAAAATACCAATGTCCGATCCACACGCCAGTTGCCCGCCCTCGTTTCACATTATGGTCAAACCGCGCGGGCCAATTTGCAACCTGAATTGCCAATATTGTTATTACCTGAGCAAGGAAAACCTCTATCAGGAGGATGACCCGTTTTGGATGACGGAAGAGATGCTGGAAACGTTTACCCGCCAGTACATCGAGGCCCAACGCGCGCCCGAAGTGACTTTTGGCTGGCAGGGAGGCGAGCCGACGCTGCGCGGCCTGGATTTTTTCCGCAAGGCTGTTGCGCTGCAAGAAAAATACGCCAGGCCGGGTATGCGCATCGTCAACGCGCTGCAAACCAACGGCACCACTCTTACCGACGAGTGGTGCCAGTTTTTGCACGAACACAATTTTTTGATCGGCCTCAGCATCGACGGGCCGCCGGCGCAGCATGATGCCTTTCGCCGGGACAAAGCGGGCGGAGCGACGCACGCGCGGGTGATGCGCGGGCTGCGACTGTTGCAAAAACACAACGTCGAATACAATATTCTGACCACCGTCCACGCCGCCAACGTCGAACATCCGCTAGAGGTGTACCGCTTTATACGCAACGAGACGCGGTTTGTGCAATTCATCCCCATTGTCGAGCGGGACAATGACACCGGCTTTCAAGAAGGCGAACGGCTCACCGCGCGCTCGGTGACGGGGCAACAGTATGGCGAGTTTTTGATCGCCATCTTTGACGAGTGGGTGCGCCACGATGTTGGAACGATGTTTGTGCAAATCTTTGATGTCGCGCTGGCCGCGTGGCTGGGGCAGCGTCCCGGCCTGTGCGTCTTTGACCAGGTGTGCGGGCTGGCCCTGGTGCTGGAACACAATGGCGACCTCTATGCCTGCGACCACTTTGTCGAACCACGCTACCGGCGCGGCAACATTATGGAAAAAACGGTCGCCGAGATGGTCGGATCGCCGGAACAGCGGCGTTTTGGTCTGGCCAAACGCGACGCCCTGCCGCAGCAATGCCTGGATTGCGACGTGCGCTTTGTTTGCAACGGCGCGTGTCCCAAAAACCGGATCATTCACCCTGCGCCGGGCGAGCCGAGAGTCAGCCATTTGTGCGCGGGGTACAAGGCCTTTTTCCATCACATCGACGAGGCGATGCGCTTTATGGCGCGAGAGTTGCGCATGCAGCGACCGCCGTCCAACATTATGCTTTATCTGGCTCAACAAGACGAGGCGGCGGCCAAACAGTACGCCGCCGTGCCACGCAACGCCCCTTGTCCATGCGGCAGTGGCAAAAAATACAAAAACTGCCACGGACGAAAAAAATCACGTTGAACGCCGGGCAAATTCAATTGTCATAATCGATCGCCCATTTGCCCTCGCCCGATTTTTCCCCCGCTTCATTTTGCCACAAGGCCAAAAACGCCTCTGCCGCGCCGTGATCGGCCAGATGCTGCACCAATTTCAAGTGCAATTCTCGGACCAAATCGGGGCGCCCGGCAGCGATGTCGTTCTCGGCCAGCGGATCGACGGTCAAATCGTACAATTCAGGCTTGCCGTGCGCGCCGACCGGCGCATAACCCCATTTTTCGGTGGTCAGGAACGGCGTCAACGCCTTGCGCGGCAGCGCGCCCCCTGGCGCGCGGATGTGGCAGCCGCTGATCGCCATATCGCGGTGATGGCCCCGCCCCTGGCGGACGATCTCGGCAAAAGAACGTCCCTCGATCTGTTTTGGAGCCTCGACCTCGACCCCGGCCAGCTCGCACAAAGTGGGCAAAATGTCCACCGGCTGGGCGAAAACGTCGAGCGTCTGCCCACGCGGTACATTGCTGCCGGCGACGAGGAAAGGCACATGCCCGATTTCGGGATAGATCGGCCAGTAACGTTCGTCGGCGTCGTTGATGTTTGACTTGCCGGTGCGCGCGTGCTCGCCGATCGAGATGCCGTGATCGCTGGTGATGACGAGGATTGTATTGTCCCACAGTTGCAGATCGTCCATCTTGAGCAGGATGCGCCCCAGCCAGCGGTCGACCAACTCGGCTTCGGCGGCATAGTGCGCCCACAAGTTGTGCAGCTCGGCCTCGGTGTACGCCGACGCCGGGCCGTAATTGGGGTGAAACATTGGCGGGCCGTCGTAATCGGGGTCGTAGCGGCGAACAAGGTACTCGGGCGCGTCCCACGGCTCGTGGGGATCGAAAAAATCGACCCACAGGAAAAAGGGCGCAAAGCGGCTATTTTCTTCCAGCCAGCGGATCGCCGTGCGCCCGGTTTTGGCGGGAAAGGTTTCCTCTTCGTACTGGGGATAGCGATTCATCCAGCGATGCAAATCGGCGAGGTGACGCCCGCGAAAAGCAGGGCGCAGACGTGTCTTGGCGTCAGCGAGGACGTTGGCGATCGGATCGTTGAGATGCAGCAAAAACTTGTCGCCCTCTTGACCGCGAATCTGGAACGCGGCGTCAAAGCCAAACTGGAAGCGGCTGTTGAATAGATGCGGACAGTCGCAGATCAACTGCGCGGCGTAACCCTGCGCCCGGAGCAGGGCGGCGATATGATTCGGCCCGCTGACGTCGAGCGGCTGCCAGCCGTAATGCGGCCAGCCAAGCACGCCGGTGGCTACGTCGGTGCGATGAGGGATGGTGGGATAACTGCCGGTGTAAAAGCGCGTGATTTCGGTGGCGCGCTCGGCGGCAAATCGATCCAACTGTGGGGTGCGCACCGGCCTCACAGCGCGATCAAACAAATTATCAAAGCGATAGGTATCTGTGACAAGCAAAACAATGTTTTTCATACATTCCCCCAAATCAAGGTTGAACCGATCTCGACTGGCGCGCCAGAGCTGTTCAATTCTAATTTGTGACCAAGGTCACCGCTGGCGGGGCCTCGTCGCCGTAGGGGGACGACCAGCCAACGGCTCGCCAGACGCGGTTTCAACCGCTGGATTGTAGAATTGAACAGCCCTGACTAGCGCGCCGTGATCTTGATCACCTCGGTCGTCTGGTAGCCAATCCGGCCGTCGGACCTGGTGTACGGCTCGTCAAAGGTCATCATGTCCGCCTCGATCACAAACCGGTTGTAAACATGGCCGTCGCGCGAGCGGACCACCTGCGGCACGCCTGCGGCCGTAACCCGGTACTCGAATCCAGGCGGCAGGGGATAATAATGCTCCAGATCGTCGATGGTCTTGATGTCGGCGTCGGTAACAATGTTGTCGCCCAGCGGGAAATCGGGTTTGCCGGGCGGCGGGGCCGGCCGCGCCGGAGATGCGGGTCGCGCGGCCGGCAGCGGCTGTTTCTTGCGGCGCGCCAGGAAAAAGACAACGCCGCCGACGATGACCAGGACGATCAGCCCCAGGCACAAAATGGCGCCGCCACAAACCGCCAAACTCGTAACCGGTGTTTCTTGCATTGGATTCTCCTTTCAGAGCACTGGAACAAATATGGACGCTATAGCGCAGCCATAAACTGCCAGATCCGGTCGGACACGCCCGGCAACCCTTCATGACCAAAATCGGGGTAAATGTCCATCTTTTTTGGCGCGACGATCTTGTTATAGGCCGCAAACTGGGATGACGGTGGGCAAATCGTGTCCATCAAGCCGATCGACCACAAAACCTGCCCCTTGATGCGTAAAGCAAGATGTTGAATATCAACATATCCTAGTGTTTCAAAAATGGCTTGTTCGCGCTCGTGCAGCGGGTCGAAATGGCGGAAATACTCGCGCAGTTCTTCATAGGCGGCCTTGGCCTGGTCCATCTCCCACACGCGCTTGTAATCGCTAAGAAAGGGAAAGGTGGGGGCCACGCGCTTGATGCGCGGTTCCAGCGCAGCGCAAGCGACGGTCAGCGCGCCGCCCTGGCTGCCGCCGGTGGCGCCGACGCGGTCGGCGTCGACGTCGGGCATGTCGATCACGATCTTGGCCAGTTGAGCCGTGTCGAGAAAAATTTGGCAAAAAAGCAGCTTTTGCGGGTCGCCGTTTAGCGCGTCATCGAGGCCGCGAATAATGTGTCCACGGTGGGTGTTGCCGGTGACGCCGCCGGCGTCTTCCGAGCGCCCGCCCTGTCCACGGCAGTCGAGGGCAGCGACGGTATAGCCGTTGGCGACATAGCCCAGTTTGCCCGTCCAATCGCCAGAACTGCCGGTATAGCCATGAAACAGCAGCACCGCCGGGTGCGGCGTCGAGACGTTTTTGGGGCGCAGCAGTTTGGCATAGACGCGCGCGCCGCCAACGCCGGTAAAATACAGATCAAAACATTCGGCAAAAGGCGTCTGAAACTCGGCCGGCGTCAACGACACCTGGGGATCGAGCGCGCGCATTTGGGCCAGGCTTTGGTCCCAAAAAGCGTCAAAATCTGCCGGGCGGGGGTTGATCCCACGATAGGTTTCGAGTTTTTTCAGTGGGAAATCAAATGTCAGCGGCACAATAAACCTCCATTCTGAGGGACTTGAGGATTCCGCTCCAAGGGGATTGACCAATCCCCGTCTCTGGTGTAGCGGCATCGCCGTGTCTCCAAATGTGGTTCGGATTGACCAATCCGAACCGGGCAAAATGAACCAATCCTGGCTACTCGATCAACAAGCGCATGAGCATCGGCGCGACATCTTGAAGCGCGGCGTTGTTCAGAGCTTTCGGGTCGACGCCGGCCCCGCCCAAGACATACAAGCCGGGCACATCGGCGGGCAGGTACGGGCCTTCGTGCCCGCCCGTCCAGCGGCTGAGGTTGGGGGCGACGCTGGGGCGGCCGCACATCACGCGCCCCAGCGCTTCGCCGCGCCCCAGCCCGTAGCCGGGGTGGAACGCCGGGATCAGATCGGGGCCGGTTTGACGCGCTGCTTTGCCGAACACCGCTTCGCCGCTTAAAACTTGCTTGACCACCGGCTGTCCGTTGTCCTCGTCGCGCCAGTCGAGCAATCTTTGCGCAATTTCTTGCCGCAGCGCGTCATAGGCGCCGGGCGGCGTCACGCCGCGCGGGTCGCGCCCCTGCACGTTGAGCCAAATGCTGCCGCTGCCAAACATCGCCGCCTGGGTGCGATCCCAGTCCAGTTTGATCGCCTGCCCGGCGACGTCCGGCTCACGCGGTTCCAAATAGCCTTGCGCGCGCAACCAGGCGTTGACATACACCAATCTATAGATCGGCGCGCCGCCATGATCGCTGACGACAAGAACGGCAGTGTTTTCGTCCGTTTGCGCCACCAACCGCCCCAACTGCGCGTCGATCCAACGATAAGCGCGTTCGATCTCGCCGCCGTACCGCTCTTGCACCTGAGCGGTGTGGGCCGGGTGCCTGGGGTCTTGGGCGTGCCAAAAGAGGTGCTGCACGTTGTCGATGGTGAACAGATGGGTAAAGATCAAGTCCCAATCCGTTTCGGCCATCAACCGCAGCGCCATCGTCACCTGCTGCGACCAATTGGCGTAGGCGTCTTGCAAAAAGGTGTCCAGATCGACCACGCCGCGCCGCACGCCGTCGAGGTCGGCGGGCATGCCGGTGGCGGCAAACGGGCCGACCAGTTTTTGCAGCCAGGCGCCAAATTCGGGCGGCTCGGTGAGCGGGTACAGTGGTCGATCCGGCGCACAGTAGAGCGGGGTGCGGTACAGTTCGACGGGCCGGTCCAGGGCGACGAGTTTGAATTTGCACAGACCGGGGATCGATCCTATGCCGGGCAAATCAAAAGTCGGGCGTAGCCAATTGCTCCACGCCCCGACGGTCAGGCGAACCGCCGACGATCCGCCGGCGGCCAGTTCGATCACGGCCTCGCTGCCCACACGATGCAAAACAAAGGTTTGGCTCGTTTGCCCCGGCCCTTGAATCCGCCCACTCCACACCTCGCCGCCCACCGGTTCGAGCGGCTGCACCAGGGCGCGTCCCTCCGGCGCAGCGTCCTTTTTGCTCCCGGCGTCGGTGGTATACCAGGCCGAAACGCCAAAAGTGCCCAACAGATCGGGCATGCCAAACCCGGCGAGTACGCCGCCTATGGCGACGGGCATCGGCGGAAACGTGCCCGGCGCCTGGAGAATGTAGGCGGTTTTGCCCGCGTCGGCGAGCATTTCGGCCAGCGTCGGCGCGGTGCGGCGACTGGTGTAGGTGGGGATGCGCCCGCCCCCGCCATGGACGTTGAACAAGGCAATGGTGGGTAGATACGAATCTGCCGCCCTGGTGATAAAGTCATGAATGCCATGCTGGCGCGGCGGGACGCCGCTCAGGCAGGTCATCCACGCGACGGGCGACACGGGCGGGAATGTCGTTTGCAGCGCCCCCCACGCGCCCCGGCGGCGCAGGGCGTCCAAGTGGGGTAATTGTCCCTCTCGCATCATCCGCGCAACGATCTTGGGGTCGGCACCGTCGGCGCCGACGACGAGTACCCGTCTCTTACCCGTCATCATCCGCGATTCCAACCGCATAAGGCAGCGAGTGGATCAGGTTGCGATCGGTTTCGATGGCGATCACGGCCTGCCGTGTCAAGTAGACAATGTATTCGGTGGGGCTGCGAAAGCCGGTGTCCCGGATCAGGTCCGAAACACGTTCGTACAACTCGCGCGGAATGCTGATCGTGGTGTATTTGCCTTTTTTCCCCGACATGCTTTTCTCCCTACATTATCCTTGACCCAACCGTGAGCGTCATCATTATCGACCGGCAAGTCCGGTAAACAATTCTATTCGTCGAACGCGGCGTCAAAGGCGACGTTGGACGGCGCAAAATCGACTTTTTTGACGAATGCGCAGGCCTCTTGCGCCCCGAACTCGCGCTCCATCCCCGAATCTTCCCACTCGACCGACAGTGGGCCGTCATAGCCAATGTCGTTGAGGGCGCGGATGATGCCGTCGAAATCAACCTGCCCGTGGCCCAGGGAGCGGAAATCCCAGCCACGGCGATGATCGCCAAAGGGCAGATGCGAAGCCAGGATGCCGCTCTCGCCGTCGAGGTGTACCGAGGCGTCTTTCATGTGGACGTGGAAAATGCGGTCGGGGAAGGCGCGAATAAACTTGACCGGGTCGACGCCCTGCCACAACAGGTGGCTGGGATCGAAATTGAAACCGAACGCGGGATGGTGCTCGATCGCTTCGAGGGCGCGCCGGGCGGTGACGATGTCAAAGGCGATCTCGGTGGGGTGTACTTCGAGACCAAACTTGACGCCGTTGGCCTGAAATTCATCCATGATTGGCCCCCACATTTTGGCAAAATACCGGAACCCCTCGTCGATGACGCTGAAATCATAGGGCGGGAAGGCGTAGAGCAGATGCCAGATGCTTGATCCGGTAAAGCCGTTGACGACGCTCACACCCAAGGCCTTGGCCGCGCGCGCGGCGCGCTTGACCTGCTCGACGGCCCAGGCGCGTTTTTCCTCCGGCTGGCCGGCCAGCCCGGCCGGCGCAAATCCGTCGGTGCGGAAATCGTTGACGTCGCAAACCAGCTGTCCGGCGAGGTGGGTGCTGATCGCCCACACGCCGAGGCCGAATTTGGATAGAATCGCCTTGCGACCGGCGGCATAGCCGGCCGGATCGGCCTCGGCCTTGTCAACCTCAAAATGATCGCCCCAGCAAGCCAGCTCGAGGCCGTCGTAGCCAAAAGATTTGGCCTTTTCGGCCAATGTTTCCAGGGGCAGGTCGGCCCACTGGCCGGTAAAAAGTGTGACAGGTCGTGCCATCATATTCCTCCCAGTTGGTTGTTGATCTGGCTGTTTTTAGAATGTGGTCCATTTCCGGTCGCTCTTGCTGCTCTCGACCACTTTTTCGATGAATTTGATCCCGCGCGCGCCGTCGTACACGGTGGGGAAATCGAGCGCCAGCGGGTCGGGATCGACGCCCATCAATCTGGCGCGGATCGTGTCGCCGACGTTGCGGTAAATGTTGGCAAAAGCCTCAATGTACGCTTCCGGGTGACCGGTTGGCGTGCGCGTGGCGCGCTGCGCAGCCGCGCAGAGGTAGCCGTTGCCGCGAGAGAGTATCTGCACCGGCCCGTCGGCGGGGGTATAATAGAGATAGTTGGGGTTTTCTTGCACCCAGGCCAGCGCGCCTTGCGTGCCAAAGACACGGATGTTGAGGTTGTTCTCCTGGCCGGTGCAAATTTGCGAGGCAAAGAGGATGCCGCGCGCGCCGTTGGTATAGTGCAGCAGCACATTGGCGTCGTCGTCGAGTTTGCGGCCGGGGACAAAGATGGTCAGGTCGGCGCACAGCTCGGCGATTTCCAGCCCGGTGATGGTGCTGACCAGGTTTTCGGCGTGCGAACCAATGTCGCCGATCGCCCCGCCGATGCCGGCCTGCCGGGGGTCGGTGCGCCAGGTGGCCTGCTTTTGTCCCGTCTCTTCCAGCAAGCCGATCAGCCAGCCCTGCGGGTACTCGACGATCACTTTGCGCACCTCGCCGATTTTTCCCTCGCGCACCATCTGGCGGGCCTGCATCACCATCGGATAGCCGGTGTAGGAATAGGTCACGGCCAAGACCACGCCCGATTTGTCGACGGCCTCGATCAAACGGCCGGCCTGCTCCGAGTTCATCACCAGCGGCTTGTCGATGACGACATTGATCCCGGCGTCGACAAACGCTTTGGCGACGGGATAGTGGACGCAGTTGGGGGTGACGATGGACACAAAATCGATCCGTTCGCCGGGCGGACGTTTGCTCTCCCGGTCGAGCATCTCTTGCCAATCGCCGTAATTGCGCTCGTCCGGCAAATAGAGGTCTCGTCCTGAGGCGATGGCCTTTTCCGGCGTGGAAGAGAGCGCCCCGGCGACAAACTCGACGTTGCCGTCCATCAGCGCCGCCGCGCGGTGTACCGCGCCGATAAAGGCGTCGCGCCCACCACCGACCATGCCCATTTTGAGTTTGCGCTCGAAACGGGCCGTTTGATCCGATCCTGCAATCACCATTTTTCACTCCTTTGTCAAAATGATCCGATTCCGTTGCAAAAACTCGTCAATGCCCTCGCCAGCCATGGAGGCCGCGACGCGCCGGGCGACAGCGGCTTTATGGTAACACAACACAGGCAAATAGTCAAAAAAATAAGGTGAAACGGGGAGCGGCGGAATAGGGATTCCGCCGCCACA
>CAYZYE010000011.1:0-12687 GCA_964481205.1 uncultured Anaerolineae bacterium | reverse complement strand
AGTCAAAAAAATAAGGTGAAACGGGGAGCGGCGGAATAGGGATTCCGCCGCCACAGGTGATGATTCTGAGAAGCGGATGTGTCTTGCAAAAGATCAAGTACCTCTGTTGGTCTATAACCGCCAGTGGTTGTTGGGCGCAAAGAGCCTGTCCGAAAAATCGCTCCCGTAGCCGCGCATCCCTATGTGCGGCGGACAGCATGGAGATGCCATCCTACTTTTTGGATAGGCGCTCCGCGGCAACGGACTCGGCGTCAAAGTAATCACAATTTAGCCTCGATCAAGTGTGCTACAGTTTGCTAACGGAGCGTGCGACAATCCGCAGCCGCGAGCGCAGCGCTGCGGGGCCGGCGGCAAGCAATACTAGACCGCATCCTCTTTTTGCGCAACCGGAAATGCCTGCTCTAGTATTGCTGCTCTATAATCAAGGTTTACTGCCGCTTTATAAACTACCGACTGGTGATATTTACGATAGGGAGAACTTTGGGCGCGGGGGACTTGATGTAACGCAGCACGTAGCCAGCCCTCCTTGATTTCAGGTGACTCTAGGATACTTGGTGCATCCTTGAGTAGTATGTAAAAAGGCGCATCTGTATTTTCTCCACGGCGTTGACGAAACGTCCAGACCATTAGCACTTGGTCTCGAAGATGTGGCATTCGTTCAAATTCCGGGCCATAAATAATACCTATGCCAAAACCACCTTGCCAAGGCTCAAGCCCAAGCACGTAGCGGTTATTTATTGAAACAGGAAGAGACTTTTTGCCTTGCGGCATTGATGTAACAAGTCGCTGGTCATCATTTGTAAGCCCTGTTGTTTCAAGAAGCAGTTTCATCAAATCGAAATAGTGATCTATCCATTCGCGGCTTGGTGTAAACTTGACACGTTCCACCAACTGCTCTGATGTCGCCTCACCGTATGAAGTGACCACGGGGTGGTCTCCGTGCTCTTGGACCGATTTCAATTTTGACCGGATGGGAGGCGCTTGGGAAGATATACGAGGGATGTTTCCATCGGTGGGGGCCTTTGCAGGCATAGAGCGAATACACGCTTGTAATTCTTTAGCATTTATTGGTTTCGATTGCGACCACAAAGAGTCAAACCACTCCAATAGCTCATCGACTTGCGGTTCTTGCTCAAACAAGACAGACATCTCGACGCGCTTGGTGATGCCTTTGTCGGTCAAGTTGGCCGAACCAACTAGTGCTTTCTGATTGGAGACAATCACCTTTGTGTGCAAGTCTTTGACGTGACGGATATGCTCTGAATGCTGACCGATAAAGTTTTGGATCTCGACCCGCGCAGTATGGTTGTACAAAGCAAGCCATTCTTCAACATCAGTGAGTACACGCCAAGATTTGCACAAGCTGGTGATGCGTTTCAAGTAACTCAAACGGAGATATGGACAGGCCACCAGAACATCCTCATCTGTCGTGATGTGAATAATTGCTTCATCAAACGGTGAAACACCTCCTGATGCGCTTTCTGGTGTGTGGTAGATTAACTTGATGGACATACTTGGCACTCCTTTCTCCTCGTGCTTTGGCGGGCTAACGACGCGGACGATCAGCCGATTGTGAGTAAAACACTATCCTCTATACCTTGCTGCACGATGGGGCGCGAGATAAGCCGCCCCCCCAAGGTGCGTCGCGCCGAAGGCGCGAAAGCGGCGCAGTGGGGCAAGGCGAAGGCGCGAGCGCCCGCCGAACAGCCGTTTTAGCGAAGTTCTATTTTTTGTACACGATACGCAGTAATTCCGCCCAATTCTCGATGCTTCATTGTATAGACAGTATCGGGATACACCCATTCAACTATTAAACCACGAGTATCTTCTCCCAACTTGACCGTTTCTAGGGCTTTTCCTCGTATTTTAAGCACTTGATCAGCCGGCATCCCGATTTTTACTCCATAAGAATCGACCATAATGCTGGTTGGCTTGGATGATGGCGAAATAGGGGACAATAATGGTGTCAACAACAAACAAACACATCCCAATATTGCTATTCCAATAACCACAGCGGCGACAAGAACTAGATTCGATTTTTTCCGTGACGCTTGCTTGACCGTCTTTTTCCCCGACTGTAGTGGTTTAGCCTGTGAGCCTTTTCCAGAACTCGTATATGGGTCTCCTCGTGAAGCGTCAACTATACATAAAATATGTAAAATAAGTCCTGGAATGATGAACAGACTGTATCCAGCCACGACTACAAGGAGATAAAGAATTCCTTTCCCTATCTTTCCCTTGTACATTTGACCTGCCCCAGGAATCACCAAACTTAGCACAGCAGCAGCTCCTGGACTCCACAAACGCTTGGGGGGCGATTGTACGATAGGCGTTTGAGGTTGGTTGGCAACTATTGATTGGGGTGGACGTCTCGTTTCCAAATCCCGACCACAAAAGCGACAAATCTTGGCCCCAACTTTGATTGTCTCAGCACAGTATGGGCATTGCTTGGTAGCCTTCACTCCAGAAGAAAGAGACAATGATTTTGACGTCTCAAATCGAAATGCTGTTTTTCGTTCCTTTATTTGCTTACTCGCACTCGTTGATTTTCGTTGCAACAGATTCATTCCACGCCTGGCTATCTCGTTGTCAGGGTTGATTCTTAGCGCATTTTCCAAACATTTTATGCGTTCTTTGTCAGAATTGACAACTTTTGTCATCCATAACCAGGCATTTTCATTATGGGAGTCAGTTTTCAGCGCCTCGATCAATAGACGTTTCCCGGTCGCTTTATCGCCTGACTTGATAGCGGCAATAGCCTGTTGCAACTTGTCCGACACTTTCTACCTCCTAGTATAACGCCGCTCATTTTTGGTGATATATAGAAAATTTTTAGTTATAAAGACGGTGGTACTTGTTTAGCGCACTGGATATTTTGAGTGCATTTGGAAGTTTGGTTTCACTTGGAGGAAACGATATGTAGCGATGAGATGTTTTACGATCATCATTCCCGGCAAATTTCGGAAACTCGGAAAAACAAGTGAACCAAAAGTTAATCATATTTTAGAGATTCCAATTACTAATGACGCAGAGGTCATCAAGTTTGCGAATATCTACAGCGCTCTTGAGTGTTTTACCTCTTTATAATCTTCGTTCCCTGCGGTTGCCAAGTTTTTCAGTGGTCTCCAAGGCAGGTCGGCTGCACGCACGCACTGTTGGACGGTGAAACCAACCACCGTCTCTCACAAGTTTTCTCTGTCCAGTTGCCAGATCAATCCCTATCAAGCGGTTTGTTGCACACTCTGGATCAACCTGATGTTCACCCTCAGCCACTCATTCACCAAATGCTGTGGACTGACACCTTGCTCCTCCGCCAATTTGCTGATGTACTCGTCTACATCTGACTCTAGATACACTGGCAAGCTGAACTCTGCATTTGGCCGATAAAACTTGGCCCGTTCACCTTGAGAAAAATCGTATTCTTGTTTCATACATTCATCCCTCTGTATTGCTTTATCTCCATTTTTGTCGCCTTTCTCGCCGATATGATACGAATCTCTACCAAGTCTTTTGTCAACTCGTCAAAAGTATGGATCACTACTCGCAAGATGCCTGTGCTGTCAAGACCAATTGTGATCCAGCGGTCTTTTTCTTTGCTGTGATCTTGATCGTAAATAGACACTTGATCGGGGTCACGAAACACCGTCGCTGCCCGGCGGAATGACATCTTGTGCTTACAGATGTTCTTTGCTTCTTTGGTGGGGTCCCAATCGAATCTGTAGCGCATTTACCCTCCCAGTGCAACAATTCCCGAGATTCCAGAACGCCTTTGCCGTCAGCCGCCCCCCAAGGTGCAAAGCGAGGATCGAGATTGTTTATAGAATACCTGTGTTCATTCTACCACAAACAACCCCCGCCTGCAACCCGATTGTTGGGCTTTTGCCCTCATTTGACATTACCCGCGCCTTGTGGTATCATCCCCCCCACAACAACCTTGTCCACGGACAATTAACAAATCCATAATACATCAATTCTTATCCAGAGAGGTGGAGGGACCGGCCCTGAGAAACCTCGGCAACCGGCTTGATCTTGACACAAAAGTCCAGGCATGGTGCCAATTCCGACAGACCCCGGTGGGTTCTGGAAGATGAGAAGGGAAACGACGACGTTGAACTGCCTCTTCTAGCAAACTGTCAACTGTGGACAATAACCAGCCACAGTGCGACAGTCCGGGAAGAGGTTTTCTGTTTTATGCCCCCTTTGCCTCTCTCTGGCCCCATCAGAGAGGAGGCACGTATGACGGTCAAAACCACCGACCGCTTTTCTACTCTGGCCGTACACGCCGGCGAGGACAAGCGCAAGCAGCACGGCGCGCTGACCACCCCGATCGTCCAGACATCGACCTATACATTTCAAGACACGAGCGAAATTCTCGACTTTATGCGCCGCAAAGCCGCGCGCAGCCAGGGCCGCGACCTGGACGTGCGCGACGAATACGGGCGCTACAGCAACCCCACGCAAAGCGTCGCCGAGCGCAAACTGGCCGCGTTGGAAAGCGGCGCCCAAATACACGACAACATGGCCTTGCTCTTTGCCAGCGGCATGGCCGCGATCTCTACCACCGCCCTCGCCCTGCTGTCCGGCGGCGACCACCTGATCGTGGTGCGCGGCTGCTACCGCCGCACGCGAGAATTTGCCGCCGTCTTTTTGAAACGTTGGGGCATCGAGGCCACATTTGTCGAAATCGACCGTCCCGACCAACTGGAAGCGGCCGTGCGCGCCAACACCAGGCTGATCCTGGCCGAGACCCCCACCAACCCCTACCTGCGGAGCATTGACATATCCCACCTGGTCGAGGTGGCGCGAAAAAACGACATCCTCACCGCCATCGACAGCACCTTTGCCACACCGATCAACATGCGCCCGCTGGAACTCGGCGTCGATATCGTCATCCACAGCGCGAGCAAATACCTGGGCGGCCACAACGACCTGTTGGCCGGCGTCGTCATCGGCGCGCGCCAAACCCTGGCCAAAATCGAAACCCTGCGCGGCGTGCTGGGCGGCATCATCGACCCGCACAACGCCTACCTGCTGATCCGGGGGTTGAAAACCCTGGAACTGCGCGTGCGGCGGCAAAACGAAAACGGGCAGCGCGTGGCCGAATACCTGAACACCCACCCCAAAATCGAGCGGGTCTACTATCCCGGCCTGCCCGGCCACCCCGATCACGAGATCGCCAGACGACAGATGAGCGGGTTCGGCGGCGTGGTCAGCTTTGAGATTCGGGGCGACAAAGCAACTGCCAGCCGCTTCATCGACGCGCTGCAACTGCCCTACATCGGCCCGACCCTGGGCGGCGTCGAGAGCATTGCCCAACAACAAGCCTTGTTCATCTCACTCGACGAACAAGAACGCCGCGCCGCGCGCGTTTCCGACAACCTGATACGCTATGCCCTGGGCATCGAGAATGTGCAAGACATCATCGACGATTTGAACCAGGCGCTGGGAGCATGCTGAAAAACCTCCCGGCGCGCCCGCAACTGCCGAGACGCAGAGCCGATACGAGTTGGCGGTATTTGGTGTATGTCATGATCGCATCTCTGCCTCTGCGTTGAGCCGATTTTTGCCAGGTGGGATTTCCATCCAGTTGTTTTGCCCAATGTTCCGCATCACCTCGCCGGCGGGGATTTGACAATCCCCTTGGAGCAGAAATGGCGCTGGATGGACGCCATAGGCGTACTGGATACACTCGCAAAGATATGGAGAGAACAATGATTGTACACAAATTTGGCGGCACATCGGTGGGCAATGCCGATCGTTTTGCTGCCGTGGCCGACTTGATGATTCGCTACCAAAACGATCCCGCCCAAGGCGGCGTCATAGTCGTGGTCTCGGCGATGAGCGGCGTGACCAATGCCCTGATCGCCGGCGCGCGCGCCGCCGCCGAGGGACGAGACACCATCTGTCGCAAAATCAAAGCCGAGCTGCTCGACAAACACCTCGACGTGGTTGAAACGCTGCTGGGGCACAGCCCGGAGCGGCTTGACGTGGGCGGACTGGTCGAAGACCGGCTGCACGACCTGGAACGACTTTACCGCAGCATCGCCATCCTCGGTGAGCTGACCCTGCGCGGCGCCGACGCCGTTGCCTCGTTCGGCGAACAGCTCTCTTGCAACATCCTCGCCGCCGTGCTGCGCGAGCGCGGCATGCGCGCCCAGGCGATCAGCGCAACCCAGCTGATCGTCACCGACGATCACTTTGGCAACGCCGCGCCATTGATCGACCCCACCCGACGCCGGCTGGCCGAGCGAGTCAAACCGCTGGTCGAACGCGGCGTGATCCCGGTCATCACCGGCTATATCGGCGCGACGGCAAGCGGCGTGACCACCACGCTGGGACGCGGCGGCTCTGATTACACCGCCACCCTCATCGGCGCCGGGATCAATGCCGACGAGGTGTGGATTTGGAGCGACGTGAGCGGCATTCTGACCGCCGATCCCAACATTGTGCCCCAGGCGCGCACCCTCTGCGAACTGTCCTACGCCGAGGCCGCCGAACTGGCCTATTATGGCGCCAACGTCCTGCACCCCAAGGCGATCCGCCCGGTGATCGAAAACAGCATCCCCCTGCGCATCGCCAACAGCTTTGATCCGTCCGCGCCCACGACGCTGATCGTCGAGACACCCAACCCGGAGCGCGAGAGACGGCCGGCGATCATTTCGACCACCGGCCTCAGCAGAATCGCCATTGGCAGCGCCGCCGGCAGCGACGATGACTGGTCGCTCGATACCTCGGCGCGCATCCTGCACCTTCTCAGCGAGGCGGGCGTCGATGTGCCAATGTTCTCACAGTCCTTTTCGGAACACAACCTCAACCTCATCGTCCGCGAACAGGACCAGGCGCACTGTCTTTACGCGCTCAACCAGGCGTTCGGCGATAGCTGCGACCTGGAAACCAAAGAACAGGTGGCGACAATCTCGGTGGTCGGCACACCGGCGTGGAATGAAACGGGTATCGTCTCGCACGCCTTTGCCGCGCTGGGCGCGCACGGCACGCGCGTGATCGCCGTGGCCCAGGCCGGTTCCGAGTACGCCGTGTCGTTTTGCATCCCCCAGGATCAAGTTGCGGACACGGTGCGATACCTGCACCAGGAATTGGAACTTGATAAAAACGCAGCGTAACGCTGCACAACATTAAACTATGGAGGAAACGATGAACCCCAAAATCCCTGTCGGCGTGCTGGGCGCAACCGGCGCCGTCGGGCAGCGATTCATTCAACTGCTGGCCGATCACCCCTGGTTCGAGATCACGGCCCTGGCCGCGTCGGAGCGATCGGTGGGGCGGAGATACGTCGATGCCTGCCACTGGCTGCTTGCAACGCCCATGCCCGGGATCGTGCGCGACATGGTGGTGCAAGAAACCGCGCCGGGGCTGGACTGCCGGGTGATTTTCGCCTCGCTGCCGGGGCAGGTGGCCGGACCGATCGAACAGGCCTTTGCCAAAGCCGGCTATTTTGTCTGTTCCAACGCCTCGGCGCACCGCATGGCCGCCGACGTGCCGCTGCTCGTGCCCGAGATCAATGCCGACCACACCGCCTTGATCGACACGCAGCGCCGCCGGCGCGGCTGGAAGGGGCTGATCGCCGCCAGCGCCAACTGTTCGACCACGGCCATGGCGCTGCCGCTCAAGCCGCTGCACGACGCCTTGGGCATTCGCAAGCTCTTTGTCGTCACCTTGCAGGCCATCTCTGGCGCCGGCTATCCGGGGGTGTCCTCGCTCGACATCCTGGGCAACGTCGTGCCCTATATCGGCGGCGAAGAAGAAAAAATGGAACACGAATCGCGCAAAATGCTCGGCGCGCTGCGCGGCGCCAGCGTCGTCCCCGCCTCCTTTGTCGTCAGCGCGCAGTGCAACCGCGTGCCCGTGCGCGACGGTCACACCGAATGCCTGTCGGTCGAATTCGAGCGCCAACCCCCCAACGCTGAAGCGGTTGCCGAGATATTGACCAACTTTGCCCCCTCGCCAGAGGTCGCCCAACTGCCCAGCACGCCGGCCCATCCCATCGTCGTTTGCCGCCAGGCCGACCGCCCGCAGCCGTTCCGCGACCGCGACATCGAAGGCGGGATGGCCTCGATCGTGGGGCGCATTCGGCCCTGCCCACTGTTCGATTACCGCTTTGTCGTTCTTGGACACAACACGATACGCGGCGCAGCAGGAGGATCGATCCACAACGCCGAGTTGCTGGTTTCGCAGGGATACATTGCCTGAGCGCGTATCGCGGGATATAATGGGAGGATACAGCGATGAATTACCAACTTGGCGGCCTCGCCTCCATGTCCGAGTTGATCGGCGACCTGGTCGTATACCGCAACCTGGTTCCGGCCGACCCTCGTCTGCCCACGGTCGATGATTTGCGCGCCGGGGTGGGGCTGGCCCCGGGGCGGCTGCCGCGCAAAGCCGAGCCGGAATACGGCGCGGTCGTCGCCGAAATGCTCAAACGCGCGCGCGCAATCACCCACCCACAGGCGCGGATCGAGCGCGTGTTGTTCATCGGCGATACCCGGCTCAACGACGGCGCGGCGTTCCGCAACATCTGCGCGGCGGGCGGCTGGCCCGGTTTCTGCTTTATCGGCCATGACGCGCCGGACGAGCCGCCGCAGGCGCAGATCGACGGCCCGCTGTACATTGCCAACCGCTGGTCGGCGCTGCCTCATTTCATCCAATTTGTGCAACAGCAGGGCTTTGCCCTCGACGCAGGGAGCGTGTTCATCCTCGATATGGACAAAACGATGGTCGGCGCGCGGGGACGTAACGACAAGGTGATCAACGAGGCGCGCGTCGAGGGGGTGCGGCGCACCGTCGCCGGGTTGTTGGGGCCGAGTTTCGATCTGGCGGCGTTCAAAACCGCTTATGACGAACTCGGCCAGGCGCCGTACTATGGCCTCACCGCCGACAACCAGGATTATCTGGCCTATATCTGTTTGATCCTCAGCGCGGGACTGTTTACGTTGGAATCGGTGATACAGGATGTGCAGTCGGGGCGGTTGGACAAGTTTGATGATTTTATTTCGCAGGTGCAGGATCGACGCGGCGATCTCGACGCCAGCGGCCTTGTACCGGTGCATGACCAGGTCTGGACTTGCGTCCGGGGCGGCGATCCCACACCGTTCAAGGCTTTCCGCTACAACGAGTACTTGACCACCATTGCGCGTCTGGGCGATCTGCCGGGCGCCACGGTTGAGCAGGCGCTCAAGCAGCGCATTGTGATCACTCAGGAGGTGCGCGCGGCGGCGCTGGCATTGAAAGAAAAAGGGGCGCTTGGTTTTGCCCTCTCGGACAAGCCGGACGAGGCGTCGATACCAAACAAGGCCCAGGCGCGCGCCGGGATGAAGGCGCTGCATCACCTGCCCACGTTGGTCGTGGGTGAGGAACCCCCGTCCCGAGATTGAACCCATCTTGCTCGCCTCTTGTATTTTGCAGGGCAATTGCATCTTGACTGGCTGGGCGTCAAAACGGCGAACCCGGTCGTATTCAGCTTGTTCAGCCGCCGGATCTGGCGATCCGGCGGGAGCAGCTGTTCCACCCGCCCGCGAGGGGCTATGCTACGGACGCCCAAACCATTTGAAACACACCCCAATAATCCAGATGCAATTGCCCTGGTATTTTGACAGTCGTCGAAACCGTGGTATAGTATGAACGAGGTGAGAAAATGAAGTTGGAATTTCGCGCGATCGTCGGCATACTCGTACTCGGTTTTTCGATCATTTTGTTGTTTGTGGGTGTCGTGTTGGTCGCCAACCGCCCGCCCTCGGCAAAAGAGCTTGCGGCCACGTTGACGGCCTTGCCCAGCCCCACTTGGGCGCCAACGGCCACGCCGACGCCCATCCCCACAATTCCGGGGGTAACGGCCGATCTGCTGGCCTGTCAACGGCAGGCCGGGATCGAGATGAACGAGCGCGATCTGGTCGGCGCGGTCAATATTTCGGACGATCACTTGTTTCGATTGACCTGGGTTGCGCACGGGTGGGAGATCAACGATCTCGATGACGCGCTGCCGGGCGTCATCCTGGGGTTGGATGTGGCTCTGGATGTGTGGCAAAATGGGTGTGCGGTTTACGATCGCATTCAGATCGATGTGTGGGAGCGGAGCGGGGAGAGACAGAGCCGCCGGTTGAGCGTGCAAAGCCACATCGACGATCTGATCGCGTGGCGCGACAAGACAATCACCGACCAGGAGTTGATTGCCCGGCTTGAAATTGTCGCCCCATGAACGCGGGGGTGTTGTGTTGTGGCCGTCAAGCCTCGCTGCCCGGCAGCCGAGGACGCGCCTGGGCAATGCGTTGGCGCAGGGTGGCAATCAATTTTTCCGTGCGTTCGCCTTCGCCGGCCACTTTTTTCTGGTGCTTTTTGTAGGCCAGATCGACGATCAGCTGCACAAATTTGGACCATTTGAACCAGGCGATCGGCCCGTGCCGGGTGAAAACGGCCCATCCTCTGGCAAACCGCACTTTATAATTGGAGGCGATCTGGTACTCGTCGGCGGTAATGATCCCGGCGCTTATTTCTGGCCCCAGTTCCTCAAACCAACCTCGTTCGCGCTTGACCGAAACGACGACCAGGACCAATATGGTCAGCACGCCGATCCAATCGACGAGGGTGGCGCCCAGGCATGACAACAGGCAGGTTTGCTCGGCGAATACCGTGCCCCCGTTGTGAATGCCGTGCAAGAGCATAGCCAGCAGCCAGCCGGACATGGGAAAAAGCAGTTTTTTCCACCACTCTTTCGAGTTGCGCGCCAGGCCAAACCCCACTCCGGTGCAGGCCGTAAACATTGCGTGGTTGAGGTTGTACAGCCCCACGCGCAAGGCGGCCGTCATTCCCCAACTGCCCCAACCTCCGTTCCACAAACTCCCCATCAGGTACATCACATCTTCGACCACCGAAAAGCCAAATCCCACCAGCGCGCCGTACAAGATGCCGTCCATCACGCTGTCGAATTCTTGGCGATAGACGACAAAGATGATCAGGATGATCAGCGCTTTGAACGTCTCTTCGGTCAAAGGCGCGACAATGCTCAGGTTGGTCAGCGAGTAAAGGATGGATTTGCCCAGGAGGTATGATACAGGTATATCGAGGATGATTTGAGCAATGAGAGCCATAATTACCGTGGGAATGGCGCCCCAAAAAAAGATGATGCTCAATAGCCAAAGCGGCTCTTTTTCATAGCGATCGAGCCACCATAGAATGGCGATGGCTAACAGCGAGGGCAGCAGTGTTGCCAAGATCGAGAATACGAACCCCAGAATGCATGTCATAACCGGCCCCCTTGGCAATCAGGGCGAACCAGCGGTTCGCCCTGACAGACCTGATTTATTTGCGACGTTTGAGCAGCCACCGGGCGGCCAATGCCGTTGCCGCGATGCCCGCCGCCGCGACGCCCAGCCCAATTGCTGCTTCTTTTTTGGGGACGGTGGGCAGAACCGCGCCGCCTTGTCCGGCCTCTGCGCCATACTCGGTGAACAGCTGTCCCCACTTTGTTTCCAGCGCCGCCTCGACGCGCGGACGCCCCACGAACGGGTACCAATAGACGTTGTGGTAAAAGTTGCTGGCAAAATAGCTCCACGGCACAAGCGGCGTGCGCAGCAACAGGTATTCAAAGGGTTTGAGCGGGCCGTGATAGATGGCTTTTTGGCCTCTGCTGGCAAATGTATCGGTCTGGATAAAGTGCCAGTTTTCGGCCATCACGTCTTCGTCGCCAAGGATCTCGATCTCTTGAGGATCGCCAACGCCCAACCCTTTTTCGTGCGCGAGGCGGATAAAGTCGAGGCTCATTGGATCAAAGCCCTGCAACTTGGCCGAGATCGCGTCGATTGCCACCTGGTCGGCGGAGGCCAGGATCACGTCTTTTTCGTGCCAAAACATGGCCCGGGGGCCGGGGCCGTCGCCGGCAAATGTGCCGTCCATCACGGCAAACACGCCGGGATGGATTTCGCGTTGGATCATCAGCAGATCGACCAGCGTTTCATGGATGCGGCCATGCGTCCAATGGCGGCGTTCGTTGAGCAGCCCGCCAAAGGCGTTCTTCATCGCCCCGGTGATGGTGGTGAAAACGTGTGTTTTGACCGTGGGAAATTGGATGATGTTTTTGCCGATAAACATATCGGGGATCTTGACCCCTTCAGGGTAGATTTGATCCAGGCACAAAAACTCTCCCTTGGGGTGGTAGACGTTCCAGGTGACCTCTGGTTCGTACAGGTGGACGTTTTGCAAGCCATGTTTGTCAACGACATATTTGTGCTTGTTGTTGTACTCGCCGGTATAGGCATTGACGACGACGGTTTGGTTGTGGGCGGCGATCAGTTTGTTGCGTTCAAAGCCGTCGGCGAGCAGTTTGAGGATCGTCCCCTCGAGCTGCCAGGGCGCGCTGGAACAGGCCGGGTACCATGTTTGCCACGAGATGTTGATTTTGAGCAGTGTGTCATACGCTTTGGACAAGACCTGGTCGTATCTGGCCAAATCCAACAGGCGCGCATAGTCTTCGAGTACGGTTTCCGGGCGCGTGCGCAGTACGGCGACTTGGCCTTTGCCAGTAAAATTATATGTTTGCATGAGAAACTCCTTTCTACCTGGCATTTTACTCGAAACGCGAATCATGCGCAAGCCGCCCGGCAGGCCGGGGCGACATGGGGCGAGACCAGGGCTGTTCAATTCTACAATCCAGCGGTTGAAACCGCGTTGGGTGAGCCG
>CAYZYE010000010.1:0-42970 GCA_964481205.1 uncultured Anaerolineae bacterium | reverse complement strand
CCCGGATCGGCATCGATCTCGATGGCGGAAGCGACCCGCTGGACATTCAATATGAAACCCACCAGTCGAATTGGGCGCAGTATGACGCCGCCAAGGGCACATGGCAGCAGTTGTCGTTGAGCCTCAAAGCCACATCGCCGACGGCAACGGTGTACCTGTGTGCTCATCCCAACATCGCCCGCTCTTTTGACGTTTATTGGGACGACGCCCAGGTGCAAATTTTGCCGGACAATCAGATTTTCGTTCCGGCGATCAACAAATTTTACTGCGCCATCCCACCCGGCGAACTGTTCAACCCCGACCTGGAAGAAGACTATTGCAACATCCATGGCTATCAGGCGCACGATGGATTCAGCGGCGCGGTGGCCCCCTTTTGGATGCCCTTTGTCAACGACACCGGCGATCTCAAACATCCTGAATATAACAAGACAGACCGCGATTACCGCAAATATTCGGGCGAGGTGGCGCAACAGTTTGGGCACAGCGCCTGGGGGTTGTTCGAGGCGGGCATCTATCAGGTGATCACCGGCACCGTGCCCAGCAGCACGCTCCAATTTACCATTTACGGTTGGGGCTGGATCGGCGCCAACGACAAAAGCAGCGAGTTCATCTCTGACTATACCGGCGCCGACGGGCTGCTGATGCGCGTGGGCATCGATCCCTATGGCGGCGAATCGTTCACCTCGACCCACATCATCTGGTCCAATTTCCACGACGACCCATACGACAAGTGGAACCGCTACGAGATCACGGCCACGGCGTTGAGCACGCGCACCAGCGTGTGGGTCTATGCCAAAGGCAACAAATGGGGGATAAAGTCTCACCAAACTTTTTGGGACCACGCCGACTTGAGCGTGATCAACTCGCCCGCGCCTTAGGAGTGTGATGAAAAACCTGCCCGCGCACCTGCCAACCGCCGAGAGCGCAGAGAAAACATCAACGGGCGTCGCAGAACACCGTAGATATTTGCAAATACAAGCTCATCTCAGCAGATGGAAAATTGGTTGGCAGAGCTTGAAATTCAACGCAGAGCCGCAGAGCCGATCGATATTGTGGTAGGGCAATTGCCCAATCTCGTGGATCGAGGTACAAATGACAAAACATTGCGCGGTTCGTATAAACCTGGCCTTGATTGTACTCGTCGTCTGCTTCCTGGGCCAACCCCGGCCGGCGCATGCCGACGGGCGGTGGCGTCACATCACCGCCCCGCCGGACGCGGACCCCAACAAATCGCTGCGCTCCAACGACATCCTGGCCCTGGCCTACGAGGAACTCGGCGCTCCGGGCGATTCGTGCTTGTGGGTCGGCACCGATCGTGGCTTGCAGTCGTACAATGGGCTGACCTGGCACGATGCCACCAAAGCCGCCACCGGCCTCGACGAAAAACCGATCACCGCCCTGGCCCTGGATTCGCAAGACAATCTGTGGGTTGGTACCGAGACGGGCGTTTCACGGCGATCGGCCGACGGCGTCTGGATGCAATTCTTGTCCTCGTCCAAAGAGCCGTTTGCCGTGACCGCGTTCGCCCCCGACGGTCAGGGTGACGCCTATGTTGGCACAAAAAAACAAGGCGTGTGGCGTTGCCACGACACCACCTGCCAGCCCGTCCCGGTCGCAAGCCAACTGCTCGATAAAGGCGCGGTCAAATCGCTGCTCTGGCGGCAAGACACGCTGTGGATCGGAACGCCGGAAGGCTTGATCCACCTTGACCTGACCGGCAATACGGCAACCGACACGCTCAACGGCTATCTGGTCAACCAGATCGTCCTGGACGATCAAAATCGGCTGTGGCTTGGCACCGACGCCGGCATCTACCGTCGCGACCTGGAATCCGCCGGGCAGTGGGTTCACATCCCAGAGCCGGGGTTCTTGTTCGGCCTGGCCATCGATCAAGATGGCGTCATGTGGGCCGCGAGAAGCGACGCCGTGGTCAAAGCCGAAATGTCGTCATTGTCGGCAGCGCATCCGGCCGGCGATTGGCACGAAATATACAATTCGGTGCTGCACAACGTCCATATCTTGCTGGCTGCGCCCGACGGCATGTTGTGGGTCGGCAGCGAGGCGGGACTGAGCGGCCTGGACAAAAGTTGGACCAGCTTTTACTCTGCCGACCTGCTGCCCTCGACCGAATCCGTCTTTATCCAGGTGCGCAGCCTGGTTCGCCACCCCGACACAAACGAACTGTGGGCCGGAACCAACCGCGGCGTCTTTTACTATCGCCCCGGCGACAAACGGTGGGAACTGTTGTGGCAGATCGACGCCGCGCCGTCGGGCACCTTGGTTCACGCGCTGTGGCTCGATACCGAGCACGCGATGCTGTGGATCGGCGCGGCCAGCGGCGTCTATCGCTACAACCTCGACGCCAGAGTCTTGGATCACACCTGGACAACGGATGACGGCCTGTTGAGCAACGACGTTCGCGCCTTGTTGCAAGACGCCCGCAGCGGAGAAATATGGGCCGCGTGTTACGGCGGCGTAAGCAGCTATCGTTCCGAAACCGGCCGCTGGCATACGGTTGGCGCATTTTCCGGCGGCATCGACGAAACCCAACTCGTCTTGTCTATGGCCCAGGACGAAACGACCGGCGATGCGTGGGCCGGCACGGGCAACGGCGTGTGGCAATATGACCCTCAACAAGAGCGCTGGGTCTCGCTGGGAAACTCGCTCGATATGGCCGAGCGGGTTTTCGTCTATGCGTTGGCCTGGGACCCACAAGGACGAAACCTGTGGTTTGGCACCAACGACCAGTTGTACGGCTATCACACTGCCGACCGGCTCACCTACCAGCCGATCAAATTTGAGGGTTGGTCGCAGGGACACAAAGTATCGGCGCTGCTCATCGACCCGGACAACAATGCAGTGTGGGCCGGAACGGTGAACGGGCTGGCCCACTATGATCCGGAGCGAAACCGCTGGGATCGCACGTGGAACACCGAAAAAGACGGCCTTTCCAACAATGATGTGGTCTCACTGGCGCGCGGGGCAACCCCCAACGAACTTTGGGTCGGTACGAGCGACGGAGTCAACCGGTTTCACCCCCGGGGGCCGCTGCCCTGGGTGCGGTTGAGCAGAGCGATTGCCCACGACCAGGACCGCCTGCTCGACAACCAGGTGCTCTTGAACCTGAACAGTGGGCGCTCGGTTGAGCTGCTCTTGCAGGGCGGCAGCTTTATCGCCGGCGCAAGCGAACTGCGCTACGGCTATCAACTCGTCGGCTATGACCAAAGCGAGTATTGGATCGGCGTCGACGAGCAGCCGCTGGTCAAATACACCGACCTCAAATATGGCACGTACAGCCTGAAACTGTGGGCCCAGGACAGCGATGGCCGGAAATCCGAGGTCCAATCCTATGATGTCCGGGTCTCCTTTTTGCCGGGCAATGTCACCGGGCTGACCGTCTCAATAGGCAGTATCGTCATCTTGATCGCGATCATTGTCGCTGCGGCGTTCTTGCTGCGCAACTATAGCTCGTATGCGGTGAGTTGGGGCGCTGCGCATGGGCATCCCGTGCAGCAACTGATCCCTTTGCTCGCTCCACTTCGAGAGCCGTTGGACGCGGCCAACGTCCAGGTTGCGCTGCAACAGCGGCAGGCGTTCACCACGCCAGGACAGGTGAGCAACGCGCTCGACGCGCTGCTCAAGGGGCGAATACTGCGCCTGGCCCCGGGGGGCGGCTATCGTTTCATCTCGCCCGTTTCGGTCTGGCTGCACCGCGTACAAAACATGCGCCGCGCCGACTCGCTGGCCGAATCGGTGCGCAGCAGCCATCCCCTGTACGCCGGCGCGCGCACCTTTTTTACCCGCGCCGATTTCCGGGTCGTCGAATCGACCCCGGAGGCCTTTATCCTGGTGCCGGGCAAAACGCACCCCCAGGCCGACTATCGCAGCATCTATACCCGCCTCATTGCCGGCCGCGCGCCCGCCGGCGATGACTTTGAAGCCGTCGCCGAGGCCGCGCGCAAGGAATACCAGGACGAGGTCGAACACCGGCTGGCCTTTGTGGTCAGCAACCGGCGCCCCACCCCCGGCGCAAGATTCCGCCTGTACGAAATTCGGCAGCGTTGGGGACTGGCCATCGTCCACATCGACAGCGAGCTGTTTGGACAGGTCAAACCCAACATGCCCGCCGGCGACATCCTCACCGCGCAAATCGACCAGTCGACCGGCCAGCAAAACCTGTACAAGATCAGCAGCCCGGTCAGCGACGACCTCAGCTTTTTTGGCCGCGAAACCGTCCTCCAACAGCTCATCGACCTGGTCAACGCCGGGCAGCCGGTGGGCATCTTTGGCCTGCGCAAAACGGGCAAAACCTCGCTCACGCAGCGGCTGCGCGGTCGGCTGGCCGCACAGCGCGTCATTGCCGCCGTCGACACGCAAGGCACTGCGCGCGAACAAGGCGTCTTGCCACTCTATAGCACTATTATTGGCGCATTTGTCTCTCATATCAAACAATATCGCGGCGGGCTGGCGCGAACGATGCCCCAACTGAACCTGTGGCCGCCGCCCAAAGGACGCACCCTGCTGCCCAACATTATGCGCGTCTTTGCCACCGATCTCGTCGCTCTGCACCGGCACATCGGCGGCGACGAACGGCTGCTGCTCATCCTGGACGAGGTCGATCGGCTGCTGCCTGCCGGCGACGACCCCGGCTATGAGGGATTCACCTCGTTCTTGGGCCAACTGCGGGCCGCCAACCAAAACCTGCAAATTCTCGATTTCATCGTCATTGGCGTCGACCCGTCCGTCAATCGCCGCGATATGTGGCAAGAGCGGGACAACGAGCTGTACCAGGCGCTTCACGAGATATGGATGCCCCCGATGGACGCGGACAATGCCGCCGAAATGATCGAAAGCATCGGCTTTCAAATGGGCATTCGCTATGACCCCCCGGCTTTGCAAAAACTGATCGCCGCCGGCGGCGGGCAGCCCTTTGTCACCCGCCAAATCTGCGGCGAAACCGTCGAGTCACTGTACGGCCAGGGGCCGGTCACAATCAGCGCCGAACAAGCCGACCTGGGCATCGAAGAATTTGTCTTTTTGCCGGAATCCTACCTGACCGAACTGTGGCGCGTCCGTCTGGACAAAGCCGGGCGCGCGATCCTGGTGCGCCTGGCGCAGACGGACAAACCCGTCCCCCGGACGGCGCTGCTGCCGGCCCAACATCGCCAACAACAGCTGGCCACCCTGGGCGCGCTCCAAGAACGCATGCTCATCCGTCGCCGCGACGGCGGCTATGTCATCGGTCTGGGCGCGCTGCGCAGCTGGATTCGCTGGATCGAACTAGGATTGGATGACTGATGATCAACAACCCCTACAACTATCATTTGCCCGTCCGCGACGACGCCATGTTTTTCGGGCGCGGCCGGCTCTTGCAACGTCTGATCGACGGCTTGACCCAACCGCGACCGCTCTCGGCGGCCATCTTTGGCGGCCGGCGATGCGGCAAAACCAGCCTGCTGCGCAAATTGGAACGCGCAATGTGCGCCCACTCGTGCCGGGCCGGCCGCAAACAGTTGGTGCCCTGGTACTATGATCCCCAGGCCGGCTACCCGATCGCTTCCGGCGACGACTTTTTCCTGTTGGCGCTCGAGATGCTGCGTCGCGCCATTTGCGCCGGCAACGTTCCGGCGCAAGAGGTCGAATCGACCTACCAGCTGGCGCGGCGGCTGGGGCCGGTCAATGCCTTTGCCGAGGGTTTTGCCCTGCTCGTCGGCCGCGCCGGCCAAAACATCCGTTTGGTGCTGCTGGTCGACGAGGCCGAATCGCTGCTGACCGCTCCCTGGGGCAGCGACTTGCGCCCCAACCTGCGCAACCTGCTCAGTAACTCGGACATTGCCGACAGTCTGGCGTTGGTCATGTCCGGTTCGACGGCGTTTCACACCCAGGTGGCCGAAAAAGACTCGCCGTTGGAAAACATTCTCACCCGCTACAGCCTGACCAACCTGACCCATGAAGAAACGCTGGCCCTCTCTCGCGCCCCCAACCAGGATCGCCTGTCACAAGACGTGGCCGAAGAAATCTGGACGCAGACCGGCGGTCACGCCTGTCTGGCCCAATTTATCTTGTACGAGCTGTGGTACATCATGGATCAGGCCACCGTCGAGGATGTGCAAGACATTGCCAGCGAATTCAGCGATCAGGTCGATCACTTTGAACGATGGAGCGACGCGCTCGGCCCGCTGGCACACCGCGTCTACGGCTGGTTGTCCGAACAATCAGAATCGTCTCGATACACCAATATCCGCCAACAATTCTCGACCGCCGACGGCAGCGAGTTGCAGCGCACGCTCGATATGCTGACCTACCACGGCCTGATCAACATTGCCGGGCGCGGTCGGCGCACGCGCTACCAAATTGCCGGGCGCATGTTCTGCGATTGGCGCCGCCAAAACCGGGCCGGGGCGGCAGCGCCGGCAGCGCCGCTCCCCCCGCCGGAGCAGTCGGCCCCGCCGACCTATGACCTGTTTGACCTGGAAATCGAACCGCGCGGTCCCGGCCAGTACGAGATTCAGGTGTTGGGCGCGCCCACCGGGCCGGTGCGCGGCCCGCAAACCACCTTGGACCTGTCCGAACCGGCGCTCAAAGAGATGTTGGCCCGCGTCACCATCGGCGATGTCGATGCTGCGCTGCTTGGCGAGATCGGCCGGCGGCTGCACGCTTTTGTCTTTTCACCGCCCATTCTCACCTCTTTTGTTGCCAGCCGCGAGGCCGCCCGCGCCAGAGGCCGCAACCTGTGCATCCATTTGCGTCTGCACCAACCCGAGCTGGCCGCGCTTCCCTGGGAATTGTTGTACAACCCCCAGGAACGCAACTTTGTGGTGTTGTCCCATTGCTCCCCGCTGGTTCGATTTTTGACGGGGGGCACATCATCGCCGCAACCGGCCGCATCTCCACCGTGGCGGATGCTTTTGGTGACGGCTTCGCCCACAGACTGGCCCCGCCTGGCCGTGGCGCAAGAACAGCAGACGATCATGAGCGCCGTCCAGCCATTGATCGACGCCGGGCAGGTAGAGGTGGAATGGCTCGAACACGCCACTTTGGCTGCGCTGTTGACCGCGCTGCGCCGTGGCGCACACTGGCTGCATTTTGTCGGCCACGCCGAGTACAATCGGAGCACAGGGCAGGGGGCGCTGATCCTCGAACAAAAAGACGGCGCCAGCGCGCGCATCGACGTCGACACCTTGCGCCACCTCTTGCCCGACCTGTACCAGCAATCTGCCGCCAGGCTGGAATTTGTCTTTCTCAACGCCTGCGCGACGGCCCAGGTGGGCGTCATGCCCGGCACGCGCGGCCTGGCGCAAACATTGGTACAGGCCGGCATTCCGACGACGATCGGCATGAGCCGCCCCATCTCGGACCGCAGCGCACGCGCCTTTAGTCAGGGCTTTTACGAGGCGTTGGCGCAAGCGCGCTGGCCGTTTCCGGTGGCCGTTACCGAGGGACGGCGTCGCGTCATGCTCGAAAGCGGCCTGCACAGCGGCGATTGGGCCGTGCCCATGTTGTTTATGCGCACGTTCTAGGATGAGAACCAAGAGTTGCGCGGTTCGAGTTATGTAGGGCGTTTTGCGCCTGAAATACATCAAAAAGCAGCTTGTTCCATCCAAGAACTCGATGTTTGGGACTTTCTAGTACTAGAGCCAGACCTGGGACTGTCATTCTGCGGAGCGGAGCGACAAAACCTGCCCTGAGCGCAGTCGAAGGGAATCTCTTCTTTCCACCGCGAGAGCGAGATTCTTTGCTTCCTGCGGTCGCTACCAAGAAACAACTTGCAAATTCAAGCCACAAGATTCTTTACTGCGCCGCCTGCGGCGGCTGGCTCAGAATGACAGGCTCTTTGACAGCACTGCTTCTTGCTGAAAGTGTGGCGCGTCTGCGCCATGGAAAACTCGGAATGACAGGATCGGGTAGAGTGGCCGGGTGTCCGTTACCAAGTTGACGATGTGGTGTAAAAAGGAACAAAATGGGTGCAAGGCACGTCTTTAGCGTGGTTCGTAAAAAACCATAACAAATTTAAGGAGGTGTACTTGTGAGAACCAGAAATGTGGGTGTCTTGTTGTTTGTCGTTTTATTGTGTATTGTCGGCTGTACCGCTTCACCGGCTGTGGCGCAGCCAACTGCCGAGTTGGGTATGTCCAACCCGGCAACCGTCTACTGTATAGAGCAGGATGGTCAGTGGGAGATTCGCACCGACGCAGATGGCGGAGAGTACGGCATGTGCATTTTTCAAGATGGTAGCGAGTGTGAAGAGTGGGCTTTTTTTCGAGGTGAATGTAAACCCGCCAAGTCATTCGGCCAAGATTAGAAAAGAACGTCTCGCAGGGTCATAAACTTGAGGGATGTTTTATCCACAAACTAGCAGCCGCCCACAGGGTCATAAACCTGCGGGCGGCTGCTATTCTTGTAGCATTTTTGTAACGGTTTCGTAACCGCACATTATGGTGGTCTGTGCTATCATAGACATGATCGATGACCCCGCAATCTGGTTTTGATGCCCAGATCACATGCAATACGTTCAACGGGAAAACATCCAAGGGGGGGAATCCAGGCGGATTCTCGCCCTTTTATTTTGGCGTGTTTTTTGTAGCGTCGACCGGCGTGGACGTTCGAGGTCCGGGACATCCAAGAGTTTGTTATGCGCAAACACATCTTTGGAAATACCAAATCAATGTCAAGAGGAATCTGGATCGGCGTGTGCCTGGTCGCCTGGGCGCAAACTCTCGTCCTTTTTGCCCAGGCGCCCACATTGACACCCACTCCCACCGCGACGGGTGCGCCTGTCGTCACGCCGACGCCGACGCTGCCGGATCAAACGCAGACCGCCATCCTGATCGGCGAAACCGCGTTGCCGGTTGGTGGTATGAAAAGCACCGATGTTTTTGTCAAAAATGTCTCCCCTGACGTGCAACGGATCGAGATACATCTTGCTTTTGATCCGTCCATTGTCCAGGTTGTCGATGCGGATCAAAACCCGGCCAACGGCGTCCAGATCGACGCGGCGTCTCTGCCGGGCTATGCTCAAGCCGGCGGCGAAAATCGGGTTGACAATGAGCAAGGCCGTATCGTGCTCATCCTTGTCTGCACCGAGCCGCCCGGCAGCACAGCAGAATGGCTCAAGGCGGCGACGATCACCTGGCGCGCGCAAAAAATCGGTGCATCCACGATTGACATTGTCGATACAACCCGGTTTTTGAGCGACAAGCAGCCCGCCGCCCTCGTCTATGTTGCCCACAGCGGCGTCGTGTCGGTACGCGCGCCGGGCGTGATCAAAGGCGCTGTCTATCTGCAAGGGCGAACCCAACACCGCGAAATCGCCGTTTCCGGCATCCTCGTCACGGCGCACATTGACAAAACATATACCCTGGCCGACGGCCATTTCGAGCTGGTCGCGTCGCACGGCGAAGGGTTTTACACGCTGACGGCGTTTGCCCCCGGATACCTGGCTGCCGAAAGCGACCGTCCCATTCAGGTGACGATGGACAGCATAACCGAGATTGGGCGCGTCGTCCTCCTCGGCGGCGATGTCAATGGCGACAACCAGATCGACGTGCGCGATCTGGCTTACATTGCCTGGCACTTTGACCGGGTTGACAATGACCCGGCCGCCGACATCAACGGCGACGGGCGGGTGGACATCTCGGACCTGACCCTGACCGCCGGCAATTTTGGACAGACCGGCCCGACCACCTGGCCGGTGACGGTAAAAAATGAATGATTTCACATGGATTGCAAGTTTGGTAGTCTAGAGTATGCCAAACGACCCGCGAGTGACGCTCGTTCAACTCGCGATCATTGAACGGAGGAAAAAAATGATGAGAAAAATGGTAAACCTGATCATCTTGCTATTCACCTTGCTCGCAATGCTTCCCGTGGCCACTTGGGCCAACGGCGCGCCGACGGTCAGTTTGTCGCCCGTGGTCTCGACGGTCAATGTCGGGGACACGGTCAACGTCAACATTCGCGTCGACGGGGTGAGCGATCTGTACGCCGCTGAAATACACTTTGGTTTTGACGCCGCGCGGCTTCAGGCGCTCGACGACGACGGCGGCCAGCCGGGCATCCAGATTTTACCCGGCAGCCTGTTTCCACACACGCGGCCCAGCTATGTCGTGCAAAACATTGCCGACAACAGCGCCGGGACGGCGGACTTTGCCATGACCCTGCTTGCCCCGGCGGCGGCAGTGAGCGGCAGCGGCACTTTGGCTACGATCCGTTTTGCCGCGCGGATGGCCGGACAGGCTAATTTGAACTGGGTTTCGGTCAAAATGACCGACCGCAACGGCGCGACGATCGCGCACACCACCGTCAACGGCCAAATTGTCATCAATACACCTTCATCCCCACCGCCTTCGCCTCCCGACTCGAAAGATTGTACCGATCTGATTGACAATGGCAATCTAGAGGCAACGCGCAGTTGGGACATGCCGGTCACGCCGCACCAGGCTCGCTATTCAAACGCCGACAAGCACGGCGGCGCGCGCTCGATGCGGCTGGGCGTCGAACCAGGCGCTGCGGATGTCTATAGCCATTCATCGTCTTATCAAAAAGTGCGTGTCCCGGCCAATGCCGCCAGCGCCACGCTCACTTTTTGGGCCAGGCGATATACGCAAGAAACACCCAAGGCCGTCGCCGATCCGACAACCGATCTATACGATCCGGCCGAGGTCATCAACGGCACGTTCGAGTGGAACGCCAAGGCGGTCAAGGCGCGACAGGACTGGCAAGAGGTGTTGATCTTGAAAGCCGGTTGTTACAACTGGCTGGCTACATTGATGCGCGAACGCAGCAACGACGGCGTCTGGACCAAGTACACCTATGATGTCAGCGCCTTTATCGGCCAAGAGATCGTCGTTTATTTCAATGTGATCAACAATGGCGCCGGCGGCCGTCGCACCTGGATGTATGTCGATGACGTGCGCCTGGACGCCTGCTATGGCGCTCAACCGTGCGCCGAGTTGGTCAAAAATCGCAGCTTTGAGTGGGCCGGCCGTTGGCGGCTGACCACCACCCCGCGCCCGGCCAACTATACGACCGACTATGCTCACACCGGCGCGCGTTCGATGCGCCTCGGCGTTACATCGTCAACCTGGGACACCTACAGCCATTCATCGGCCTACCAACACATCAACATCCCGTCGGGCGCGGTCCATCCCACGTTGTCCTTTTGGTACAAGGCGCACAGCGAAGACACGACCAAAACCGGGTGGAATGTCAAAGAGGGGCTGGGCTACGATCCGGCCAAAATCATCGCCGGTCAAGAGACGGCGGGTAAATGCTGCGGCGAGGTCGATTGGCAGGAAATGCTGCTCTTGAACACAAACTATCAACTGCTCAGCGGCGGTGTGGTCTTGCGCCAGGTGAGGAACGATGGGGTGTGGCGTCAGGCGACCTTTGATCTGTCGCCTTATAAAGGCCAAGAGATCGTGCTCTATTTCAACGTGATCAATGACGGCAATGGCAAACGCACCTGGATGTACATCGACGACGTGTCCGTCAACTTGTGCGGGCAGCAAGTGCATTTTGACCCGGCATCGACGCAGATGAACACAGGCGCAACCCGGACGGTGGATGTTCGCGTTGAAAACATTGGCAACCTGTACGGTTTCGAGACCACGATCCGCTTTGACCCGGCGATCCTGCAAGTGGTCGACGCCGATTCGTCCGCGGCCGGCGTTCAGGTCAAGCTGGGCGATTGGATGCCCGCCGGAAGCTATGTCGTCCAAAACTCGGTCAACAATACGACCGGTGAAATCCACCTGGCGGCTTCGCTGACTCACCCGGCGCCGGCGTTGAACGGCAGCGGCGACATCATTTCGATCCCGTTCAAAGCCAAGGCCGCCGGAACATCGCCGGTCTGGTTTGCGGCGCTCAAACTGGTCAACGCCAGCGCGGTGGTCATCCCCACAACGCACGCCGACGGCCAAGTCACGGTCGGCAGCGGCCAGACGACGTTGAGCGGGCGGGTCTTGCTTCAGGGGCGCACCGACCACAGCGGCACAGTGGTCAAACTCGATGGTGGAACGTCGGTGACGACAAACGCCAACGGTCAATACAGCTTTGCGTCCACATCTGGCTCGCACACATTGACCTTTAGCCACGTCTCGTACCTGGGGCACACGGTCACAACGGCAAACAGCGCCGTACCGGTGATCACCTTGTTGGGCGGCAACGTGAACGCCGACAACTGTATCAACATCCTCGACCTCAGCACCGTGGCCGCACAATTTGGCTCAACGTCGCCCAGCCCGGCCGCCGCCGACATCAACCACGATGGCAAGGTCGATATCGTCGATGTCGTTTTGGTCGGCAAAAACTTTGGACAATGTCATTGATCCGGCGGAGCGACGCCGCCAACCAGCGCGGGGGCAAGGAGGTGACACCGCGAAGAATACCACAGCTTTGAAACAAATGTCCGGTTGGAATGACATTTCGACCGCTGACGGCATCACATTATGCAGTAAAAATCGTATTTGTTGAATATAAAAAGGAGAATGACATGAAGAAACATTCAGTTTGGGCGCTCGTCCTGATCCTCGCCTTGGGCTTGGGGTCAAGTGGGATGGTCGCGGCAGCAGGAGATCCAACGATGACCTTTGTTGTCGGAAGCGCCATCGAACAGGGGCAAGAAACAACCGTCGAAGTGTGGCTCAACGGCGTCAGCGATTTTTACGCCGCCGAATTCAAGTTCAGCTTTGACGATACCATCGTCACCGGACTCGACATCCAACCCGGCGCGGCCTGGACCGCTTATCCAAACGAACACCAGATTTTGCAGAGCAGCATCGTCTCCGGCACCGTCCACTTTGCCGCCACGCTGCTTCGCGTTGCCAAAGCGCCCCCGCTCAACGGCAATCTGCACCTGGCGACCATCACTTTCCGGGCCATCGCCGAGGAAGGCACCAGTCCGTTGAACTGGACCGAGATCAAACTGGCCGACAGCTATGGCGCAGCGATCGACCACGTGTCGGAAAATGGCGAGATCGTGGTCGAAATGCCCAAAGGGGCGGCCTCTGGCCGCGCGATGCGCGAAGGGCGGGACGAGCACAGCGGCATCGATGTGACCCTGACCAACAGCACGGTGATGACCACCACCACCGGCGCCAGCGGGTGGTACACCTTTACCGATGTGCCCAGCGACACCTATGACATCACCATCGCCAGCAACCTGTACCTGACCGTCGTCCTCGACGACTGCCCGGTGCGGGCCAACGAAACCGCCTGGATGCCCGACGTGACTCTCTTGGGCGGCGATCTGAACGGCGATCAAGTGATCGACATCAGCGACCTCGTCATCGGCGGCGCAAGTTTTGGCACTGCCGACCCGGCGGCAGACATCAATGCCGACGGCACCGTGGACATTTTTGACATCGTCCTCATCGGCAAAAACTTTGGTCTGACCGCGCCCATCATGCAGGTCTGTGTACCCTAAAAGGGTGAAAACGAGAACCATCGTTCCTGTAGATGCGCGTTCCTTTGCATCAGCCGGAATTCGTGTCTACAGGAATGTTTCCAAAACAACTTTTAACAACCACCCTGGGCGGCCCGGATCTGCCCCATTGTTTCAAGCAGTCAGGCAATTCCAGAAAAACAATTGTCCCAGATTAGCATAGATCATGGAATAATGTTGGCATAAAATAAGCAAATTTATGGAATTACTCGAGCCTTTCCAGGCTGTTTCAAAAGCAACCTGTCAACAGGCTCTAGTGCCGCCAAGTTTTGGGACATTTTGGAAACTGGAAAATTCTTACTGGGGGAGGAAATCGCATAGAAAGAGAGGAACACCAAAATGCGTAACAAAACACGCCTTTTATCGGGTTTATTGATCGCCATTCTCGTCCTCGGTGGACTGCCGGTCTTTGTGCTGGCTCAAGATACCGCCACCTCGCTGACGCCGGCCACTCAAACCATCGCCCCCAGCGCAGAGACAACCGTCACCCTGCACGTCGCCGATGTCACCGGCTTGTACGGCTATCAGGCCAACCTCACCTTTGATCCGGCGGTACTGGAAGTGGTCGACGCCGACGTCGTTGCGCCGGGCCTGCAAGTCGAACTCTTGGCCACCTTTTTGCAGCCAGAAATGATCGTGACCAACGTCGCCGACAATAGCGCAGGCACGATCATGTGTACGGTAATGCAGGTCACACCAACGCTCCCCGTCGATGGCAGCGGCGATCTGCTGTCGATCACTTTTCGAGCCAAGATCGTCGGCAACAGCGCCATCTCGTTCACCAGCCTCAACCTGTTCGATCAAAACGGCGCGCCGATCACCACCACGCTCACCGCGGCGCAGATTCAGGTCAGCGACGCGACCCCCACTCCAGAACCAACCGCCACCACAGAACCAACGCCAGAACCAACGACGACGCCTCCCACCGAAATGGGCACGTTGCTCAAGGGCATGGCCGTCGATCCCTTCCGCAATCTGCTCTATGTCGCCGTGCAAAGCGACAACACCGTCGCCATCGTCGATGGGGCAACGCACACCCTGGTGAACAAGGTGCCGGCGGGCGGGTCGGCGCCCAACAGTCTGGCCCTCAGCCAGGACGGCAGCAAATTGTTTGTCGCCAACGGCGGCAGCGACAATGTCGCCGTCCTCGACGCCAACAACAACTATGCCCTGCTCGGCCATGTCGCTGCCGGGCGCAAGCCCTTTGGCCTCGCCGTGGTCGGCAACACGGGTTACGTCACCAACTTTGAAGACGGTACCGTCACCCTCTTTGACGCGACCACGTTTGGCGTCATCGAAACGTTCTGGGTTGGCTTTCACCCGGCGCTTCCTGCCGCCGTCGCCGACCGCATCTATGTCCCCGTTCACAGCGCCTTCCGGGGCTGGCAGTCCAAAGACCCGCAGGCCGAACGGACCTATGTGCAGCAAAACAAGGGCACCGACACCGGCGTCGCCGTCGTCTACAATGACGGGCGGGAAAATCCCGTCTTGCACATTCTGCAAGAATACATTGGCTTTTACGCCATCGCCATCGACGAGGCGCACGGCCGCGTGTACATTACCAAGCGTGATGGCACCGCCGAAGGCTTGTACGTGCTCGATCTGAACAACCATCAATTGATTCAGTTTGTGCCTATGCTGCGCCCTTATGCCGTCGCTGTCAATACCGAAACGCAACACGTGTTCGTTGTCCAGGGCGATATGGACGAAGTGTATGTGCTCGATGCCACCAATGGCTACCGCCTGATCCGCGCGGTCAACACCGACCCCAACAATGGCAACATTGCCGGGATGCACGGCGGGCAAGGGATCGCCGTCAACGGCAACGATGTTGTGGTCGCCAACTTGGCCGCCGGCACGCTTACCGCCTTTGACGACGCCAGCCCTGGCAGCAACCTGGTCCCACCGATCGACGTCGAATACATCCGTGGCTGGCAAGAAGCGGGCGGCAATCACGGCTATCTGGGCGCGCCAACCGCCGCCGGATTTGCATACTGGTATTCGGAACAGCAGTATGAGCGCGGCAGCATGCACTTTCGCCAGGTGCCCACCGGAACCAACCAAATCTATGTCTTTGACAACCAGTCTACCCAGGTTGGCGGCACCGATTGGGCCGGCCGCGACAGCGGTGTCTGGTCACAACAGGATGATGGCTGGACGCCGGGGATGCCGCTCTTTCCGGCCGGATGCTCCGAAGCGTGGTGGCCCTATGGCCCCATGTTTGGCTTTGGCGTGACCTGGTGCGATCAAGCCGGCGTCAAAGACACCATCGGCTATCCCATCGGCTGGGAATTCGGGACGCTGGGCGGCGACCAGAAATTTGCCAACGGCGTCATCTTTTGGAACCCCGCCGTCGACGCCTACTATGTGTTGCGCAACGACGATCATACCTGGCGCTACATCCGCGCCCATCGCCGCTACGACGCGACCCTGAAACCAAACGTCGTCGGGCAGATCAACTTGCAGGGGCGAAAGAACGCCCAGGGCGTGCAGTTGACCAGCCTGGCCGGCGTACATACCGCCACCGACGCGAGCGGCAGCTTTGGGCTGCACTTTGTCGGCCAAACCGATCTGTACATCCGTCACACCGGGTATCTGGACATCGTCGCCACGGTCAAGGCCAGCGATAATGCCAACCTGAACCTGGGCGCCATCCAGATGATCGGCGGCGATGTGAACGGCGATAATCGCATCGACATCCTCGACCTCTCGTTCGTCGGCTCTAACCTGGGCGCATACGCGGCCGCCGCCGACGTGAATGGGGACGGCGCCGTCGATATCCTGGACTTGAGCCTGGTCGGCAGCAACTTTGGTCGATCCGGCCCCGTCCACTGGCAACGCTGATCGCAACGCAACCCGGCCAACAAAAAAACCCAGGTCTTGTCAAGACCTGGGTTTTTTGAATGAGGGCGGCGTATCACTTTTTGCCGAACAGCCCGCCCAGCCCGCCGGCCACATTGCCCAGCATATCCGCGGCGCCGGGGTTCGAGATCGCCGCATCGATCTGCCCGGCGATCGGCGCGGGCAGTTTTTCTTTGAGGAATCCAACCACGGTTTCTATTGCCGTTTTGGCCGACGCTTCTGGGATCCCCGCCTTTTTCGATACCATTTTGACCAACTCGTCCATCTGATTTCTCCTTGATTCATTGTGGGTAGAGACCACAGCAGTCCCTACGTGTTAGTGTAAAAAGCACCGCAAAGCGGTGTGAAACATCACCATTCCATACTGATCCGCAGCCTGGGTCACATCTTTGTCGCGCAGCGAGCCGCCCGGCTGCGCCACGTAGCGGATGTTGCTGCGGCTGGCGCGGTCGATGCTGTCGCGAAAGGGAAAAAACGCATCCGAGGTCAGGCACAGCCCCTCGAATTGGGTAATCCACGACGCGCGTTCCTGGCGCGTCAACGGCTGCGGCGGGGTGTCAAAGCCGGCCAGCATGCGCGCGATCTCGGCCTCGGACAATTGCTCCCACAGCAGGTACGAGTCGATCAGGTTGGTTTTTGCCAACCGGCTCAACCCTTGCTTGAAATCGAGGTCGAGCACGCGCGGGTGCAATTGCATCATCCACTTGTCGGCTTTATCGCAGGCCAGGCGCGTGCAATGTACCCGCGACTGTTGCCCCGCGCCCATGCCGATCACCTGCCCGTCATAGGCCACGCCGACCGAGTTGGATTGGGTGTATTTGAGGGCGATCGTGCCGACGAGCATGCTTTCGATGATGTCGTCAGATACCGTCTTGTTCTCTGAAACAACGTTCTCGAACAATGCGGCGCCGATCGGCGCAATGTTGCGCTTTTGCTCCAACCGGAAGCCAAAGGCGTCGCGGTACTCTGTCGCTGGCGGCTCGTAATCGGGGTCGATCTGCAAGATGCGATAGCCGCCGTTTTGCTTGGTTTTGAGCATCGCCAGCGCCTGTGGTTCAAAGCCGGGGGCAATGATCAGGTCGGACACTTCGCGCCGCAATAACCGCGCCAATGACTCGTCGACCACGTCGCTGACCGCCACGGCGTCGCCAAAGGAAGAGAGGCGGTCGCCGCCACGCGCGCGGGCATAGGCCGTGGCGACGGGCGACAGGCCATCGCCGGGCAGCATTTGCGAACGACAAAAGGCGGCGGTCAGCGGTTTGGCGATCGCCGCCCCCGCCGGGCTGACATGTTTGAATGACGCCGCGCTGGGCCGTCCGGTCGCCTGCCTCATCTCGCGCACCAGCTGCCACGCGCCCAGGGCGTCGAGCAGGTTGATATAGCCGGGTTTGCCGTTCAGCACTTGCAGCGGCGACGGCTCGCGCTCGATGAGCAGCCGGGCCGGTTTCTGGTGGGGGTTGGCGCCGTATTTGAGTTCAATTTGCATTCCACGTTTCCTTTTTTTCAAATTATGTGTTCACCGCGTCCAACATGGCCACAATGTTTTCCGGCGGCACATCGGCCATGATATTGTGAATTTGCTGAAACACGAACCCGCCGCCCGGCGCGAAAATCTCTACGCGGCGGCGCACGTCGGCGGCGACCTTGGCGGGGGCGCCGTTGGCAAGCAGGTGCTGCGTGTCGCAGCCGCCGCCCCACAGACACAAATCCTTGCCGAACTCGCGCTTGAGGCGCTGCGGGTCCATATTGGTACACGATGTCTGCACCGGCTGTAAAATGTCCAACCCGGCGTCGATCAGGCCGGGAATCAGCGGATAAACGCCGCCGCAAGAGTGGAGCATCACTTTGACGTCGGCCAACTGTTTGGCGCGCCCCCACATCGCTTTATAACGCGGTTGAAAATATTCTTTGAACATCTTGGTCGAAATCTGCGGGCCGGTCTGCATTCCCAGGTCGTCGCCAAAGAGGATGATGTCGATGTATGGCCCCACGGCAGAGAGAAATTTTTCGAGGTTGGTCAGGTGCATATCGACCAGTTGATCGAGCAAGCGATGTGTGCGCCGTGGTTCGGCGGCGAGCATTATGTAAAAATCGGCCATGCCGAACAAAAATTGGCTGTTTTCGAGCAGATTGCCGCCAAAGAGGCCAATGATCGCCCGCCCGGTCGAGGCGCGCAGCCGTTTGGCCCCGGCCTCGAGCTGCTCCAGTCCCTTGCCGTCAAAGCCAATCGGCGCCGGCGGTGAGCCGAGCGCGGCCCACATCACCTTGCCAAACGCCGCGTCCAGGTCCCAGTCGTCGGCGTAATTGCCTTGCAGCGGAAAACAGGTCTGCTCAAAGTACAAACTGCCCTGCTTTTGGATGGCCATCAGCGTTCCGTCCTGGTGATAGATGTGCCAGTCGCCATTCACCCGGACCGGGTGAATAAAGGATGGGATTTGACACGGCGCGCCGTCGGGCAAGGTCCAGGGATGCCAGTCGGCGTCGTCGAGGGCAAAACCTCGTCCCAACTCGACCGTGTCCACGCCAAAGCGATCCAGCACCTCCGGCTCAATGATCGCCAGCTGCTGGATGAAATCATAGACGTAAATGTCGCCGCCGGTGATGCCAAGGTGCTGCTTGAGCTTGTTGTAGGCGATGGCCATCATCCCCGACGAGCGGTGCCCGCCCAGGTCGATCGGTATGCGGTCAGGTTCACGGTGGTTGACCGCTTGTAGAACTCGTTCACGACTGGTTGGCATGGCTCATATCCTTGCCCTTTGTGGTTCTGCCGCGAAAAAGGGAACTAGCCGTTCATTCCTCAAGTACATTCGATCGACAAATGCTCAAAGGCGCAAAAGCCCTTGATCTTGAGCGAATCCAGAAGCGGCTCCGACATCCCATCCTCCTTGCCCAGGGGTTGGCGTATTGCCGGAAACTCGCCCGCCGGCAATCGACGCCGCTTTTCACCAGTATATCACATCCTGGTCAATTTGGCACATGTATATCACGGCCAATGCCCGAAATTGACTTGGAGCAAATTAGGCGTATAATTATTGACCACCAAAGCCAGTCCAGATCGTTGCAGATTCAAGCTGGTCAAAACGCAAAAACCCGCATCGATTTTCAGAGGGCGTGTATGAATGAAATTCTAGTCAAGATGGAAGGAATAGACAAATCCTTTCCCGGCGTACAAGCACTCGATCAATGCCAGTTTGAACTGCGCGTGGGTCAGGTCCACGGCCTGGTCGGTGAAAACGGAGCCGGCAAATCGACATTGATGAAGGTCTTGGCGGGCATTTATAAAAAAGACGCCGGGCGCATCCTGTTCAAAGGGCAGCCGGTCGAGATTCCCAACCCCAAAGCCGCGCAGCAGTTGGGGATCAGCATCATCCACCAGGAACTTTACTTGATGCCGCACCTGACCGTGGCGCAGAACATCTTTATTGGCCGCGAACCCCTCAAGGCCAGGTTCATTCTCGACGATCAAGCCCTCAACGACGCAACCCAAAAACTGTTCGAAATGATGAACTTGAATCTCGACCCGCGCGCCCAAGTCGCCGATTTGACCGTCGCCTCGCAGCAAATGGTCGAGATTGCCAAAGCCCTCTCTTTTGACGCCCAGGTGTTGATCATGGACGAGCCAACCGCCGCCTTGACCGAGACCGAGATACAAGAACTTTTTCGGATCACCCGCCAACTTCGAGAGCGGGGCGTGGGCATCGTCCACATTTCACACCGCCTCCAAGAACTGAAACAAATCACCGACTGCGTCACGGTGATGCGCGACGGGCGGTTCATCGATATGGTTCCAACCGCCGAAACCACCATCGATCAGATCATCAGCATGATGATCGGGCGCACCATTTACGATACGGCCCCCCAGGTGCCGGAGAATGGCAACCAGGAGGTGGCGTTGGAGGTGCGCGGGCTGAATCGCGGTCGAACGCTTGTGAATATTGGCTTTTCTTTGAAAAAAGGCGAAATTCTGGGGTTTGCGGGGTTGATGGGCGCCGGGCGCACCGAAGTCGCGCGGGCCATCTTTGGCGCCGATCCGATCGATTCGGGCGAAATTTACGTCAAGAACGAACTGGTGCAAATCCAAAGCCCCCAAGATGCTGTGCGGCACGGCATCGGCTATCTTTCCGAAGACCGCAAACGTTACGGGCTGGCCCTGGGGCTAGATGTGGCCGCCAACATTGCGCTCGCTTCGTTTCCCAGGTTTGTCAACGCCATCGGCTGGGTCAAAAATGCCGATGTGCGCGCCATTGCCCGGCGATTTGTAAAGGCATTGGCGATCAAAACCCCCGGCTTGCAACAGCAAGTCAAAAACCTTTCCGGTGGAAACCAGCAAAAAGTCGTCATCGGCAAATGGTTGACCGCCGACACGGACATTCTCATCTTTGATGAGCCGACGCGCGGCATCGACGTGGGCGCCAAAAGCGAAATTTACAAATTGCTCAACGACCTGGCGCGGCAAGGCAAAGCGATCATTATGATCTCTTCGGAACTGCCGGAAATCCTGCGGATGAGCCATCGGATCATTGTAATGTGCGAGGGACGAATCACCGGCGAGTTGAGCGCCCAAGAAGCAACGCAAGAAAAAATCATGCGCTATGCCACCCAGCGCAGCGGCATCCTCAGTACCTAGTTTGACATTGGAGCTATCTGTATGACAAAAAGTAACCTGTCCCAGACGGCATGGTTTGCTTCAGACACCATGCGCCGCTTGTTGGCGTTCGGAAGCCTGATCGTCTTGTTTATCGTTTTTTCGCTGGCTTCGCCCAACTTTTTCCAGTTTAGCAACATCATTGGCATTTTGCTGGCTACTTCGGTGAACGGCGTGTTGGCGCTGGGGGCGACGTTCATCATTGTCACCGGCGGCATCGACCTGTCAACCGGCACGGTGATGACCCTATCGGCGGTGATGAGCGGGGTATTTATCACCAACCTGGGTCTGCCGGTTCCGCTTGGCGTGTTGGGCGGCATCCTCACCGGAACCCTGGCCGGCTATGTCAACGGCAGTGTGGTCTCCAAGATGAAAATTCCGCCCTTTGTGGCGACATTGGGGATGCTGTACGCGGCCAAGGGGCTTTCGCTGGTCATTTCCGGCCTGAAACCGATCTATTTCTCCGACTCGCCGCTCTTTGCCAAGGTCGCTATGGGGTCTATCCTGGGCGCGCTCATTCCCAACTTTGATATTCCCAACGCCGTGTTGATTTTATTTGGCGCAGCCGCGATTGCGCATTTGATCTTGTCCAAGACCATCCTGGGACGTTATACTTTTGCCCTGGGCAGCAACGAGGAATCAACCCGCCTTTCGGGGGTCAATGTGAATTTGTGGAAAGTCGCCATTTATACGCTGGGCGGAACATTTGCCGGGCTGGGAGGTGTTTTGATGGCCGCGCGCCTCAATTCGGCGCAACCGGCTCTGGGCGCCGGCTATGAGCTGGACGCCATTGCTGCGGTCGTGATCGGGGGAACGTCTCTGAGCGGGGGCGAGGGCACCATTTTGGGAACGATCATTGGGGCTTTTATCATCAGTGTGTTGACCAACGGTTTGCGCATCTTGTCTGTTCCGCAAGAATGGCAAATCGTCATCACCGGCACCATTTTGGTTTTGACCGTGTATATGGACACGCTTCGCCGCCGGGGGCAATAGCGGCGACGCGCACAGGTTTTGAAAGGAGGGGCAAACGCCAAGATTGCAGGTTAATGTTTTCAACCCTTAATCATCTTTTATCAAAATAAGGAGAGCACGTATGAAGCACAAGAAATTGTACGCCATGCTGGTTAGCGCCTTGTTGATTGCCCTGTTGATTTCTGGGTGTCTGGGCGGCAAAAAATCCAGCGGCAAACCGTACATTGCCATTGTCTCCAAAGGCTTCCAGCACCAATTTTGGCAGGCCGTGGCCGCAGGCGCCGAAAAGGCAGCCAAAGATTATGACGTCGAGATCACTTTTGAAGGCCCAGAGACCGAGGCCATGGTAGACAAGCAGCTCGAAATGGTGCAGGCAGCGCTCGACAAGAAACCGGCGGCCTTGTGCCTGGCCGCGCTCGACAGCAAGGCATTGATCCCGCTGTTGGAACGCGCCAAAAAAGAAGGCATCCCCGTCATCGGTTTTGACTCTGGCGTAGACAGCGACATTCCGCTGGCAACCGCCGCCACCGACAATATCGCCGCCGCAGCGTTGGCGGCAGACAAAATGGCCGAGTTGATCGGCGGCTCTGGCGAGATCGCCGTGATCGTCCACGACCAGACCAGCCGCACTGGCATCGATCGGCGCGATGGGTTTGTGAACCGGATCAAGGAAAAATACCCCGATATTACGATTGTGGATATTCAGTACGGGGGCGGCGATCAACTCAAATCCACCGACATTGCCAAAGCGATCATCCAGGCGCACCCGGACCTCAAAGGGTTCTTTGGCGCCAACGAAGGCTCGATCATTGGCGTGCTGAACGCGGTCAAAGAGTTGGGCAAGGAAAAGGAACTGGTCGTCATTGGCTACGATTCTGGACAGCAGCAAATGGACGCCATTCGCAGCGGCGTCGAAGCCGGAGCGATCACCCAGGACCCCATCGGCATTGGCTACAAGTGTGTCGAAGCGGCAGTCAAGGCGATCAATGGCGAGACATTGTCCAAGACGATTGACACCGGTTTCCACTGGTACGATGCGTCCAACATTGATAATGACGAAATCCAGGCATTGTTGTACAAATAAAAGAGGTGTGTTTGATCACATTTCCCCGGACACATTGCCATCGAGAGCGTCTCAAATGACCTGGACGGCTGTACCATAACTCCTGGTGGGCAGGTTACGCGAGCCAAGGTTCACCAGGGTGGGCCAAAAAAAAAAGCAGGCGGTCTGAATAGACTGCCTGCTTTTTTGTTGTGTGGAGGGGCATCGCCGGACTTGGGATGTGATCCGAACGGTTGTGTTTCATTTGCTTTGTAGCCGTCCGTCCACGGAGCGCCTACAAAGGGCTAGGCTACGGGCGCCCAAACCATTTGAAACACGCCCAATTGAAAAAAAACAGCCGCCGCGCGGCCCAATCACCTCAGGCGGGAACGTACAAGATGCGATCACAGCCGTTGCAATAAATAAATTCGTCCATATCTCTGGCCCGGTCGATTTGCCGCGTCGGTATCTGCACGTGGCAAATCTGGCAGACACAGTCGCGCACCATGGTTACGGCAACGCCTTTTCTGATCTTGCGAATCGAAGTGTATTCTTCTAAATCTCTGGCCGGCACCCGCGCGACAAAAACCTGACGCCTGGCAATGAGCTGGGTCAATTCTTGCTTGAGCGCGTCGTATTCTTGGACCAACTCGGCGTTCTCGGTTCGCCACGCGGCCTCGACCACGGTATATTCCTCGTTAGCCACAGCGGCCAGCGTCGCCTTTTCATCGACCATCATCATCGCTTCAAGCTGCGCCTCTTCCAACGACGCCTTGCGACGTTTGAGATACTCGTTCTCCTTTTCCAGGTCGCGCAATTCTTTTGGATCCTTGACTCGCCCGCCGTACAGGCGCGTTTCCGTCTCTTTTTGCTTGTCGGTGATCGCCGCCACATCGATCTCGCGATCGAGCAAAAGAGTGCGCCAATGCCTCAATTCATTCTGCGCCGCCTGGAGCGCCTTGCGCGCGTCCAACAGCGCCTTACTCTCGCCCAAACTGGCCTTGACCCGATCGTACCTCCGCTTCCTCGTCGTAATACCTGTGTCCAAACGTTGCAACTTGTATAACAACTCTACGCGCTTTGACATAAAAACACTCCTGGGCTTGGCCCGCCGAAAAACGCCCCGGCGAGAAATAGTTCGGAACCGGACTGGGAGCGTGCTGAGAAAAAGTCCCCAACCGCAGAGAACGTCGAGATCGCCAAGAAACAAAACGTCCATGAACATCGCAGAGAACCGTAGATATTTACAAATACCAGGCAGCCTCTGCGCCCTTGCGTCTTCTGCGGTTAATCTCGACTCTTTCAGCGGCCTCCTAGCAAAAAAGCCCGTGTCCAAAGACACGAGCTTGTCGGCACGCACACTCAACAACTGCCCGACGCGAAACATGCGGTCACGCATTGCCCAACCTGACCCCAAGAACGCAACAGCGCCTTCTCGGACGCCCGTTCAGTCTTTGGCATCTGCGTCTTGTTCCAGAGTCAAAGGAATGCGGATCGCCTCTCGATACTGGGACTCTAGCTCTTGGCGCCGCGCTGCACGCGCCTGCCGCCCTGCCTCGACGATCTCGTTGACCTTGTCGCTCATCGACTGCCGCACATCTGCACCGGACTGTGGCGCCAACAACACCGCAATACCGGCGCCCACCACGGCGCCGCTCAACAAACCGATGACAAAATTGACTGCCTGATTCTTGTCCATACTCGTACTCCAAACTCGTATTGATGGCTGACCATAACCAACCTGGGTATTGTACTTGAAAAATCGCTGGCAAGCAAATGCACCCCCAGACTGATCTGGAAATTGAGACGCCTGGCCCCCTGGCTTTCGTTCCAAGGGGATTGACAAATCCCCGTCTTTGGCGAACCGGGCGCCCGGCAAAATCCCCAGGAGCCAAAAGCGAACCCGCCTTGTAGACATAACGACCTTAAAATTTCGTGAAATTAGGGTGAAAAACACTAGGCAAAAAATAAATTTGGTGGTATAATAAGTGGTGTAAAAGGGGGAAAAGTGGGGCAGAGTGGGACAAAAACCCTCAATTTTGGCGACAAAATGGCTTGGGGTGGGAGAAAAACTAGAACGTTTGTTCTAATCCCGCACCCATAATTGGGACAGGCAAAGCAATGTTCCTCGGCGAATACACCCATACATTGGATGACAAAGGCAGGCTGATCATTCCCGCCAAGTTCCGGGAGCAATTGGAACATGGGTTGGTGATCACACGCGGCCTGGACGGCTGCCTCTTTGTTTTTACGCACAAAGACTGGCAAAAGCTGACGGTCACATTGAACGAAAAATTGCCCTTTACCCAAAAATCCGCGCGCGACCTGGCTCGCTTTTTCTTCTCCGGCGCAACAGACGCCGCCTCCGATCGCCAGGGGCGTATTTTGATTCCCGCCTTTTTGCGCGAGTACGCCAGCCTGGAATCCGAAGTCATCATCATTGGCTCCAACACCCGTGTCGAGTTGTGGAATCCCGAACGGTGGCGCGAGTCGTTGACCGAGGTCGAGGCCAACGTCGAAAAAATTGCCGAACAATTTGGCAACATTACTTTTTAGCGCAACCGGCCGTCCGGGGAAAGCCCGGCTCGTCCGAAAAGGGGCAAACCCATGGCGCAAAACGCGCCTCACCTTTCCGTCCTGTTAGCCCAAGTCCTTGCCGGGCTGAACATTCAACCGGGCGGGCGCTATATTGATGGCACCGTTGGCGCCGGGGGGCACACTGAACATATCTTGCAAGCCAGCGCCCCCGGCGGGCGCGTGCTGGGGCTAGACGCCGACCCCGAGGCGTTGGCGCTCAGCCAACAACGTTTGCAGCCAGATCGAGATCGGCTCATCCTGGTACACAGCAACTTTGCCCGGCTCAAGGCGCAGGCCGACGCCCACCAGTTTACGCCGGTCGATGGCATCCTGTTCGATCTGGGATTGTCGTCGATGGAATTGAGCAACCCGCAGCGCGGCTTTTCGTTTCAACTCGATGGCCCGCTGGACATGCGCTTTGACCCGGACGCGGCGCAAACCGCCGCCGATCTGGTCAACACCTTGTCGGCGCGAGAACTCGCCGACCTGATCTATCAATACGGCCAGGAACCGGCCTCGCGCGCCATTGCGCGCGCCATCGTCGCCGCGCGACCGCTGCACACGACCGTCGAATTGGCCGGGATTGTGACACAGGCCGTTCGACGGAAACGCAGGGGAAAAATCCATCCGGCGACCAGAACCTTTCAGGCGCTGCGCATTGCCGTCAACGACGAGTTGGGCGCTTTGAAACAGGGTTTGTCACAAGCCGTCGAAACGCTCAAACCAGGAGGTCGCCTGGTGGTCATTTCATTTCACTCGCTCGAAGATCGCATTGTCAAACGATTCCTGGTCCGCGAAGCGCGAGACTGCATCTGCCCTCCGGAAGCGTGGGTCTGCACGTGCGAACACCAGGCCAGCTTGAAAATCGTGACGCGCAAACCAATTCGCCCAGAGCAAGATGAAATTGAACGCAATCCACGCAGTCGCAGCGCCAAGCTGCGCATCGCGGAAAAACTGGGCGGATAAAAAAGTGTGTTTCAAATGAAACCGATGACTTTTAACTCTCATTGTGTCAAAGAAAAACAACAGCGATTCGGCAACCGGGCAATGGTTGGCATCTTGAGCATCCTGATCGCCTTTAGCCTCCTGGGTTGGATCTATCTCTCGCAAGCCAGCCACGTGGCGGTGGTCAGCCGGCATGTGCAAGAACTGGAAGCGGAAAAAATTCGCCTGCAAGAGCAAAATTTGCAATTGATGGCCGAAATCGCCGAGTCGGAATCCGTCGCCGGACTTGCCAGTCGCGCCGCCGAACTTGGGTTTGTCAGCGCGCCGGTAGATCAAGCCGAATTCCTGGTCATCGCCGAGCCGCAGTCACCAGGCGCAATGTTGGCCCGTACATCGAGCGCCGACCACTGGTGGGACAAGGTCGCGGCGCAGTTTACCACCTGGGCGCAGGCGGGTTCACAATGAAACGTCCCCCGGTCTCGGCCATCGATCCACCGCCGCCGACGGCGCAACCCGATCTGAGGCCGTCCCGGCGGATGATGTTTTTTCTGGCCGTTCTGGTTGGCTTTGCCTTTTTGATCGCCGGGCAGCTGGTTCGCTGGCAAATCATCGAGCGCCGGGAGCTGGTGGCCGGGCTTCAGGCCCGCGCGTGGTATCGCAAGGAAATTCCGTCGCAGCGCGGCCTGATTATGGACCACAACCGCAATTTGCTGGCGCTGAACAACTATGATTATACCATCGAGGCCGCGCCCAACATGATTCCCGCCCGCGATACGGAACATGTCGCGGCGCAATTGGCAGCGATTTTGGGCCGCCCGCAGCAAGAGCTGTTGGACAAATTGCAGGGCAATGCGCTCTATGCCCAGATCGAACGCCAGGTGCCGCGCGAGACCGGCCAGGCGATCATCGAACTCGGCATCCAGGGCATCTTTGTCACCCCATTGGCGGTGCGCGTCTATCCGGAACATCAACTGGCGTCCCACACCATCGGCTTTGTCGCCGGCGACGCCGAGCAAGGCAGCAAGGGCTATTATGGCGTCGAAGGGTTTTACGACAGCGCCCTCAAGGGCAAGGCCGGGCTGCGCAAAGGACGGTGGGATCCGTGGCAGCAGCCGGTTTCCTTTGCCGATCGCCGCGCCGTGGGTTGGACGATTCCAGAACAAGGGCGCACGCTGGTCCTGACCATCGACCGCACGATCCAGTATTTGATCGAGCAAGAGCTGGCTGCGGCAATCGAACGATATGGCGCCGAAAGCGGCAGCATTGTCGTCATCAATCCCAAAACCGGCGCATTGATCGCCTCGGCCAGCTATCCGGCCTATGACCCCAACGCTTTTGCCGAGACCACCGAATCGCTGTTTGTCGATCCGGTGATCGGCAGCCAGTACGAACCGGGTTCGACGTTCAAAATCATCACCTTTGCCGCCGCGTTGGACGCCGGCGCGATCCACCCCAACGATCTGTATCACGATCTGGGGTTCATCGAAGTGGGCGGTCGCGTCCTCAAAAACTGGGACGAACGAAACTATGGCACGGTGTCAATGACCGACGTTTTGGTTCGCTCGCTGAACACCGGCACGGCGTTTATCAGCACACAATTGGGGGCCAGCACATTTTATAATTACGTCAAACGCTTTGGATTTGGGCACAAAACCGGCGTCGACGTCGAAGGAGAGGTCAATGGACAGGTGCGCTGTCAGGGCGATCCGGCATGGCACGAATCGGACCTGGGCACCAACGCATTTGGTCAAGGATTGGCCGTCACCCCGTTGCAGCTGCTTATCGCCGCCGGCGCCATCGCCAATCGCGGGTTCATGATGCAGCCCTATATTGTCGAGCAGCTCATTCGCGGCGACGAGGTCGCCACGGCCAGGCAAGTCACCATGCGCCAGGTGATCGATGAACAGACGGCCCGCACCCTGACCGAGATGATGGTCGAGGTGGTTGAGCGTGGCGCGACGTTGGCGCAGGTCAAGGGCTATCGCATTGCCGGCAAGACGGGCACCGCCCAAACCCCCATCGTCGGCGGGTATGACCCCAACCTGACGATTGCGTCATTCATCGGTTTTGCCCCGGCCGACGATCCACAGTTTGTGGCGTTGGTCAAACTCGACAAGCCAACGCAGTCGCCGTGGGGGTCGTCGACGGCAGCGCCGACCTTTGCCAACGTGGCCCGAATTTTATTTTCGCAGTTGGGCATTCCGCCCAGCCAGACCCAGGTAGCGCAAGAAAATGGACAATGAACCAGAGCGCCGATACAGAACGCTCACACTCGATGACATATTTCTTGCTCTGGGCTATGACGCGCCATTAACAACCGAGCGTAAATGTGCGGTCGCCGACGTGGTCATCGACTCGCGGCGGGTCACACCGGGCAGCGTTTTTGTCGCCCTGCCCGGCGAACGCACCGATGGTCATCTCTATGTCCGTGACGCCTTTGAGCGCGGCGCGGTGGCGGCCATTGTGCAGCAAGCGCCAGACAACCAGCCTCCCCCCCTCTTTTCCTCCGGCTTGCGGGAGCGAAAAGCTGCTCATCTCGATGGGCAGAACAGGGGGGGAGATTTTCCCACCGCCGGCGCGAAACCGCCGCCGCTTTACATCCGCGTTCCCAACAGCCTGGCGGCGCTGCACCGACTGGCCGGCTGGTGGCGCGCCCAATTTGACGTGCGCATAATCGGCGTCACCGGCAGCATTGGCAAGACCACAACCAAAGAGTACGTCGCCTCGGTGCTGGCGCAGCGATACAATGTGCTCAAGAGCCAGGGCAGTTACAACAACGAGATCGGCCTGCCGCTCACTCTGCTCAAACTGAACGACAGCCACGAACGCGCCGTGGTCGAAATGGGTACTTTTGGGCCGGGCGAGATCACCCAACTCACCGATATGGCGCGCCCGCAGGTCGGCATTGTCACCAATGTCAGCGCAGTACATTTGGAGCGAATGGGCACGATCGCCAACATTGCCAGGGCCAAAGCGGAACTGCCACGGGCGCTTCCGGCCGACGGCGTGGTCATTTTGAACGGCGACGATGAGCGAGTGCGCCAAATGGCCCGGCAAACCCAGGCGCGGCCGTTTTTCTATGGTCTGACGCCTCGCTGCGACTTGTGGGCCGATCTGGTCTCCAGCCAGGGGTTGGACGGCATACGATTCCGATTTCACCATCGCAGCGAGTCAATCGACGTACAATTGCCATTATTGGGCAAACACAGCGTTTACACAGCTTTGAGCGCGGCCTCGGTTGGGTTGGTCGAAGGCCTGTCTTGGGACGAGATCGTGCGCGGGTTGCAAACCGGAGCGCCAATCCGGCTCGTCGTTGCGCCGGGGATCAAGGGGGCAACGCTGCTCGATGACACGTACAATTCCAGCCCCGACTCGGCGGTCGCCGCTTTGAACTTGATCGACGAACTGGACGGCGCCAAGATCGCCGTATTGGGCGATATGCTCGAACTGGGCGATGGGGAGAGCAAAGGACATCGCCGCGTTGGCCGCCGTGCCAGACAAGTGGTCGAAACGCTCGTCACCGTGGGCCGGCTGGGGCGGTTGATCGGGCAGGGCGCGCTGGACGCGGGTATGCGCCCGGAGCAGGTCATTCAACTCGACGACAATGCCGCCGCGATTGCCTATCTGAAAACCATTCTCGACCAGGACGCGGTGGTTTTGATCAAAGGGTCGCGCGGAATGCGTATGGAACAAATTGTCGATGCTTTATCTGAAAAACACTCATTCGACATTGCGGCAAGAACAAAGCCAGGGGGCAACAGGAGGAAACAGGATGGATAAAAGTACAGTAGCGATTGGCATCGCGCATAACGGCGTGGCTCAAGGCCGCAACGGAAAGGATCGGCAGGCTTTTGAAAATCTGGTCCACGCGCTCCTCAAGTATCCCAACATTCCATTGACGCTCTGCTTTTACACCGAAGGGGTGCGCTGGGTCACGGACGAGTCGCCCTATATCAACGAATTGAAAGAAATTCGTTCACGCGGCGCCGACATTCTCGTCTGCAAAGCCACTCTGGCCGAATCGGGGATGACGGGACGTCTGGTCGTCGGGCGCGCAGACCATCCCGATCACATTGACGATGTTTTGCTCCAGGCCGAGCACGCGATGATTTTGTAGGCAAGTGCGTCTTGAAGCGGCGAATCGTCATCATCGGTTTGGCCCGGCAGGGCAGCGCTTTGGCGCGCTATTGGTGTGCGCAGGGCGCGCAGGTCACGATCACCGATCTCCGGCCCAAAGCGGCGCTGCAAGGCGAGATCGCCGCTTTACGCGGGTTGCCGGTCGATTATGTGCTGGGCGGCCATCCATTGAGCTTGCTGGATGCGTGCGACTTGTTGTTTTTGAGCGGCGGCGTTCCACCGGAAACGCCTTTGCCTCAAGAGGCGCGAAAAAGAGGCATTCCGCTTTGCAACGACAGTTTGCTTACGCTTCGTCTGGCGCCCACGCCAATGATCGGCATTACCGGCGCCAGCGGCAAAACGACGACGACGGCGCTGGTGGGTGAAATGCTCAGGGCGTCCGGGTTCAAGACGTGGGTTGGCGGCAACATTGGCGTTCCCTTGATCGACAAGTTGGGCGACATTGGCCGCGAGGACAAGATGGCGCTCGAACTGTCCAGTTTTCAGTTGCAGCTCTTTCAAGAGCCGCCGCCGGCCAGCCCGCACATTGCCGCCGTGCTCAACATCACGCCCAATCATCTCGACCGCCACCCGTCGATGGCGCACTATACGGCGGCCAAGGCCAACATTTTGCGTTTCCAGTCGGAAAATGACGTCGCCGTGCTCGGCCTGGACAATCCCATCACCGGGCGTTGGCAGCAAAGCGGGCGCGTCGACATTGAACAGGGCGCCGGTCAAGACGCGGTTCATTTTCCAATCCAGGCCCGCCAGGTGTCTTTTAGCCTGGCCCAGGCCGCGCCCGAAGGCGCGTATCTCGACCGCACCCGCTTGCTTTGGCGGTGGGAAGGGCGCGAGCGCGCGATATGCGATACGGCCGAGATTCAGCTCAGGGGACGGCACAATGTGGCCAACATTTTGGCCGCGTGCGCCGTCGGCGGCGCGGCCGGGGCCACGCCCGAAGCGATGCGCCATGTCGCCGTCACCTTTACCGGCGTCCCGCATCGACTCGAGTTGGTGCAGGTGATCGAGGGCGTGTCCTGGTACAATGACTCGATCGCCACCGCGCCGGAGCGCGTGATCGCCGCGCTCAAGGCTTTCGATGAGCCAATCATCTTGCTGGCCGGCGGGCGAGACAAGCATCTGCCCTGGGCCGATATGGCTCATCTGGCCCTGCGGCGCGTTCGACACCTGGTTTTGTTTGGCGAAGCGGCCGATTTGATTGCGCAAGCCATTGCCGATGCACGCGACCACGCGCCAGATTCCGGCCGGCTGCGGCTGCATTTTGGCAACAACCTGGAACAGGCGGTCGCGCGGGCGGCACAGTTGGCTCAAGCCGGCGACGTGGTTTTGCTCTCGCCGGGCGGAACCAGTTTCGACGCTTACCGGGATTTCCAGGCGCGCGGCGAACATTTCAGAACTTTGGTTCATTTATTGCATAAAGAGAAAAGCCAATGATCGGTGAAAAAGCAGTCAACCGCCAGGAGCGGGTCACACGCGCGCGTACAGACTATGTGTTGGTGGTGATCGTCGCGGCGTTGTCGATCTTGGGACTGATGATGGTTTACAGTTCGACGTTCGATATGGCCTACCTGGAATACGAAAACTCGAACTATTTTTTTTACCGCCAGTTGATCTGGCTGGCGCTGGGCGCGGTGGTCATGATTGCCGTCGCCCGGATCGACTATCATCTCTGGCAGCGTTGGGCGATTTTGATCATGGCCGGTACGCTCTTTATGTTGGGGCTGGTTGCCATTGCCGGCAGCGAAAAGTTTGGCGCAAATCGTTGGATCTGGAACGGATCGATTCAACCCAGCGAGGTCGCCAAAATCTCGGTGGTCATTTACATCGCCGCCTGGATCGCCTCCAAGGGTGACAAGATTCGCAAGATCAGCTATGGGCTGCTTCCCTTTGCGATTTTGATCGGGTTGGTCACGGGGTTGATCTTGCTCCAGCGCGACTTGAGCACCGCTTTGTTGATCGCCGCGACATCGGGGCTGATGTTTTTTTTCGCAGGCGCAGATTTGCTCCAATTGTTTGCCAGTTTGATCTTTGGTGTGGCGACCTTTGTCTTTATGATCGGCCAGGAGCCTTATCGTCTGGAACGGATCAAGACCTTTATCAATCCCGCGACCGACGTGCAGGGCAGCGCGTTCCAGGTCAATCAGGCGCTGATGGCGCTTGCTTCCGGCGGCATCTTTGGCCAGGGGCTGGGGGCCAGCCGGCAAAAATTCGGCTATGTGCCCGCGTTGCATACCGACACGATTATGGCTATTGTGGGTGAAGAGTTGGGGTTGATCGGTTGTCTGGTTTTGCTGGGGCTGTTCATCTTGTTGGCTTATCGCGGGTTCAAGATCGCGCTCGAAGCGCCGGACACCTATGGCACGCTGCTTGCCTCCGGACTGACTTGCGCGTTGGTTGTGCAGGCGATGGTCAATATGGCGATGGTCACGGCCACACTGCCTTACGCCGGGGTCACTTTGCCGTTCATCAGCTATGGTGGTTCATCGCTGCTCATGTCGATGGCCAGTGTGGGGCTGCTGCTCTCGATATCGCGTGGGCGGCGGATCATTGACGGGCGCGCATCGACAAGGACAAGACGTGCGAGTATTGATTTCGGGTGGCGGAACCGGCGGACACGTGTATCCCGCGTTGGCCGTCGCTGATGCTTTACAAGAAAAATATGGCGCTATCGACGACGGTGTAGATATATTGTACGTCGGCAGCCCGGCGGGGATGGAAAAAGACCTGCTTGGCCGCACCGCGTGGCCTTACCGTGCCGTCGATGCCGGCCAGGTACGCGGGATGTCCCCCCGGACGCTGCTCGGAAATTCGCTCAAGTTGTGGCGCGGCTACCGGCAGGCGCGCCAACTGCTGGTCGCGTGGCCGGCCGACGTCGTTTTCGTCACCGGCGGGTATGTGACCGTCCCCGTGGCGCTCGCGGCGCGGCGATGCCGCATCCCGGTGATGGTCTATTTGCCCGATTTGGAACCCGGATGGGCGATCCGGTTGATGAGCCGTTTTGCCGCCTGCATCGCCGTCTCGTTCGACGAGGCGCGGGCGCATTTTCCGGGGCAACGGCAAAACAAGGTTTGGGTCAGCGGCTACCCGGTTCGCGCCGAATTGTTGAACGCCGACCGCGTGCGGGGGTGCGAAACGCTGGAACTTGATCCCGCGCTGAAAACGCTGCTCGTTTTTGGCGGCAGCCGGGGGGCAAAAAGCATCAACCGGGCGGTGGGCGATATTCTGACCGATCTGTTGAGCCGTTACCAGGTTGTGCATGTTAGCGGCGAGTTGGATTGGCCATGGGTGCGCGAAAGACACGACCGGTTGCCGCCAGATGTGCGGGCGCGATACCACGCCTACCCGTACTTGCACGATCAAGTCATTGCCGCGTTTGCCGCCGCCGATCTGGTCGTCTCGCGCGTGGGCGCGGCCACGCTGGCCGAATGGCCGGCCGTGGGCTTGCCCAGCATCCTGGTGCCGTACCCTCATTCGGGGCAGCACCAACAAAAAAATGCGGATTTTATGGTCGCCCGAGGCGCGGCCGTGTGTATCAAGGACCGAGATTTGAACATGGAACTCAAACCAACTATTTTGCGCCTGCTGCAAGATGAATCGGCATTGCAAGCGATGGGCGCGCGAGCACGTGAACTGTCCAGGCCGGACGCAGCCGACCAGTTGGCCGCCGAGCTAAGACGCCTGGCATATTCAAAGGGAGGGACAGTGCAATGATACTGCCAATCGAGTACTCTGATCTGATCACCCTGATATTGGCCATCTTTGCTTTTGTCGGCGTGATGCGCGGCTGGTACAAAGAGGGCATCACATCGCTGTTTGTGGCGGGTTTGGCCATCATGGTGTGGCAGCCTTCGCTCGCCAGGGAGATCATTGGCGTCATCAATGGCGTCATCAAATTGATCGTCTCGTTTTTCAAGGCCAAACTCAGCCTCGATCCGGCCAAGTTGAGTATGGCCGCCCAGGCCGTCAAGCCGGATGTGCTTCTCGACCCGGACTCTTATCGCTTGTACATCGTGTTGATGATCGTCATGCTGATCGTCTCTTATTTCATTGGCGAGGCCAATTTCAAGGGCAAGATAACGCCGTTGAGCCGGGTGCTGGGCGGGATGCTCGGATTGTTCAACGGTTTTATCATCGCCTCGTTGACCAAGCAATATTTTTTGAATTATTTGCAGGCGAAAAACAAGTACGTGGCCTGGTCGGACCAACTGTCGATCCAGATGACCGACGTGCCCACCGACAATTTTTTCGCCGGATACGGGATCATTTTTATCCTCATTGTTTTGGTCGGCGTGATCGCGTTAATGATCGCCGGCGACCGGCTAAAACTGCCGTTAAAGTGAGGGACAGGGATCACTGGGGATGAAACGCATTCACTGCGTTGGCATTGGCGGCATCGGCATCTCGGCGATCGCGCGCTTGTTGAGCGAACGGGGCGTGCGGGTCAGCGGTTCGGATTTGCACATCTCGCCGGTGGCGCAATCTCTGGCCGAATTGGGCGTCACCATTTTCCATGGGCATGACTCTGCCCAGGTTGGCGATGTGGACGCGCTGCTCATCTCGTCGGCGATTCCAGCGCACAATGTCGAGGTGGTGGAGGCGAGGCGGAGAGGTATTCCGGTTTACAAGCGCGCCGAATTTTTGGGCCGGTTGATGGCCGGCCACGCTGGCATTGCCATCGCCGGCACGCACGGCAAGACAACGACGACCAGTATGTTGATCTGGGTTCTGGTTCAGGCCGGGCTGGATCCGACGTTTATTGTGGGTGGGGTGATCCAGCAATTGGGCGTCAACGCCCACGCCGGTCGGGGGGCGCATTTTGTCATCGAAGCCGACGAATACGACCACATGTTTTTGGGGCTTGCGCCCACGGTGGCCGCGGTCACGCACCTGGAGCACGATCACCCAGACTGTTTTCCGACGTTTGCCGATATGCGGACGGCATTTGAACGGTTTCTGAACCTGGTTCCGGCCGACGGCCTGGTTGTTGGCTGCGGCGATCACCCCGCCGTCGAGGCACTTTTACAACAGTTTGCCCGCTTGCAGCGCTGCGACACGCTTACCTGCGGGTTGGGAACAGAAAACGATTGGCAGGCCCAGGATGTGCATCCCAACGCGCGGGGCGGGCACGATTTTCGGGTTATGTGGCGTGGTCGGGTCTGGGGAGATGTATCTTTGAGCATCGCCGGTATGCACAACGTTCAAAACGCACTGATCGTCATCGCCATCGCCGAGTGGCTGGGCGTCGACCGGCAGCGCGTGCGCCGGGGGTTGGCCGAGTTTGCCGGCGCGCGGCGCCGGTTCGAGATACGCGGCGAGGGCAACGGCATTGTTGTCATTGACGATTACGGCCATCACCCAACCGAGATCGCGGTCACGTTGGCCGGGGCCAGGGCGCGCTACCCGGATCGCCCCATTTGGGCGGTGTTTCAACCGCATACCTACAGCCGGACAAAAACGCTGTGGCGCGCGTTTCTGGCCTGTTTTGAGCAGGCCGATCACGTGATCGTGCTCGACATTTACGCCGCGCGCGAAAAGGACAAGCTGGGCATCGACGCCGCCGCTTTGGCCGCAGAGATGGCGGCACGGGGACACCGGGACGTCAGGCACATTGCCGATTTCGACCGCGCGGCCGAGCACATTGTTCGATATGCAGAACCGAATGCCGTGGTCATCACCTTGAGCGCCGGCGACGGCAATCTGGTTGGCGAAAAGGTGCTGGACAAAATAGGAAAACAGAGTGGAGAGCCAACGGACAACTATGAGCAAACAACGCATCGCCGAACTCGAAACTGAACTTGAACAGGCACAGATCGTCGTCTTGCGTGACGAACCAATGAGCGCGCATACCACTTATCGGATCGGCGGGGCGGCGGATTTGTTTGTTGTCGCCGCGAGCAGGGCGCAAATGTGCCTGGCCGTCGAAAAGGCGCGCAAATATGGCTTTGCGCCGTTGATCCTGGGCGGCGGCGCGGAGCTTTTGGTTGCCGATGCGGGCATTCGCGGCGTGGTCATTCACTTTACCGCAGCGCAGTACACCTTTGAATATCAAGACGGTGAGGTGCTGTTGTCGGCCGAGGCGGGCGCGGCCTTGCAAGACCTGGCCCGCGAGAGTATCGCCCGCGGCTTTCAGGGCATTCATTGGGCGGTTGATATTCCGGGGACGATCGGCGGCGCGGTGGTTGGAAACGCGGGGGCGTTTGGCGGATATATCAGCGATTGTCTAGATCACATCACCGCCTTGCAGCCCGACGGTTCGATTCAGACGTTGGATGCGCGCGCGATCGGGTTTTCTTATCGCAGCAGCAAGTGCAAGCGCCAGGCGCGTGCCGAACGCCCGATCATTTTGGACGTGACCCTTAGCCTGCGCCCCGGCGATCCGGTCTGGCTGGTCGAAATGTCGGAACAGTACACTTTGCGTCGCTGGGAGCGCAACCCCCGCGAGCCGAGTTGCGGGTCGGTGTTCAAGCGCACGCCCAATTATCCGGCCGGATTTTTGATCGAACAATGCGGCCTCAAAGGACAGCGGCACGGTCAGGCAATGATCTCGTCGCTGCACGCCAACTTTATCGTCAACCTGGGCGGCGCAACTGCCGCCGATGTCAAGACGCTGATCGACCTGGTTCAGAGCCGCGTCAAGGAAAAGTTTGGCGAAGAGTTGGAACCAGAAGTCGAGTTGGTTGGAGAATGGTAGCCAGATGAAAAGCAAGATCAATGTCGGCGTTATCTTTGGCGGTCGTTCCAGTGAACACGAGGTTTCGCTGGCTTCGGCGCAGTCGGTGATGCAGGCGATTGACAAAAGCAAATACAATGTCGTGCCCATCGGCATCGACAAGCAGGGACGGTGGATTGCCGGCAATGATCCGCTCGAGGCGCTGGCCTCGGGGCAGTCGATGGGCAGCGGGCCGGCCGCGCTTTTGGCCGATCCGACGCGCAACGCGCTGATGCGGCTGGAACAGCAAGGAGCGCGTCTCGAAACCGCGCCGTTGGTCGAACTGGATGTCGTTTTTCCCGTCTTGCACGGCACCTATGGCGAGGATGGTACGGTGCAGGGATTGCTCGAGCTGGCCAATGTGCCCTATGTCGGCGCCGGCGTGCTGGGGTCGGTGCTGGGGTTGGACAAGGCGGCGTTCAAGGATGTGATCAAGGCCCACGGGCTGCCGATCGTCGATCAGATTGTCCTCAAGCGCAAAGCGTGGCGCGCCGCTCCCCAGCGCGTGCTGGATCAGGTCGAGGCCAAGTTGGACTATCCGCTTTTTACCAAGCCGGCCAACCTGGGATCGAGTGTGGGGATCAGCAAATGCCACGACCGCGCCGGGTTGGCCGCCGGGCTGGACGAGGCGGCGCGTTATGATCGCAAGTTGATCGTCGAGGCGGCGGTGCCGCAGGCGCGCGAGATCGAGGTTAGCGTGTTGGGCAACGACGATCCGCTGGCCTCGCTGCCGGGCGAAGTGATCCCCAGCCGCGAGTTTTACAGTTACGAGTCCAAATACATAGATCGGGGCGAGGAAGCGTCGCAGCTGCTCATCCCGGCGCCGCTTTCGCCCGAGATGACGGAAACCATCCGCGCATTGGCCGTCCAGGTTTACCTGGCCATCGACTGCGCGGGGATGGCGCGGGTTGATTTTTTGCTCGCCAAAGAGAGCGGGGCGCTGTATGTCAATGAGGTGAACACTATTCCGGGGTTCACCGAGATCAGCATGTATCCCAAATTGTGGGCCGCAACGGGGATCAGTTATCCAGAACTGATCAACCGGTTGATCGAGTTGGCCGTGGAGCGATTCGAGGATAAGAGCCAATCCGAGACATCGTTTTCGAGTCGAGGGTCGCTCGGCTGAAAGAACCGGGGGGCAACCAGGGTAGGAATGACGAGCCGATGTTGAGCACGCCAGGGTCTCGAAAAAGAAAAAAGAACGCACGGACGCCCAAAGCGTCGCGTAAAATACCGCAACGGCGCGCGCGCGGAAATGTCTATCAAAGCAGCGCCCAGGCTTGTACGCTGCGGCGGGCGCCGAGCAAACGGCCTCATCTCGGTTGGGGTGAGTGGTTGGGCAACTTGCGCCGGCCCAAGAATCGCCGTTCCAAGGCACGGCTGGGCCGGCACAGACGCGCGGCGCCCAACGTCAAAGCGGCGGTGTTGGCTCCGGCGCGGTCGCTGGCGCGCATTAACGGGCGCGCGGTGTTCAACGTGCTCTTTTTGGCGCTGATCGGCTGGGGGTTGATCTGGTTTTTCACCGATGATTGCTTTTATGTCCAAACCGTGCAGATAAGCGGCAATCAGCGCGTTTCCACCGAGGCCATTTTGTCCGCCTGCGGGATCAAGGGATACAGCATTTTTTGGATCAACGCGCGCCAGGTTGCCGGCAATATCAGCGCCGCGCTGCCGCCGGTGAAAAATGTGCGTGTCAGGTACGGCCTGCCCAACACGGTCCACCTGGTTGTCGAGGAGCAAGGTGGGCAGGTGATGTGGCAGCTCGGTGGAAAACGGTACTGGGTGGATGACGATGGACAGCTGCATCTCGCGCCGGAGGACAGCACGCCCGGTATTCTGGTGCAGGACATTCGCCCCGGCCGTCCCGACCGGGTCGACCCGGAGGCGGTGCTCGCCGCGCAGCAATTGTTGGCGCTGCTGCCAGAGGTCAAGACGCTCGAATACGCGCCGCTCACCGGGTTGCGGCTTCGCCATCCCAAAGGGTGGATCGTTTACCTGGGCGCGGGCGATGATATGGCGCGTAAAATAAGCCTGCTCAAGGCCATCGAACGGGAATTTGCGGGTGAGGAGACGCCGCAACCGGCGCTGGTTGACCTGCGTTTTCCAGACAGTCCGTATTATCGCCTTCCCAACCAGGATGGAGCCTGATCATGTGGCTGCCGCTGATTGGCTTGCTGATTGGCTTGATCATTGGCTCGATTTTTTCGATCACCATCCCGGCCGAGTATACGCGCTATACTGCGCTGGGCATTTTGGCCGCGCTCGATGCGGTGTTGGGCGCGCTGCGGGCCGATATGGAAGGCAACTATGACAATTGGGTCTTTATCAGTGGGTTTTTCGTCAACGGTCTGTTGGCCGCGCTGCTGACGCTGCTGGGCGATCGCCTGGGCGTCGAGTTGCACTATGCGGCGATCATTGCCTTTGGCGTGCGCCTGTTCAACAATTTGGCGATTATCCGCCGCCTGTTGCTGGTTCGAATTCAGACATGGTGGCAAGGACGAAGAATCCATCCCTGAGGTTGGTTTGATCTGCCAGATTGAACCAATCTGACATTGAGGTGTCGCTGTGGAAAAAACCGTCGCCTGTATCGACGTGGGTACAACCAAGGTGTGTACCCTGGTCGGCGAAGTGAATGAACTGGGGGTGCTGCGTATCATCGGTGTTGGCGTCAGCCCTTCGCGCGGGTTGAGAAAGGGCATTGTCGTCAATGCCACCGAAGCTACCGACGCGATTGCGGCCTCGGTCGAGCGTGCGGAACGCATTTCGGGCTACCAAATCACCCGCGCCTATGTCGGCATTGCCGGCGCGCACATTGCTTCGGTGAACAGCCGGGGCATCGTCGCCATCCCGCACGGCGATCGGGGCATCAGCGACGAGGATATGGTTCGCGCCCTCAACGCGGCGCAGGCCGTTTCGATACCCGAAAACCGCGAGATCATTCACCTGGTGCCGCGCGGTTTTTCTATCGACGGGCAAGAAGGGGTCAGCGACCCGCGCGGTATGCATGGCGTGCGCTTGGAAGTCGAGGCGCATATTATCACCGGCGCGACGCCGACGATTCAAAACCTGGTCAAGTGCGTCAACTCGCTCGACATCGAGATCGATGAACTGGTTCTGGCTCCGCTGGCCTCCGGCGAAGCCGTCCTCACCGATACCGAACGCGCGATGGGCGTGGTTGTGGCCGATATTGGCGGCGGGACAACCGACATTGGCATTTTCATCGAGGGCAGCGTGTGGCACACCAACATCATCCCCGTGGGCGGCCACCATCTGACCAACGACATTGCCATTTGCCTGCGCACGCCTTTCGACGAGGCCGAGGAGGTCAAAAAAAGGCACGGCCACGCTTTGCCCGACCAGGTCGCCGGAGACGAACAGTTGGATGTCGGGGCGTTTGGCGAAAATGCGCACCAGAAAATCTCGCGCAAAGAATTGTGCGATGTTTTGCACGCGCGCGTACAAGAAATTGCCTCGCTGATCTTGCAAGAGATCAAACGCTCTGGCTATGATGGCTTGCTCCCGGCCGGCGTCGTGCTGTGCGGCGGCACGTCCGAGCTGCCCGGAATCCGCGAGGTCACGCGCGAGGTCATCGGTTTGCCGGTGCGTATCGGCCAGCCGCACGACTTGCAAGGGCTTGTGGACAAGCTCACCAAACCCGCTTTTGCCACCAGCGTCGGATTGTTGATGTGGGGACAGCGGCAAAAGCCGTCGATACGCCCGCATCCACCGCAGCCGTCGTTATCTGGGCGGATGACCCAGTGGTTTCGCAACTTGCTCCCAGGTTGAGGAACAAGGGCATAAATGTATATTAATTTTTGAAACCTGTCAAGGGGGTGGGACACCGAAAGGAGAATCACATGGAATCGAGACACAAGGACATGACCGAGAATTTTGCCCGAATCAAGGTTTTGGGGATCGGCGGCGGCGGCTCAAACGCGGTCAACCGGATGATCGCCGAAGGCATTCAGGGCGTCGAGTTTGTGGCGATCAATACCGACGCGCAGGCGTTGATGCTGTCCAACGCGCCGCAGCGCATTCACATCGGTGAAAAGCTGACCAAGGGGCTTGGCTCCGGCGGCAATCCAGAGATCGGCCACAAGGCCGCCGAAGAGTCCAGCGACGAGTTGTACGAGGCCTTGCGCGGCGCCGATATGGTGTTCCTCACCGCCGGTATGGGCGGCGGCACCGGCACCGGCGCGACGCCGGTGGCGGCGAGCATTGCCCGCGAGGTGGGTGCATTGGCGATCGGCGTGGTTACACGTCCTTTTATGTTCGAGGGCACCAAGCGCCGCCAGGTCGCCGAAGAGGGCATCGAAAAACTCAAGGAAAAGGTCGATACGTTGATCGTCATTCCCAACGACCGGCTGCTGCAAATCGTCGACAAGCGCGCCTCGTTGCAAGAGGCGTTTCTGACCGCCGACGACGTGCTGCGTCAGGGCATCCAGGGTATCTCGGAATTGATCACTGTGCCCGGTCTGATCAACCTCGACTTTGCCGACGTGCGCTCGATCATGAGTGAAGGCGGCGCGGCGCTGATGGCCGTGGGGCGCGGCAGCGGCGAGACTCGCGCGGTCGATGCGGCGATGCAGGCGATCTCGAGCCAACTTCTCGATGTCACCATCGACGGCGCGCGGGGCATCTTGTTCAACATCACCGGCGGCAGCGATATGAGTCTGTTCGAGGTCAATGAAGCAGCCGAGATCATTCGCGGCACGGCGCACCCAGAGGCCAACATTATCTTTGGCGCCGTCATCGACGAGGCGATGGGCGATGAGGTGCGGATCACCGTGGTGGCGACTGGTTTTGACACGGCCATTTCGCCGCCCATGCCCAGACGGCAGACCACTGCCAGCACGCGCTCGCACACGCCCCCAGCGACTCACTCTACGTCGCCGGCGCCAGGCGCGCGTCCCCGGCAGCCGGAGCGCAAACCAATCGAGTTTCGGGTGCCGCAATTCGCCGGCAGCGACGAGTTGGACATCCCGCCCTTTTTGAGGCACCGGCAATAGATCAAACGGGCGTGTTTCATTTGGATATGTCTCAAATGGGTTGATCGTCTGGAGCATAGCCCCCCGTGGGCTATGCTCCGAGGGGATTGCCAAATCCCCGCCTGTTTACGGCAGCGCAAATGGTACAGACGCCTAGATCAAACAACCCCTTGGCATCTGGAAAACGCCAAGGGGTTTGGGGTATTTTGATGCCCCCGACGGTTTGCGCCAGATCGTGATGCTTTTGCGCAGTGCGGCGCGGCCATATTTGCCCATCTGTTGGCTGCTGTTTCCTTTGCGTTGCGGCAAGACATAGGGCAAAAGCATTTATATTCCCCAACATGCCGGTTGCATTCTGTGGCCACCCGAACATCAATGTTCGGGCTATAATGCGCTGCCGGATCGCCAGATCCGGCAGCTGAACAAGCTGAATATGACCGGGTTCGCCATTTTGGCCCTGGGTTTGGCAATCCGGGCCGAGCGCAAAGCGAACTCGGACGTTTTTATGCGAATATTGGCCTTTGAACCGCCGTTTTGGTGACCAGCCAGTCAAAATGCAATTGTCCTGGCTCTTGGAGGGGTTTCACTTTTGGGGGCGATGGATGCGGGTTATGACACAACTTGATCGACGATGCGCGCGCCGTCGGGC
>CAYZYE010000009.1:0-45135 GCA_964481205.1 uncultured Anaerolineae bacterium | reverse complement strand
CTAGATGGCAGGATGCCGTACAAGACGGTCATGAGTTGGTCGTAATCGCCTTTTAATAGCCCGGCCACCTGCCGGGCCGCCTGGGCCAGCCACACATCGTCGTTGCCTCTGGTTCGATAAACCTGGCGCAGATGGGCGGCCAACAGTTGGTCCGGCGGAATCTCGTTGACTTGCAATAGCTGGCGCAAATAGGTCAACTGTCTCGTGAACGCCCGTACCTCTGCGCCCGTGCAGCCGTGGACCGAATAATGCAATGGCGGCGGCATCGGGGGCAAATAACGATACAGGCGATCCTTCTCGCCATAGCCGACCAAACGCACGGTAAATTCGGTGTGCAGGGTGTGTTCGAGCTGCGGGTGTTCGCGGTAAATGTCGTCGTCATAGACGTTTTCGGTGCTGCGCCGCACGGCCCGGCGGCCGGGGTCGGGGCTGGTGGTGGTGCCGTAACAAACGACGCCATAGGTTCGCGTCGCGGCGTGCTGCACATAGACCATTCGCCCCAGCGCGGGCGGCCGGTGCAGGGTAAAACTTGCGGCCACAAAAAAGGTCGTGCCGGTCTCGATAATTTCACCGATGCGGTCGGCTGCTTTCATCGTTCCTCCACTAGACGCCTCGGGCGCGCTTGCTGCGATCTTTGGCCGAGCGCACGTAAAAAATGCCTTGTTCGGCCAACGCCTGCTCGACAAGTGCTTCGACGACCGCGCGATCCGAGGTCGAAATGACCGCTTGTTCGTGCGCCTCGATCAGCGCGGGCGGGTAGGGCGGGTATTGCCCGCTGCGGCGACATTGATCGACGATCACACCGTGTACCAGGTCGAGCATGTCGGGGTTGGTCATCACCCACTGCGGCGCTTCGACGCGCACGATCTCGTCGCCGACATTGAGGTAAAAGAACAGGATATGGTGCTCGCGTTTGTCGTACTCGCTCAAGATCGCCGATTGGCTCTCAAAAATGTCGGACCGCTCACCCGCTTTCAGCAGGCCGTAAAAAATCTGCCGGTCGCGCAGCGTGCCCATAAATTGGCACAGCGTTTGCGACGCGCTTTGCTGGGGACAGTCCTGGCATTTGCGGCGCGCATCGTCGCAGGCCAGCAGGCGCAGGCTGTTGATCACGTCCTGGCTGTTCGTATAGCTGATATAGCTGCACACGGGCACATTGGCCGCGCGCAGTTGATCGAGGGAATCCATAAAATATCCCAGATATTCGGTTTTGAGGTCATTGTCCTCGCTTTGCAGATTCCACAAGATCATCGATCCGTCGCGGATGGCCACAACTGCTCCGGCGATGTTTTGCGCGACCCGGCTCAAGGCGACCATTTCTTCGATCCCCATCAAGATGCCCAGCCGCGCGCCCTCGATGGGGATTCGTTTGCCCTGAACGTCGAAATACAACTCGTCGTCGGCAAAGCAAAAGCGGGGGTTGGCGTCGAGGTCGGCGCCGGGATGGCGGCCGTAGGTCAGCGTCGCATGGCCGGTGTTGAGCACAAAATAGCGCACCGAACTGTGCCGGTCAGGCGGAATGGATGACCCGTCTGCGGCAACCACGCTGAAATCGGTGGGGATGGGCGGCGTGGGAAAACGCGCGGCCAATGTCGCCAATGGAACGGCGACCAGCCAGGGAATTTTGGCCCGCTGATCCTGCTCGCGCTGGCGCAGTTTGTGGCGCAGTTGATCGGGGCTGGCGCGGCGCAAAAAGGCGCGCGCCTCTGCCAGGCGGCGAATGTTTTGCGCGCCGTGCAGGGTTTGCGCCAGTTTGTGTACCTGGGCATATAGCCCATCCAGATTCAAAGGCATTGCGACCTCACCAATCGCAGAGACCAGGATCGCAAAGAAAAGGCATCAACAAGCGCCGTTGACCAGGGCTGTTCAATTCTAATTTGTGACTAGAGTCGCCGCTGGCGTGGACTCGTCGCCGTGGGGGGACGATCAGCCAACGGCTTGTCAGGCGCGGTTTCAACCGCTGGATTGTAGAATTGAGCAGCCCTGCGCCGTTGGTATTTTCAAGCCAGTCTCAATAGGTCGATCTCTTATTTTGCATAGTCAACCGAGCGGGTTTCTCGGATGACGGTCACTTTGATCTGCCCCGGATATTGTAACGAATCTTCGACGCGGCGGGCGATGTCTTTGGACAGTTGGATCGCGGCCAGATCATCCACATCGTCGGGCTTGACCATGATCCGAATCTCGCGTCCGGCCTGAATGGCGTAGGATTGGGCGACGCCCTTGAACGAGTTGGCGATCTCTTCTAGCCCTCGCACCCGTTTCAAATAGTTTTCCAACGATTCGCGCCGCGCGCCAGGACGCGCGCTCGAGATCGCGTCGGCGGCTTCGACGAGCACCGCTTCCAGGCACAATTTGTCTCTTTCGCCATGGTGCGAAGCGATGCAGTTGATCACCTGCGGCGAGCAGCCGTAACGCTCGGCCAACTCGGTGCCAATCATCGCGTGCGTGCCCTCGACTTCGTGATCGACCGCTTTGCCAATGTCGTGAAGCAGCGCCCCTTTTTTGGCCAAAGCGACGTTGGCCTTGAGTTCGGCGGCCATCATACCGGCAATGTGGGCCATTTCGACCGAGTGCTGCAAGACGTTTTGCCCATAGCTGGTGCGATATTTCAGCCGCCCCAAGACCTTGACCAGCTCGGGGTGCAGGCCCGGCAGTCCCACGTCAATGATTGCCTGCTCTCCGGCCTCAATGATTGCCGCGTTGACCTCTTTGGTCGCCTTGGCCACCACGCCCTCGATTCGACCGGGGTGGATTCGACCGTCGCTGACCAGTTTGCTCAACGCAATGCGGGCGATCTCGCGCCGCACCGGATCAAAGCTGGACAGCACGACCGCTTCCGGCGTGTCATCGACGATGACATCGACGCCGGTTGCCTGTTCAAAAGCGCGAATGTTGCGCCCGTTGCGGCCAATGATGCGTCCTTTCATCTCGTCGCCGGGCAGCAAGACCATCGAGACCGTGGTTTCGGAGACCTGGTCCGATGCACAGCGTTGAATCGCGGTGGTAATGATTTCACGCGCTTTTTTGTCGGCCTCTTGTTGAACTTGCACCTCGACGGCCCGGATCACCCGCGCCATCTCGTCTCTGGTGCGCGTCTCTACGTCTTGCAGTAAAAGCTGCTTGGCTTCATCTTGGGTGAGATTCGATATCCGTTCCAATTCGATCTGGCGTTGGGCATGCATGGCTTCGATCTGATTCTTCATCCGGTCGAGCCGGCTTTGGCGTTGATTCAGCCGCCGCTCGCGATCTTCAAGCCGGTCGATGCGCCGGTCCAGGCTGTCGCGTCGTTTTTGCAGTCGTTCCTCCTCCTGGCGTAATTCTTGAATGCGCCGGTTGCTTTCTATCTCGGCTTGCGTCCGAATTTGTATCGCTTGTTCCTCGGCCTCCACCCGAATGGCCTTGGCTTCCGTTTCCGCTTCTTCGGTCATTTGTGAAACGCGGATTTTGGTCAACTTTAGTTGAGAACTGGCCCAGGATCGCTCCACGATGACCACGATCACTCCGCCGATGACCAACCCCACCAAACCGGCAATCACAACGGGTATAATGTTTCCTAGTCCCATATTTCTGTATCCTCTCTTTCTTCCCCATCAAATCTGGATGCCTCTAGCTCGCTCTCGATGCGATCCCATACCTGCGAGATGACATCATAGTAGAACCCGCGCCGCTGCAAATAGCCGACCAGTTTGCGACGAAATGTTGCGCGATCGAGGCGCCGCCACTTGGGTACCCTGGAAGCGACGGCCTGGTAAGCGCCCTCGATTTGATCGACGTTTTGCAGCAGCTCGTCGATCAGCTCGTCGGCGATGCCTTTTTGGCGCAGCTCGTAGCGCAACGCGCGAACGCCGCGCGGTTTGAACTGCTCGCGATTGCGAATCCAGTACCGGGCAAATGCAGCGTCATCGATCAATTGAGCCTGAGCGAGGCGTTGTAATACGTCCTCGATGACAGATTCATGAAATGCTTTTTTTCGTAGACGATTCGTGACCTCGGCGCGGCTCCGAGGCCGGTAGGACAAAAAATCCAGGGCAAAATCATAGGCGCGCGTGCGATCATCGGCCGCGCGCAGAGCGGCAATGTCGTCGTCGCTCAAATATTGCCCTTTGGACAGCCTGGCCGCGTCGACGAATGCCAGTCCAAAGGCAAACTCGCCGTCGAGCGAGATGTTTACACGGCGTTGGTTCTTTTTTTGAACCTGTATCGACGTGATACGTCCGGCCATTCTGCGCCTGCTTTCTAATACGGACGTGTCTCAAATGACTGGGCCATCCATAGCCCGAGAACATGCTGAAAAACCCAAGAACGCGGATACCAGCTTATTTTGTGAATATTTACGTGTTTCTGAGATAATGCTTGGCCCCCGGATACGCCTGAACGGGCCAAAACGGCGGGTTGCACAAAAAAAAGCCGTGGCAAACATATTGCCACAGCTGATAGAGAAAGCGGATCGCTGCAATTAGCGGGTTAACATAACACAGGCAAAAATTGAATCGCCGGCTAGCAGCCAGGTCTTGCGAGATCGTCTTGTAGACCGGAAGCGTCGAACCGCCAAGTTCTTGTACCAATCATTGGGTATTTCCAACCAATATTTTGATCACCAGGGTACACATTCCGGCTAAATACAAATTGGCATCATTGCCGCTCATTCAACTTGACCCATCTCTGTCATCTGTTGTTCATTTCAAGCTGGACGATTTGGTTACGGCTCGCCAAGACTCGACCGGACGGATCCGGCCGGCATCAAGTCTGACAAATATACCGAATGATGGCTAAAATCCATCAAACGACGATCGTTCTGTGCAAGTCAAACGCAAATTTGCTCAAGCGCATGTTCAGCGCATCTCCACACATTGCTCCAGAATAAAGGATGAATTGGAGCTGTGGCTCATAGATTTATGGACAGGCGGCCCGTTGTGCTTGCGCCGGGCCAAACGACCTGCCTTTTGTATGTACTCGGACCGGGCCAAATACCAAGCCGCCCCAAATGGCCCCTATTTACTCTCTCGGAGGCTTTGTCCCGAGGCTCAACCCAAAGCAAGGGTGGGTGGAGTAGCGACCATTTGATCAAGGAACATCAAGTCCGTATGTCTAGTTTACAACAAAATTTCCAAAAAGGCAAGCACAAAAGCATGTTGGCTTGGGCGCTGCTTGCGCAAAGTGCGCAAGCATGCTACAATCAGGATGTATAATTGTACGTTGATGCACATACCTGGCGCGTGCTGAAAAAGTTACTAACCGCCGAGATCGCCGAGAGCGCAAAGAAATAAGGCATCGAGTGGCATCGCAAATATTCACAAACTTGATGTTCTCCGCGTTCGCGGATTGACTTTATCCGAGGCGTCCTTGGTAGGTGCGCTGGCGGGGGCGCTGGCGGGTTTTTCAGCGGCCTCATGGCTGCCAAGGGCTGTTCAATTCTAATTCGTGAAAGTCACCGCTGGCGGGCCAAGGCCGGGCGTCCCACCTGCGTGGACGCCACCGCTGGTGAGGACTCGTCGCCGTAGGGGGACGACCAGCCAACGGCTCACCCAACGCGGTTTCAACCGCTGGATTGTAGAATTGAACAGCCCTGCATGGCTGCCAGGTCTTGGCAGCGCGCTGGAACCAGCGCACAACCGGCTAGAGGTATTCGGCAGACAATTTTTTGGGGGAATGACAGCGCTGTCATTTCAGAGCGAGGATAGATGACAGTGCAAACATTGGTTTGTTTTGCCACTCAAAATAATATGCCGCTCTGGCGACGACAAAGCCAGATGACCATTCTTGCTGGCAAGGCGTACTTGCCGGCCGATGATTCACCGCGACATAACCCTGCTGGGATGCACATCCTGGCAGGGTTTTTGTGTTTCTCGCCGGTTGACCCTGCTGGCCCGCAGGTGATGGCGGACGCAAGTAAAAGTTGGAGAGATGATGTTTCAGCCTTTTTTGCCCGCAGATTCTAGATTTCACCAATCTTGATCTGCGGTTGATTCAGGCGAGGAGAAGAGATGGAAAGCCCAGGTATTGATTTTCATCATCCGCCCAAGACAACGGATCCGGAATTATTGTACGCGATCCTTCAAGCACAAGCGGCTTCGTATTTGACCGACCCATCCGACTTGGAGCTGCTGCTGGCGGCCTACCAGTATGCCGCCCGGCTGCATCACAACACGCTGCGCGATTCGGGCGAGCCATATATCACCCACCCGCTGCATGTGGCCTTGATCCTGTCCCACTTGCAGCTCGACGTCGAGACGCTGGCAGCGGCATTGCTGCATGACGTGATCGAGGATACCCCGGCCACGTTCGACGATTTGGCGCGGACATTTGGCCCCAACACGGCACGGCTGGTCGACGGCGTGACCAAGTTGAATTTGCTCTCCAAGTGGTCCAAACGAGAGCAAAACGCCGCCAACATTCTCAAAGTGATCATGAGCATGTCGGACGACGTGCGTGTGATTTTTGTCAAGCTGGCCGACCGGCTTCACAATTTGCGCACACTGCACCACAAACGCAACCCGGCGAGCCGCGAGCGGACGGCCCGCGAGGCGCTGGATGTGTACGCCCGCATCGCCGATCGCCTGGGCATCGCCATTTTGCGCAAAGAAATGGAAGACATTGCCTTTTCGTATCTCGATCTCGCCGCGTACAAGCGGATCAAAGCCTCGATCGACCTGCGCTATACCGAAAACGCGACCAAGATCGAACGTATTGAGCAAGAGACGGTCGCCGTGCTCAACAAATGGGGGGTCGAAACCGGCGAACTGCAAATTCAGCCCAACCCGCGCCGCGTGTACGACATGTATCACCGCTTGCGCGGCGAGTCGGATCCCCGCCAGGACACCATCCGACGTGTGCCGCCGCAGCTGCGCTTCCATGTCATTGTTCTCGACGTTATCTCGTGTTATATGGCTATGGCCGCCATTCACGCCCGCTGGCCGCCGATCGCCAGTGAAACGCGCGATTACATTTCTGCGCCGCTGCCCAACGGCTACCGGTCGCTGCACACAACCGTGTTTATCGACCGGCAGCCGGTCAAATTTCAAATCCGTACCTTGCAAATGCACCGCACGGCCCAACTGGGGATTATTGCCTATATGCAGGAGGGCAGTTGGAGCGGGACGCATTCCACGCTTACCGAGACGGTCAAGGCGCTCGGTTCATTGAGTGTCGAGGCGCTGGGCGGCCTGGACGATCCGGTCGAGCTGTTGAACACCCTCAAGGCCGAGGCGCTGGAAAGCGAAATCTATGTCTATACCCCACAGAACGAGATGATCAAACTGCCGGTGGGATCGACGGCCGTGGATTTTGCGTACAAGGTTCATACCGAGGTGGGGCATCAATGTCGCGGGGCGTTGGTCGATGGGCGTTGGACGGCCTTAAACCGCCCGTTACGCACCGGAGAACGTGTTGAAATATTGATGGATGACAAGGCCGAACCCTGCTTTGATTGGCTAAACCCCGATTTGGGTTATACGAAAAGCTCGACCGCGCGGGAGAAAATTCGCCGCTGGTTCCGCCGCCATCCGCAAGGGTTCAAAATTCGCCTGGGGCGCTGCCAACTGCGCCGCGTCATCGATCGCCTGTCGCTCGATGCGATGGACTTGACGGCGCTGGCCAAACGGTGGGGGTGTGAAACCAATCGTGACCTGTTTCGGATGATCGGCGAGTGCCAGATTTCGCTCCAGGACTTGCTGCCCGACCTGTTGGCGGTTTATGGGCGGGCGCAACTGCCCATGCTCAACCACGGGCAGGTCCAAGAGTCGATCATTGGCGTCGGCAGTTTGAGCCGAGATGTGGCCGCTTGCTGCCAACCTCAGCCCGGCGACGACATTGTCGGCTATATCGACCCGACCGGGCACCATGTCCAGGTTCACAGCAGCAAATGCCCGTTCTTTTTGAAAAAAATGATCGTCGATCGCAGCCGCTACATTGCCGTGCATTGGGGGCGATTGAGCGAAACGCATATCGAATGTGCCGAGATTCGCGCCCACGATCGCCCATTCCTCTTGCATGATATCTGGAACATTTTGTACGACGAAGAGATCAATGTCGCCGATGTCGATGTGCAGGTCAATCGATCTCAAGATGCCAGGATTGTCATCTGCATCGACATTGCCAGCTGGATTCAGTTCAACCGCGTCTTGACTCGAATCGAGGATTTGCCGGGCGCCATTCGGGTGTGTCGCGTCCGCGACCGTATGGCCGGCGCGGAGCATCAGGATGCGCTGGAAATGCCCAAGAGCGCGCTTCCCTCGCTGGACGATGCGCTATTTCTCCACTCGATGAACAAGCTGTTTGCCCACGACCAGAATTTGTACGACCACGCCACCCACGGATGAATTTGGCCCTGGCGACGCCAGGTCATTCCAGCACCTTGCGGCCTCTGCTGCCTCCCAGGTCGGGGCCAATGATCCCCTGTTCTTCCAGGGCGACAATGATCCGTGAAGCGCGCGCATAGCCAATCCGCAACCGGCGCTGCAACAAGGTGGTCGACGCCCGCCCCTCCCGACGAACGACCTCGATCGCGCGATCGAGCAGCTCATCTTCCTGGCCGGGCAGTTTTTCCTCTTCCGGCGGCGGCAGCGGCAGCAGCGTGCCCTGGACGAGTTGCTTTTGCGATGAGCGCTTGTCTCCGCTCTGGTTCGCGGCCTCTTTCCAATAGCCGATCAGGCGATCCAACTCGACGGGGGAGACAAAACACCCTTGCAGACGCACCACCTGGCTGGAACTGGGCGACATAAAGAGCATATCGCCCGAACCAAGCAGCCGCTCGGCGCCCGTTGTGTCAATGATCACGCGCGAGTCGACGCTGCTGGTGACCATAAAGCTGACCCGTGCCGGGAAATTGGCCTTGATCAAGCCCGTGACCACATCGACGCTGGGGCGCTGCGTGGCGATGACCAGGTGAATGCCGGTTGCGCGGGCCATCTGGGCGATGCGACAGATCAACTTTTCGACGTCGTCCGGCGCAACCATCATCAGGTCGGCCAGCTCGTCGATGATGACGACAATGTACGGCAGTTTGCCCTGCCCGGTTGCGCGGGTGCGGCGGTTGAAATCATCAATGTTGCGCGCGCCGACTTTGGAAAACTGCTTGTAGCGCCGATCCATCTCGCGCGTGATCCACTTGAGGGTGCCCACCACACGTTCGAGATCGACGACGACCGGGGCCATCAGATGGGGAATGCCATTGTACCCGGTCAGCTCGACGCGCTTGGGGTCGATCATTAACATTTGCAAATCGTCGGGCGTGTTGGTACACAAAAATGCGGCAATGATGGCATTGATACACACCGATTTGCCGGAACCGGTCGCGCCGGCGATCAACAGGTGGGGCATGGCGAGCAGGTCGGCGACGACGGGCGTGCCCGACACGTCTTCGCCCAGCGCAATGGGCAGTTGTGTTTTGCGGTGTACCCGTTCAAATATCTCGTTTTCCATCACGCCGCGCAGCGAGACCATCGCCACTTCCTGGTTGGGTACTTCGATGCCGACGATGGCCCGTCCCGGCACCGGCGCTTCGATGCGAATGGGCGCGGCGGCCAGCGCCAGCGATAGATCGTCGGCCAGGGCGCTGATCTTGCTGACCTTGACCTTGGTTTGCTTGCCGCCTCGACCGGCGGTAAAGCCGGGTTCGACGCCAAACTGGGTGATCACCGGTCCCTGGTTGACTTCGATGACGCGCGCCGGCACGCCAAAGCTTTCCAGCGTCCGTTCGATCACGTCCACCCGGTGTTCGATCTCGGCCTGGCTGATCTCTTGCTCGCTCAAGTCTTCGAGGATCGTCTGGAGTTTGGGCAACTGCCATTTGACGTTGGCCGCTCTGGTTGGCAGGGGGCGAGAGAGCGCGAGGGGGGCGGCGACCGGCGCGGGCTGCGGCGGCGCCGGCTCTTGAGGCGCCAGAGTTTGTTTGGACGGCGCTGCTCGCGGCGGCTCGGGGTTGTTCAGGGCCGCTTCGGCGGGCAGAGAGCGCCCATTGACCACGTATCTCGGCTGTGTCGCAGAGCGGGTGGCGCGCCGGCCGGCCCATTCCTGGACGCTACCTCTGATTTGATCCCACAGTTGCGAAAACAATATGCCAATCTCTGAGGCCGGGCGTCCCCAAACCAGCAGCGCGCCGATCAATGTCAGCGCGACGACGACGACAAATGCGCCAACGCGCCCCAGGGCGTAAATCAACCCTTGCCCCACCACCCAGCCCAGCAACCCGCCGGCGCGACCGTCGACCACCAGCAGCCAGGGGTCTGCGGCCGGGGTCAGCAGATGGGTAAAGCCGAGGAGCATAGTCAAGATCAAAACGACGCCCAAGCCCTTTTCCCAACCGGCGTCAGGCAGCCGCCCGAAACTGCGCATCAACAACCCCAGGCCGGCGACGCCGAGGCCAAATGGCGCAAGGAACGCGCCCCACCCAAAGCCCTGCCGGAGCAAGTGGAGCCACCCGGCAGTGACTTTGCCCTGGTTGGGGGAGATAAAACTGAGCAATGTGAGAATCGCCACGGCCAACAAGATGATGCCGATCACTTCGGCGCGGAGAATGGCCGAGAGATCGAACCAGGGTTCCCGCGATTTGGCGTTCCGGCGCGACGGGGGGCGACGTGATGTAGATGTGCTCTTTGTGGAGCGAGAACGACCCGTTTTACTGCGGCTTGTTGTCGTCGACCGGCGCGAAGTTTTGCCGGTACGAATGGTGCGTCTTTTCATAGCTCAAATGTTCTCCTCTCGCCCACCATTATACCACAGTCCATGCCAAATGGGCAACCACAGATCACGATGGGGTGCATCTCAATTTGGGGGTCGGGGGGTGGTGGAATGGGGATTCCGCCACCACAGGTGGGGATTCCGCCGCCACGGTCTGTCCAATCCGCAGCCTCGGGATCCCTATTCCGAGGCCCGGTTTCGTCCCAAAAGTAAAGTATCCCCGAGTGCAACTGCTTCTTGACATAATTGTTCATTTTTGATAGAATAGAGTAAGCTAGTTGACCATAATAAAATCAAATTATCCACCAAAGCTATACAATGCACCCTTTTGATGCAGGCACAAAAGGAGAGTGGAATGAGCAAAAAAATTCAGGTCATGTGTGTATTTGTGATTATCATCGTCGCGTCATTGATCTGGCCGGCTGGCGCCGCTGCCGCGCCGCCAATGCACGGTCCAGTGATTCACATTGTCCAGTGGGGGGAGAACTTGACCTCCATTTCGAAGCGTTATGGTGTCAGCATCCAGGACATTGTCGCTGCAAATCACCTTGCCAACCCCAATCGTATTTATGTGGGGCAGCGATTGGTGATCCCTTTGACGCCGGGGCCGAGCGCGGAACCCAGCGGCGATGCGGTGCGCCATCTCGTACAGTCGGGTGATACGCTCAGTTCATTGGCCGTCCGTTATCATTCTACGGTGCATGCCATTGTTCAAGCCAACAAGTTGGTCAATCCTTCCTATATCTATGTCGGCCAGGTTTTGATCATTCCCACCGCTTCACCGGCGCTGCCCAAAGAAGGCGTGTACTATGTCGTGCGCGCCGGCGATACGTTGGCTAAAATAGCCTATCAATACCAGGTCAGCTCGTGGACATTGGCTCAGATCAACAATCTGACCAATCCATCGCTGATTTACGTCGGGCAGACATTGTTTATCCCTGGCGCAGACGCCGCCGCCCCGACGCCGACCAAAGCTGTGTCAAGCGCTTTGCCCACGGCAACGCCCACGGCCACGACAACCGCCGTCGCAACCAGGGCTGCCGCTGCAACCAAGACCGTCGCCGCGATGCCCACGTCGCTGCAATGCACGCCCGCGCCGCTCAAGTCCACGCCCGCGCCGCCCAAGTGCCGTATCCCGACGGTGACGCCGATCCCGCTGGGCGCGATCCCGCTGCCGGCGCCCGGCCCGGTCAAACCGCTTCAGATGAACAGCCCGGAATATGGTATGGAGATCAATGTCTGGAACGTCGGGGACTGTGTTACCGACCGCGATTTGCGTTTGGTCAAAGAAGCAGGGTTTACGTGGGTCAAACAGTTGTTCCCCTGGCGCGAGATCGAAGTGGAAAAGGGCAAATTTATGTGGGGCGAGGCGGACCGCATCGTTGGTATGGCGGCCAAGTACAACCTCGACCTGGCCGTTGCCATCTCTTTGCAGCCCGATTGGGCCGGCGACGGCTATCCGGTCAACGGCCCGCCGCGCAATATGGCCGATATTGCCGACTTTATGAGCGCCATCGCCAGGCGTTACAAGGGATTGGTGCGCGCCTACGAGATTTGGCCCGGTCCCAACGTGAGTCGAAACTGGGGCGGGCAAAGCCCGGATCCATATCGCTATGCCGAGATGTTGAGAAACGCATACTGGTATGCCAAGGAACAGGATCCGTTCGTGATGATCATTTCCGGAGGGTTGGTGCAAACCGCACAGTATGATAGTACGTCGATGCCGCCGGAAGTGTTTTTCAAGACTTTGTATTTCGAGACCGAAGCCAAGCTGACGTGTGATGTCTTTGGCATCCAGGCGCTTGGGTTCAAGGCTGCGCCCGAAAACACCCCCGACGAGGCCGCGCGCGCCGAGATGAACAACAACTTTCCGGCCACGCGAGAATTGAATCGCACCTGGTGTTTTCGTTCCGTCGAGGTGCTGCACGCCATTCAAGGAGAAACGCCGCCGCATTGGACCAAAGACAACAAGCAGTGGGCCGTGACCAGGATGGGCTGGACGACCGACACCCGCGAGCGTTCGCTCTACAAATGGGCTGCCGTGTCCAGAGACATCCAGGGCGATTATTTGCGGCGCGCCTATCGTTGGGCCAAAGACCATTGGTCGGGCTGGATGGGTGTCATGTTTGTGCCGCTGACCAACGCGCGCTGGACGATGAACGATGATGGGTATTGGTGGGCTATTGCCAACCCGGATGGATGTCCCCGCCCGGCATACTATAGTCTAAAGGGCATCGCCAAGTAGCGGATCGCGCCACGGAAAATGACAAATCGCCCAGTGTCATCAAGACACCGGGCGATTTTCTTGATGGGTATCCAGCTTGTGGCGTCCTGACACGAAACCAGGTCTCGGGTTAGGGATGGGGATTCCGAGGCTGCGGGGCGGGCAGCTCCAATTGCTATGCTCGATCATATAGAACAGGCATACGATGCTTACTGTATCGTATGCCTGTTTTGTGTTTGTGGCCGATCTTTGGGGCAATTCCAGAAAAATAATTGGGGGGTGTTTCAAATGGTTTGGGCGTCTGTAGCATCCTCCTCGTGGGCGGCGCATAGACGGGTGGAACCGGCCCAAACGGCCACGAGGGCCGATGCTACAAAGCAAATGAAACCCACAACTTGCTCTAGTGCGAGTTGTGGGACATTTGAAAAACCAGAGTCTTACTGCGGCAGCGAGTCCAGGCCTTTTTGCGCCGGCGACCACTGGGGGTGGATTTCGAGCGCGCGTTGGTATTCCAGGCGCGCGTTGGCCGTGTCGTCCAGCGCGGTGTAGGCCTGGGCGCGATAGAGATGGATTTCCTCAACGTTGGCGCCGTCGTCGATGACGCTCTGGGTGAGGGTCAGCAGGTTTTCGTATTCCTCGAGCGCCAACAGGCATTGGTAAATGTCAAATCGATAGCGCAGCAATTTGGTGGGCAGCCCCAGTTTTTGCGCTTGATCGAACGCGGCCTGGGCGTCCTCGTATTTTTCCAACGCCAGGAGCGCGCTGCCCTGATTCATCCAGATGAATGGGTTTTGATCGTCGTCGCTCAATTGGTCTTTGGCTCGATCTAGTGCATCTTGCCACATTGATTTTTGTGTCCACTTGACGCCCAGGATGGCATCGACGTTGGGCTGCTGTTCCGGCGGGTAAACCAGGATGTATTGCCGGTTGAGCGCGTCCCACGATTGCTGCATGTCGCGGTATGGCAGGTCGATGTCCGGGCCGGCAGCAAATTCGTGTATGGTCAGCAGCCTGGTTGTGTCGTCGTATCCGCGCACCAGCTGGTAGCGGGCGCGGGTGATGTTGGTGGTGGTTGTCATCCACCGCGAGACGATCACCGGAAAGCCGTTGGCCAGGAACCGGCGCAATGTTTCCAGGTCGCCATTGACGCCGCTAAAGAGGGTCAGCTCGCGCGACGAGGCGTATGCGGCCAGTTCGTCCGGGTTGACGAATGCATCAATGTTGCCCGGACAGAGGAGCGGCTCGATGGTTTCGTGGGTGCCGGTGTAGCCCCAATGGCTGAGCGTAATGCCCAACGGGGCCAGGTTGCAGTTGTCGGGCGCTTGCACCTCATACGTCGCCGGTTCCAACAGCACGGCTCGCGGCGGCGGCGTGATGGCAAGTGTTGGCGTCGGCGTTGGGCCGGGGGTTTGTGTGGCTGTGGGGGTGATCGTCGGCGTGGGGGTCGCCGGCAGCGGTGTTTTCGTCGGCGGCAGCCGGGCGACGATCTGCTCGCCGGCCCACGGCAAGACCCAAATGGCGATCATTGCCGTCAAGACCAGGCCGATGGCGATAGCGGCAAAGCGTTGTGCTGGAGATAACGTTTCCATATCTATTGTCCCTGACTGTAAAAACTGGTATAATGATCAAACGAGTATGGGTTCGCCGACCTGGTGGTTGGTCGAACGGTAACAGTATAACATAGATTGACGATACTGCAAAAAATGGGATCGGTTGGTTGAGGATGGTTTATGATTCGTACACAAGGGTTATATAAACAATTCGATGATTTTGTCGCGGTCAAGGGGATCGATCTGCATGTCAAGACCGGCGAGATACTGGCATTGTTGGGTCCCAACGGCGCGGGCAAGACGACCACCGTGCGTATGCTGGCTTCGATTTTAAAGCCAACCCACGGGCGTGCCTGGATCGACGGGCACGACGTGGTTCAGGAGGATGTCGTGGTGCGACGCCTGGTGGGGGTGTTGACCGAAATGCCCGGTTTGTACTCGCGGATGCGGGCCTGGGAATACATTCATTTCTTTGGTGAATTGCAGGGCATGGACAAGCAGACCCGCACGGAGCGCGGCGAGATGCTGATGACTCAATTTGGCATGGATGAGGTGTGGCGTCTTCGGCTGGGCGAGTATTCCAAGGGTATGCGGCAGAAAATGGCGCTGATTCGGACGATGCTGCACGATCCACCCGTGTTGCTGCTCGACGAGCCGACTTCGGCGATGGACCCGCACAGCGCCAAGCAGGTTAGGGACGCGATTTTGACGCTGCGCAGCAATCAGCGGGCGATCATTATTTGCACCCACAATCTCGCCGAGGCCGAAATGTTGGCCGACCGGATCGCGATCATTCGTCGTGGCGAGATTGTCGCGCGCGGGACAGCCGGGCAACTCAAGCGAGACCTGCTCGGCCTGCCGTTGATGGAACTGCGTCTGGCTCATTCGGTCGATGGCGTGGCCAATGTCGTCCGGGATTTGATCGAGGTCGAATCGCAGGGCAAAGACTGGTTGTGTTACCGGACGGACGATCCGCGCCGGATCAACCCCGCGCTTTTGGAACGGCTAGGGCGTGCCGGATACCAGGTCGTGACTCTGAGCGAGTCGCCGCAAAGCCTGGAAGATGTTTACTTGCGGGTGGTCGAAAAGGTGTCCAGCGCCGAAGAAGTGAGGTTGGTGCGATAGAAATGAGCGTTAATATGCGTACAATGGTTCAAAATACTGTTTCGTCATTCAAGCGATCGTGGATCATCACGCGCCGTGAGGTGCGCGATACCGTGCGCGACTGGCGGTTGATGGCGCCGATCGCCTTGTTGACGCTGGTTTTTCCGGCATTGATGCAGTTTACGGCCGGCCTGGCCCAAGATTGGGTCAAGCGCTGGGGCGGCGAGATCATTGGCGAGCGGTTGATCCCATTTTTGTTAATGATCGTCGGCTTTTTTCCGATCTCGTTTTCGCTGGTGATCGCGTTGGAGACGTTTGTCGGTGAAAAGGAACGGCACAGTTTGGAGCCGTTGCTGGCAACCCCGTTGACCAATCAAGAGTTGTATTGGGGCAAGGCGATGGCGGCGCTGATCCCGCCGCTGTGCGCCTCGTACCTGGGGCTGGCGGTTTATCTGAGCGGGCTGTTTTTTGGCCTCAAGTGGGTGCCGTCCTTGACCTTGCTGCTTCAGGTTGTCGTGCTGACCACCGCCGAGGCGTTGGTGATGGTCTCCGGCGCGGTCGTCGTGTCCAGTCAAACGACCAGCGTGCGCGCGGCCAATATCCTGGCCAGTTTTATCATCATTCCGATGACCTTGTTGGTGCAGGCCGAGAGCATGATCATGTTTTGGGCCAAGTATGACGTGTTGTGGTGGTTTGTCGCCGCATTGATCGCCGTCGATCTCGTGTTGGTGCGCATGGGCGTCCGCATTTTCAACCGCGAAGAGTTGTTGGGGCGCGACATCGACGAGTTGAATGTGGTCAAGGTGTGGCGTTATTTTACCAATTATTTCCTGTCGCCGCCGCCGGGGTCGCCGCTGCGCGACCGGCCTTTTTCCTTGCGGCGCGTCTACCGGCATGATTTGCCGTTGATCCTCAGGCGCAATTTGGTTCCGATTGCGGTGGCCGCGATGGCACAGGTGGTGGCTTTTGTCGTGGGCTGGGGCTATGCGCTCAAGTTTCCGCTGCCGCCGGGGCTTGTCGATCTGGATGTGCCTCAAGATGCGTTCAAGGATATTCCCGATGTTGGGTTTTTGCCCGGTTTCAACGTTTGGGGGATCATGTCGCACAATCTGCGCGTGCTGGCGTTGGAGGCGCTGCTGGGGCTTTTTTCTTTTGGCACGATTGCGCTGGTGCTGTTGATGATCCCCATCGCGATCATTGGCGTTTTTGCCGGCGAGATGCCGTCGATGGGGGCCAATTCGTGGCTCTTTTTGGCAACTTTTATCCTGCCGCACGGGGTGGTCGAGTTGCCGGCGGCGATCGTTGCCACCGGCATGGCTTTGCGTCTGGGCGCCGCGGTCATTGCCCCGCCGCCCGGAATGACGCTTTCGCACGGTGTGCTGCTGGCCGTCGCCGATTTTATCAAGGTTTTGTTGTTCCTGGTGCTGCCGCTGCTGGTTGTCGCCGCTATGCTAGAGGTCTGGGTGACGCCGTGGATTGTGGTGCAGGTGTGGTAAGGCTTGGATTTGGCAATTCAAGCCGAGCAGGTTGGGATAATTTGAATTCTGGAGCTTTCCAGGTGATACCCGAATCGCTTTTGCAAAAACCAGACAAGGTGTGTTATAATTGACAAGTGAATGGTGCGCCTATTGCCGGATTTGTATATTTATGTTTTTTGGGGTTGCGCCAGCTACTCATTTTCACCACGTGTAGGCCGAGTCGTTACGATTTGTATAGGTCATAGATGGGGGATCGTTCATGTCACCTGCAAAGACGTTGCGAGCAACAACCAATCTCGATCAGTTGGGCGCCGAAGGGATACTCGAACCGGGGGTGGTCCTGCAAGGGCGGTACGAGATTTTGGGCAGTGTGGGCAGCGGAGGGATGGCGATGGTGTACAAAGCGCGAGACCTCCGTTTTGAAAAAGCGTCCAGAATCTGTGCGGTCAAAGAGATGTTTAATACCGCGCCCGACGCGCGTTTGCGCGATTTGTATCGCCAGCACTTTGATCGCGAGGCCAATGTGCTGGCCTCTTTGAATCACCACGCGGTGGTCAAGGTTTTTGACTATTTTAGCGAGGGTGATCGCACCTATTTGGTGATGGAGTTTATCGACGGGCAAAACCTCGAAGTACTCATCGAACAGAGTTCTGGCCCGATTGCCCAGGAAAAGGTGATCAATTGGGCCATCCAGGTGTGCGATGTGTTGAGTTATTTGCACACGCACGAGCCGGAACCGATCATCTTTCGTGACCTCAAGCCTTCAAACATTATCCTGGATCAACATAACCGCATTGTTTTGATCGACTTTGGTATCGCCAAGGTCTTTCAGGGCGCGCAGCGCGGCACCATGATCGGCACCGAGGGCTATACGCCGCCCGAACAGTATCGCGGCGCGGCAGAACCGCGCGGCGACTTGTACGCGCTGGGCGCGACGATGCACCATCTGTTGACCAAGCATGATCCGCAGGAAGAACCGCCTTTTACCTTTCACGAACGCCCGATTCGGTCATTGAATCCAGAGGTTTCCCAAAGGCTCGAATCGATCGTGAACAAGGCGCTGGAATATGAGGTCGAAAAGCGGTTCGAGAGCGCGCAGGAATTCAAGCGGGCGCTGCAAGATTTGCTCAGACCGACGGCGATGGCGATGCCTTCGAGCAGCGTCGCGCCGTCGCTGCCGGCTGGCGAGCGTCCTTCGACGGTCGCTTTTGCCACCTCGACGCTGGCTTTTGCCGAGACGGGCAATGTGCTGCCCGTGTGGGAGTTTGTGTGCGAGGACATGATCACCTCATCGCCGGTGATTGTGGATGGAATGTTGTACATTGGCTCTTATGACCACAACCTGTATGCTTTGGATGCCCGCGAAGGGACGTTTGTGTGGAAATATCCCACCGAAGATGGCGTGACCGGTTGGCCTTGTGTGTGGCAGGATTTTGTTATTTTCGGTTCCGAAGACCAAATGATCCGCGCCGTAACCAGAGACAGTGGCAGCATTGTGTGGTCGGCCAGGACGCGCGGGCACATTCGTTCCTCTCCCAGGGTGGCAATGCAGCACGTGTTCGTCGGTTCTGACGATCACTATTTGTACAACCTGGATGCGCGAAATGGCCGTGAGGTGTGGAAGTTTGAAGTCGAAGAGCCGATTCGTTCTTCACCCTGCATTTTTGGCAGTTTGGTTTATTTTGGCGCCGATGACACCAACGTGTATGCCATCGACATCCAATCTTCCAAACTCAAGTGGAAATTCAAGACCAACCGGCCGGTATTGTCCTCCCCGTCGGTGTACGAGACCAATGTTTACGTCGGGTCGATGGACTGGAATGTGTACGCCATCGACGCCGAGTCGGGTTATGCCGTTTGGAAACAGCGCACGCGCAACATTGTCACCTCGTCGCCGGCCATTTCCGAGCCGTTGGGAATTGTGTATGTCGGCTCTCAAGATGGCAGCGTTTATGCGATGGATTATGCCAAGGGGCATGTGATCTGGAAGTTTGACTCGGAGGGGCCAATCGGCTCATCGCCGGTGGTGACGGAAGAGGCGGTGTACATTGGCTCGGTCGATGGGCACTTGTATTGTTTGGACGCCCGCTCTGGTGATTTGTTGTGGAAGTTTAACACCGGCAGTAAAATTTCGTCCAGCCCGACGGTGTGGGAGGATCATGTTTTTATCGCCGATCGCAGTGGCAAGGTGTTTGCGTTGTTGCGTTGATCCCTGGAAGCGTATCCGGGACGCCTGCGGCGTCCTTTGGTCAAACAGGAACTGGCGCGTCCGTCCGGCGCCGCCTGTCTAGCGCCGCCGTAAACAGGCGGCGCCTGCCTGGAGTGGGAGAGGATACCCGGTTATGGAATTGTTCAAAAGACTTTTTGCCAAAAAACAACCCGCTTCCATGTCCATGCCGACGGTCGATCCGGGCGGCCAGTTGAGCCTGGTGGTGGGCGCGGCAACGCATAAAGGGCGTGTTCCCGACCACAATGAAGATGCCTTGTTTACCTTGAATGCGCTCTTGTCTCAGGAAGATGATTTGCAAACCTTGGGCCTGTACATCGTCGCCGATGGGATGGGTGGGCATGCCAACGGCGAGCAGGTCAGCGCTTTGGCAACGCGGATGGTGGCCAATTGGATTCTGCGCGAAATTTACGAACCATTTTTGGCCGACACTGGTCGTTCGGCAAACCGCAATCCGATCAACCAGGTTTTGACCGAGGCGCTTGTCGCGGCCAATGGACAGGTTCACGAAATGTTTCCCAAGGGGGGGACGACGTTGACCTGTGCTTTTGTGCTGGGCAGCAACGCTTTTATTGCCCACGTCGGTGACAGCCGGGCTTATCTGATCAACCGGAGCAGTATTCGCCAGATCACCCAGGATCATTCCCTGGTCAACCGGTTGATCGAGTTGGGGCAGCTGACGCCGGAGGAGGCCAAGACGCATCCACAGCGTAATGTTTTGTATCGCGCTGTGGGGCGCGCGGGTAATTTGGAGGTGGAGACCTATTTGCAGTCGTTGCCGGCCAACAGTTCGCTGCTGTTGTGCTGTGATGGGTTATGGGGGATGGTGCCCGAAGCGGATATTTTGGCGATCGTCAACGCGGAATCATCTCCACAGGCGGCCTGCCAGCGGCTGATCGCGCAGGCCAATGAAAATGGGGGCGAAGACAATATTACCGCTGTTTTGGTTCAGGTCAAGGGGCGAAAGAGCTAGACCGGCCGCCGACACTCTCACTGCGCGCGCAGCAAGGCAATCCAGGTTCGGGTGTAAAAAAAACGCGCTCTGGCAGTGACATGGATCAAATTGAGACCAGGAAAGAGAACGGGTATGGATGTTCACAAAGATTATTATGCAGAGTTGAATCTCGATTCATCTGCAACGTTGCAAGAGATCAAAAACGCCTACCGGATTCTGGCCAGGCGTTTCCATCCCGATGTCAGCACCGAGCCGGATGCAGCGGAACGTTTTCGCAAGATACAGGCGGCCTATGAAATTTTGAACGATCCCAAGCAAAAGGCCGAATATGATCGTTGGCGTGAAGCCGAAGGTTTGACCAGCCGCTCGATTTTGGTCATGAAGCAAACCCTCAGTCATCAAATTCTTCCCATTTTATACGAAGAACAAGCCCTTTATCTGTTACTTGAAATTTATCCCCGTCTGGATGCCGAGGTGAAGCGATTGCCGCTCAACCTGTGCCTGGTCATCGATCGCAGCACGTCGATGCAGGGCGTCCGGTTGCAACGGGTCAAAGACGCGACGAATTTCATCATTGATTTTTTGGACGAAGCCGATGTGTTTTCGCTGGTCGCGTTTAGCGACCGGGCCGAAGTGGTGATTCCGGGGCAGTCCAACATTAACAAGGCATTTGCCAAGTCGCGGGTGAGCACGTTGCGCAGTTCGGGCGGCACCGAGATTTTGCAGGGCATTTTGATGGGGCTGGGTGAGATCGATCGCTGGCGCTCGCCGGATATGGTCAATCACTTGATTTTGTTGACCGATGGGCAAACCTATGGCGATGAAGAGCAGTGTGTCGAAGAGTCCAAAGCGGCCAGTTTGCGCAAGATTGGGATCAGCACCATGGGCATTGGTCAGGACTGGAACGACAAACTGCTCGATGAAATTGCTCGCCAGAGCGGCGGCACGTCGATGTATATCGACTCTGCGGCCAAAGTGACCACGTTTTTCCGTGATTGCATTCATTCGCTGTCGGCGGTGATTGCCCGCGATCTCGACCTGAAACTGAATTTTGCCGAGAATGTTCGTTTGCATGAAGCATTCCGTGTCTCTCCATATCTTGAACGGATGTCTCTGAACAATGGGTCGCTGGTTTTGGGACAATTGGGCACCGATCAGCCTTGTGTCCTCCTCTTGTCATTGTTGATCGGCGCGCAAGAGGCCGGCAGCGTGCGGCTGGCCCGGCTGGACCTGACCGCCGATATTCCGGCGTTGCGCCGTTCCCGCGACCGGCTTCGCGCCGACGTCGAAGTCGAGTTTGCGCAGAGCGTTGGCGCCGGTCAATCCGTTCCCTCCAAAATTATGGGCATTTTGAGCAAATTGGCGATTTTCAAGATGCAGGAAAAGACGATGAATGAACTGGAACGGGGTGATGTCGAACGGGCCAGCCAGCGATTGGAGACGATGGCGACGCGACTGCTCAATTTGGGCGAGAACGAACTTGCCAAAGCGGCGCTGTTGGAAGCGGGGCGGCTTGCTCGAACCGGGCATCTGTCACCAGAAGGCCGGAAAAGGATTCGGTACGGCACGCGCAGCCTCTCGACGTTGCCCAAGGAGGTCGGATATGATTAAATGCCCCTCGTGTGGAAAAAATCATCCTGAAAACACATTGTTTTGTGACGAGTGCGGCGCGTACCTGTTGGTCGAAGGGCAAAAGCGAACGGACTCGTTGGCCGTCGAACAAGTGGCCTGGATGGAGGCCGACCTGGATTTGGAAGAGGCGTTGGATGTGGCTAACGCGCGCCCGATCAAGCTGCGCGCATTGATTTTGGATAGCGGCCGACAGATCGAGTTGACGATGCACAAAGAGATCAACATCGGGCGTCTGGACGCGACGAGCGCGACATTTCCCGAGATCGATTTGACCGAGGATCAGGGGTTGGCCAAGGGGGTGTCTCGCCGCCATGCCAAGATCACGCGCAAAGGCGACTCGCTCTTTCTCGAAGACCTGGGCAGTCTGAACGGGACGTTTTTGAATGGTCGGCGTCTGACGCCTTATTTGCCACATGCCTTGAAAGATAAAGACGAGATTCGGATGAGCAAGCTATCGCTGACCATTCATTTTGATTAGCGCCGGCCGGCGCAGGTATAGAGGAGTGTGTGATGCCGACAACGGTTGTGGCTCATATTGTAGGTGAAGATCCGTTTGTGGCCGAGGTCGAAGAGCTGCCCGACCCGATGCATCAGTCGATTACGTTTACCAACCCGCGTCGACGCGATGGCAAGCCGTTGCGCTATGTCGCAGATGAGGCGATCTCGATCATTTTTCCCTGGCACCGGATCAGCTTTATCGAGGTTATGCCCAGCGAAGAAGCGCGCGGCGAGATCGATCTCTTTTTCCGCACGTAATGTGTGTGATTGGATTTGGGGTGAACGCCGGGAAATCGGGTTTTTTGACCAAAGAACCAGGTTTCTGAATCGCATAGGGAGAATTCTCTGGATAGAGGAATGATCGAGTCATCTGGAAAGCGTTTGATTTTGGCCGTCGATGACGAGCCGAGAATGACCAGGTTCATCCGTATGAACCTCGAGCTGGAGGGGTACCGGGTTATCGAGGCCGTCAGCGGCCTGGATGCGTTGGAAAAGGTGCGCGACGAGCTGCCCGACCTGGTTTTGCTCGATGTGATGATGCCCGAAGTGGATGGGTTTGAGACTTTGCAGCATATTCGTGAAATGTCGAACGTGCCCGTGATCATGTTGACGGCCAAAGGAGAAGAGGAAGACAAGATTCGCGGTTTAGAGCTGGGCGCGGACGATTATGTCACGAAACCCTTTTCGGCCCGCGAGTTGGCGAGCCGGATCAAGGCGTTGTTGAGGCGCAATACCATGCCTTCGATGATGGAGAAAAAGGTTGTCAAAATCGACGATCGCTTGTCCATCGACTTTCAACAGCACGAGGTGTGGGTCGATGGGGAAAAGATCGGACTTCGCCCCACCGAGTATCGCTTGCTTTATCACCTGGTGAACAATGCGGGCTGGGTGATGAGCCGGGAGACGTTGCTTTCCAAAGTGTGGGGGTTCGAGTACCGGGACGAGATTCAATATTTGCGGTTGTACATCAGGTACCTGCGCGAGAAAATCGAGGTCGATCCGGCGGATCCGCAGTATATTTTGACCGAACGCGGCATTGGCTACCAGTTTATCGACTTTCGTCAGCAGGCCGAGGAGTAGCGGTATGGAGAGGATGCTTAAAATTGTTGTCACCGGGCCATTTAGCGCCGGCAAGACCGAGTTTATCAAAGCGGTGAGCGAGATCGAGGTGGTGGCTACCGAGCGCAAGTTGACGCGCGACGCGCTGCCGGGCAAAGAAGAGACCACCGTGGCGATGGATTACGGGCGCACGACGTTAAAGGGGATGACCATTCAACTCTATGGCACGCCCGGACAACCTCGTTTTGACTTTATGTGGGATATTTTGGCCAAGGAAATGGATGGCTTTGTGGTCATGGTGGATAGCGCCGACGCCAAGACGTTCGACACGGCCAAAAAGCTGATCAAATTGTTCAGGGGCTTTGAGAATGTGCCGTTCATTGTCGCCGCAAACAAGCAAGACCTGCCCGGCGCGATCTCGCCGCTGGAATTGCGCGCCGTGTTGGCGCTCGAGCCTGCGGTCAAGGTGGCGCAGTGTATCGCCACCGACGCGATGGTGATCAAGCAGATTTTGTTGGAATTGACCCAAGACATCTAATTTGCCAGAGGTTGGCTGTCCAGACACGGAGAGCGCCGATCTAGAGCCGGCGGTCTCCGTGTTTGTGTGCCGGCAGGCCGGCCCCGGAAAGGAAAGTCGTCAATCGTGCATATCGTCGATCGGGTACCGGATCAGGTGTGGGATCGATTCGTCGCCGCCCATGCGCGCGGGCATATTTTGCAAACTGGGCTGTGGGGCGTTCACCAGGCCGAGTTTGGGTGGGATGTGAAGCGCGTTGTGGTGCAGGGGCCGGAGGGGGTTGTGGCCGGGGCGCAGATTTTCTTTCGACGCCTGGTTGCCGGCTGGAGCAGGGCCTATCTTCCCAGGGGGCCGCTGCTCGATTTTGCACACCTCGAGGCGGCGCAGACACTGTTTGCGGCCATTCATCGCCTCTGCCGCGCCAGACGGGCGATTTTGCTCAAGGTCGAGCCAAATTTGCTCGTCACCCAGGGGGCGGCCGATCTGGGGCGGTACGGGTTCAGGCGCAGCGATCATACCGTACAGCCGCCGCGAACCATTTTGCTCGATCTTGGCGGCAGCGAGGACGAGATTTTGCGGCGGATGAAGAGCAAGACGCGCTACAATATTCGCCTCGCCGGGCGCAAAGGGGTGCAGGTGCGGGTGGGCGATCGCGGCGATGTCGCGGCTTTCAATCGCCTGCTGGCCGTGACCACCGAGCGAGATGCGTTTGTCGCACATTCGCCCGCGTATTATGAGCGCGTCTTTGAGCTGTTTGCGCCTCGAGATATGGCGCGCCTTTTTTTGGCGACCTATCAGGGGCAGACGTTGGCCGCGATCATTGTTTTTGTGTTGGGCGACAAGGCGTGGTACATTTATGGCGCGTCGAGCAACGAACACCGCGACAAGATGCCCGCCTATGCTTTGCAGTGGGCGGCCATCCGCTGGGCCAAGGCGCGCGGCTGCACGCAGTATGATCTGTGGGGCGTGCCCGATCAGGACGAGCAGACGCTGGAAGCACATTTTACCGGGCGCCGTGACGGGTTGTGGGGGGTGTATCGCTTCAAACGCGGTTTTGGCGGGCGGCTGGTGCGCTATGCCGGCGCGTGGGATTGTATATACAACAAACCGCTTTATGCTTTGTATCGCCTGGCCTTGAGGTTCAAATATGCAGGGTGAACCGGTGATGACGACATGTCGTCTGGTCAATGATTCTCGGCAGTGGAATGCGGCTTTGCTGACTTTGCCGGCCGGCCATGTCTTGCAAAGTTGGGAGTGGGGAGAGGTCAAGGGCCGGCACCGGTGGACGCCGGTGCGTTTGTTGTGGGAGCAGGATGGGTGCGCGGTTGGGGCGGCCCAAGTTTTGCGTCGCTCGCTGCCGCACACGCCGTGGCGCATTTTGTATGCGCCCAAAGGCCCGGCACTGGATTATGCCCGGCCGGCATTGTTTGATCGGGTGGTCGATGATTTGGAGCAATTTGCGCGCCGGCAGCGCGCAATTTTGCTCAAGATCGACCCGGACACGAATTTGCCGGCCGTGACCGGGGCGCTGGCCCGGCGCGGGTGGCGTTATTCTGGCGAGCAGATTCAGTTTCGCAACACCGCGCTGCTCGATCTGACGCCCACTCTGGAAGAGTTGTTGGCCGGGATGAAGAGCAAGACGCGCTATAACATTCGCCTCGCCGGACGCAAAGGGGTCGATGTCCGGATGGGCGCGGTGCGAGATATTTCCCTGTTTTACGAGATGTATGCCGAGACCGGACGGCGCGACGGGTTTTTGATTCGCCCCTTTGCGTATTATGACGATGTTTGGCGAACGTTTATGGATTCGGGCATGGCGCAAATGATCTTGGCCGAGGTGGCGCACGAACCTGTGGCCGGGTTGATTTTGTTTCGGTTGGGCGACAAGGTGTGGTACATGTATGGCGCATCGACGAGCCGTCATCGCAACCGCATGCCCAATTATGCCCTTCAGTGGGCGGCGATCCGCTGGGCCAGGTCGGTGGGCTGTACGGTTTATGACATGTGGGGCGCGCCGGATGTGTTGAACCCGTCGGATCGCATGTGGGGCGTGTGGCGTTTCAAGCAGGGTTTGGGGGCGCAATTTACGCCGCACATTGGCGCATACGATTATCCCGCCGCACGTTTGTTGTATTGGGCGTATGCCGTGGCGCTGCCCAGGTATCAAGAGTGGCTGCGCCGCCGTCACCGGCGGGCCGCGCTCGACGTTTAGAGTTTCGGGATTTAAATTATCCCGGACTGCCCGGCTTGGATTGCCAAATCTGGCGAAGCAACGCGGGGCAGGAGGCCGAGATCGTTTTGTGTTTGCAAATATTTACGGTGCTGCTCGATGTTTTATTTCTTTGCGCTCTCTGCGGTTGGCGGGTTTTCCGGCACGTTCCTGGTCTGGCATGCCCGGACAAAAGCCTGGAACAGGCGCAGCATCAGCGGGTTGGTGGGGGCCATATTTTCGGGGTGCCACTGCACGGCGACGATAAAGGGCGCGTCGGGACGTTCGATGCCTTCGATGACGCCGTCCGGCGCGCGGGCGGTGACGATAAATCGCGGCGCCAGGGTTTTGATCGCCTGATGGTGGCGGCTGTTCGTTTGGCAACTGGTTGCGCCCAGCGCTGCGGCCAGACGGGTTCCGGCGTCAATGTCGACCCGATGCGCGTCCGAGGTGTCGGGCCAGGCGTGGGTGAGCGCATTGGGGATTTGTGCGGGGATGTGTTGGTAGAGGGCGCCTCCGGCGGCGACGTTGAGCAGTTGGATGCCGCGGCAAATGCCGAGGATGGGGAGGGCGTCGGTCAGCGCCCAGCGCGCAAATAGCATCTCGGCTTTATCTAGTGCATCGTCGATTTTGCCCAATTGCGGATGGGGCGGCTCGCCGTAAAACGATGGCGCGACATCGACGCCGCCGGGAAACAAGAGGCCGTCCAGCCGTTCATAGATGGAGCGCCAGGCCGGCTCGGAGAGTTTCAGCGGGATTAATAGCGGCGCGCCGCCGGCCAGAGCAACTGCGCGGCAATAGTCGCCGTACAGGCCGTCGATTGGCGGCGAGGTGGGCTGTTCTGGCCGGTGAATCTGGTGTGCAAAAATGCCGATCACGGGGATGTGGTTTTGGTTGTTCATCGAGACCTCGGACTGGGTTCAGTAGACTCGATATGGCGATCAAAAAAAGCCCAAGTATGATTTGCGCTTTTTTCGTTGTTATGTGGTTGAACGGGTTGTTTCTTTGCCCAGGGTTATCTGCGTTTTTCGCGCAGTCTGGCCGATTTACCACGGCGTTCCCGCAAATAGTACAGTTTGGCTCGACGCACGTGCGCGTGTCTCAGTACCTGGACCTTTTCGAGGCGCGGTGAGTGGAGCAGGAATGTGCGTTCGACGCCAATGCCGTTGGCGGCAATGCGCCGCACGGTAAAGCTGGCGTTGACGCCGCCTTTGCGGGTGCGGATGACGGTGCCCTGAAAGACCTGGACGCGCTCGCGGTTTCCTTCGACAATGCGCACATGGACGCGGACCGTGTCTCCGGCGCCGATGGGGGGGATATTGGGGTTGGGCTGTGCATATTCGTATTCTAGAGATCGCATCAACTCTGACATATTAACTACCATCCTTCCGGCTCGGGTTCGTATTCTATCATACAACACAATACCGGGAGCATCATCCCGGTACTCGGTCAGGATTATAGCATAGCTCGATGTTTCTTGCAAATCTCGCCAGGTCGGATTTGGGGCGCGTTGCTCTTTTGATTCAAGTGTGATACCATGAACGAGTCCGCTGAAAAATTCGACGGCGCAAGTGCCAGGAATGCCACGGTGGGGGCCTGGTTTTTCGGCAAGGTGTAATTTCCATCTACGAGTTGGAGATGTTGGGAGCGAGTTTGGTGTCTGAACCTGCATTTTTTCGCGATCGGATGCACATTTTGGCGCAGGCGATTGAGCAGAGCGGCGACGGGATCGGGATCATTGATCGTGAGGGACGGGTTGTTTTTCAAAATGAGGCTCTGGCGCGAATGTCGGGCTATGCTCTGGATGATTGGCGCGCCGACGCCGGCGTGTTTTGGCAGGACGCCGAGGCCTTTTATCAGACGGTCATTCCCACCGCTTTGCGGGGAGAGACGTGGCGCGGTTCGCTGACGGTCAGGCACAAGGATGGATGGACTTTTCCCTGCGCATTGACCGCCTCGCCGGTTTATGACGGTGAGAACAAGTTGGTGGGTATTGTGTGTACCTATCGCGACATTTCGGATCAGCGCGCGATCGAGGCCCAGATTCGATACCAGGCTTCATTGCTCGATCAGGTGTCCGACGCGGTGATCAGCTATACCTCTGACGCGCGGATCGCTTTTTGGAATCGCGGCGCAGAGCAGACCTGGGGGTGGATGTCCGGCGAGGTTTTTGGCAAGCACATTCGGATGCTGTATTCCGAATCCGGGCAGCAAGACCTTGCGGCCGAGTTGGCTTATTTGCAGACGCACGATTCGATAGAAGTGGAAAGCCGCAATATCACCAAAGATGGGCGGGAGATCATTGTTCGTAAAAGCGTGAGCCTGGTGACGGATAGTTGGGGAGAGGCGATTGGTTTTGTCGGCATCTGCGCCGATGTCACCGCGCGGCGCGAGTTGGAGCGGCAGCAGGCGTACCAGATTTCGGTGCTGCAAGGCGTGATCGAGAATGCGCCGATCGGCATTGTCGTTGTCGATCACGGGGGCAAGGTCCTGGCGATCAACCAGGCGCAATTGGATGTTTTTGGTTTCGCCGGGGATACCCGTGCGCTGGTCGGCATGGACATGTTTGCGTTTATCGGGGATCAAACGCGGTTGGAGCATTTGGCGCGCGACGTGCTGCGGGGCAAGGCGCGTACTCTGGACGATGACGCTTTTGTCACCCGCGCCGGGCGCACCATATATATCAATGTGCGCGGCATTCCGTTGATCATTCAAGAGCAGCGGCACGGGTTGTTTTTGATCCAGGATGTCACCGAACAGCACAATTATCAGGTTCGGTTGTCCGAAGAGCTGCTCTATCATGAATTGTTCAGCGGGCTTTCGGCGGCGGCGCTTCAGGCCAGCACGCTGGACGAATTTGTCGAGCAGGCGCTCGAAATGTTGGGGCGGCGAATGAGCACCAGCCGCGCCTATTTGCTCACCGACGATCCCGAGCTGCGGGTCACGGTCAAAACGCACGAGTGGTGTGCGCCCGGCATCGAGCCGCAGCTGGGGATGGCGCGTTCGTATCGCAATTTGGGCTTTTGGCATGCCCAGATGCAAACCAACCAGCCCATTGTCCTGCATGATGTTCGGGCCGAAGCCCCGTCGCCGGAACGAGAAATCCTCGAAATCCAAGAGATCAAGGCGTTGATGGCGATGCCGATCTGGGTGCAGGGCGATTTGTATGGTTTCGTGGGCGTCGACGATTGCCGGCGCGCGCGCCGGTGGACGGAACGGCAAATTTTAATGTTTGTCAACCTGGCGCAAACCATTGCGATGCAGGTGGAACGCTTTATTGCCCACCAGGTGACCGAAAGAGAGAGCACCAAACTGCGCGCCATGATTTCGGGTATGCAAGAGGGGATTGTGTTTGCCGACGCGATGGATCGCATTGTCGAAGTGAACGACTTTTTTGTCAGGATGATTGGCCGCGAACGCCGCGATATTTTGGGGCAGACGTTGTGGTTGTGCCCGGTCGAACCGGTGCAAGATTGGTTGCGTGCCACGATTGCCAGCATGAAAACCCTGGTCGATCATCCGGCCGAGTCGACCAGCCTGTCGATGCAGGGGATGGATCTCTTTATGCGCGTGCAGCCCATCTATCGAAACGAGCAGTATGAGGGTATTTTGTGTAATTTTATCGACGTGACCGAGCTGATGCAGGCCAAGCGCGCCGCCGAGGTTGCCAATCGCGCCAAGAGTGAGTTTCTCGCCAATATGAGCCACGAGATACGGACGCCGATGAACGGGATCATTGGTTTGACCCAGTTGGTTTTGGAGACCGAACTCTCGGTCCGGCAGCGAGATTACCTGACCTCTGTCCAGGGCGCGGCGGAATCGTTGATGGCATTGATCGACGATATTCTCGATCTGTCCAAGATCGAGGCCGGGCAGTTGGAATTGGAGGCGATCGATTTCAACTTGCACCAGGTCTTTGAAAATTTGGCGCACACGGTCGCGTATCGAGCGGCGAAAAAAGGGCTGGAAATTGTCTTTGACATGCCGCTGGACATTCCCTGGCGCCTCTGCGGCGATCCGCTCCGGCTGGCGCAGGTGCTGATCAATCTGGTGGGCAACGCGATCAAGTTCACGGAACAGGGGTATGTGCTGGTTGGTGTGCGCGTGGTCGAACAGGACGCACAACGCACGTGTTTCCAGTTTTCAGTGTCCGACACCGGAATTGGCATCCCGGCCGAGAAACACGCGATCATTTTCGACAGTTTCTCCCAGGCCGATGGTTCGGTGACGCGGCGGTACGGCGGCTCTGGCCTGGGGTTGGCTATTTCTCGACAGCTGGTCTTGATGATGGAGGGACGCATCTGGCTCGAAAGCCGCCCCGGCTATGGCAGCACCTTTTATTTTACCGTGTGGCTCGAACGGGGCGCGCGGCCGGATGGGGGCGCGCCGATTGTCACCGACGGGCTGCAAGGCGTTCCGGTGCTTGTCGTGGGCGGCCAGTCGATGACGTGCGATGTCTTGCTGCGTTGGCTCGACGCCGTGCGATGTGAACCAACGGCTGTGTTGAACATGCAGCAGGCTTTGACCCGTTTGAGCGATGCGGCTTCCTCGGATCGTCCATTTCGCTTGCTTGTGTTGGATTTGGCCCAGACGCGATCCAAAGAGCTGTTGGCGACTATTTACCAGCGGCGCGCGCTGGATCAAACGGCGCTGATTGGCCTGACTGCGATCAACCAATCGGACCAGGAGACGCTCCGGGTTTTGGAGCAGCGGGGCGGATACCTGACCAAGCCCATTTTGCCCGGCGCGTTTTTCCAGCTGGCGCGTGAGGCGATTGGCGTGGTTCCGGCTTTCAAAGCCGCGCGCGCCGATCAGGTCGTGGTTTCCGAACCGGCGCAGCAGGCGTTGAACATTTTGTTGGTCGAAGACAACAAGGTCAATCAACGTTTGGCGACGGCGATTCTCCAGCGCGCCGGGCATACGGTCACTTTGGTGGAAAACGGTTTGCAGGTCTTGGATATTTTGAAACACAATACCTTTGATCTGGTATTGATGGATGTGCAAATGCCCAAGATGGATGGGTTGACGGCGACCCGCATTGTCCGCGCCGGCGGGCACAAGCTGCCAATCATTGCAATGACGGCGCACGCGCTCAAAGGCGACCGGGAGCGGTGTTTGGAGGCCGGTATGGATGATTATGTGAGCAAGCCGCTGCGCCCGCAGGACCTGTTTGCGGCCATACAACGGACGCTCAAGCTCAAGGCGCAGCCGGGACAGGGTTCGGAGCCGCCGGTTCAGCCCAAGGGCGAGGCGCCGATCGATATCGGCGAGGCGCTGGATCGTTTGGGCGGCGATCACGCCTTTTTGATCGAGTTGGTGAACATGTTTTTGGACGAGGTGGCTCAAAGTCTGCCGCAGATACAGGACGCCATTGCGCAAGGGGATGCGGAAACGGTGATGCGTCTGGCGCACAGCCTCAAAGGGGCGGCGGCCAGCCTGTCGGCAGAACCAACGCGGGCGGCGGCCTATCGCCTGGAACTGTTGGGGCGTAACGACGACCTGTCCACGGCGGCGGAGGTGTTGGCGTTGCTCGAACGTCGGGCGGAATCGCTGCGCGCTTTTGTGGCCGGTTTTCAGGGGTGATGACCATTTTCTGAAACATGTGGCCGGGGTTGGACGTAGTTGGGTGAGAGATTGATTTTATTGCAAAGGAGTGAAACGATGCAGTGTCCAAATTGTGGCGCTAATGTGCGGCCGGGGATACGTTTTTGCCCAGAGTGTGGTTCCAAAATGCCCGAATCGACCTCGTCACAGGCGTCTGGCAAGCCCTCTGTTGTGGTTCCCAGGCCGGGGACGCGGATCGATTTGCCCGATCCGGCGATCTCGTACACGGGGCAGGGACGTTCTGGCCTCAAATATCAGCTCATCGGTACGACGTTGCAGGCCGTGACCGTTCAGTTGCAGCCCGGCCAGACGGTTGTTTCCGAGAGTGGCGGGATGGCCTGGATGTCGGCCAACATCGAGATGGACACCAGGGCCAGCGGCGGCATTGGCAAAATGCTCGGCCGCATGTTTACCGGCGAGTCGCTGTTCCTGGTCGAATACAGTTGTACCTCGGGGCAGGGGATCGTGGCTTTTGCTTCCGAGTTTCCGGGCAAGGTGGTGCCGATCGATCTTGTCGATGGGCAGAGCGTGATCGCCCAAAAGGACGCTTTTATGTGTTCCGAAAAGTCGGTCGATGTGTCGCTGCATTTTCGCAAGCGGCTGGGGGCCGGCTTTTTTGGCGGCGAGGGTTTTATCATGCAAAAGTTTACCGGCCCAGGTCTGGCTTTTATGGAATTCGACGGCGAGATCGTCGAGTATACGCTCGAGTCCGGCCAAACTTTGATGGTCGATACCGGTTATGTGGCAATGTACGAGCCAACCGTTGACTTTGACATCGAGATGGTGCGCGGGATCAAGAACATCTTTTTCGGCGGCGAGGGTTTGTTTTTGGCCCGGCTGCGCGGTCCGGGACGGGTGTGGTTGCAAACGATGCCGATCTATAACCTGGCGCGCAAGATTGCCGCGCACGTCCATACCAGCGGCGGCAGCGACGTTTCGACCGCCGGCGGGCAGATTGCCAAAGGGGTGCTCAAGGGGCTGATCGGAGGGTGAAATGGGTGTTTGGATGAGTCCATGGGGCTTTTTGCTGGCGTTATTGTTGTCCCCATTGGCGCTGTTTGGCGCGTTTGGCGTGGTGGTGTTGGCGATCAAGGTGTGGGCGGTGGTTCAAAAGGCGTTCGAGCCGGCTACGGTTGACGAGCATGGGCAGTACGGTCTGGATCAAAGCAAAGAGGTGGATGGCAAGTGACGACCGGTTCTGGTGTTCCGGCCGGCGCGTCTCGCTCCGCGATCGAGTCGCCGAGTGTGCTCGAAGGCGCGGTTTCGGTGCGGGCGGCGCTGCAAGGGCAAAGCCGCGAAATAGTGCAAATTTACGTCCGGCGCGGCAAGCGCGGCAAGGCGATCTCGCGGCTCAACGCGCTGGCCCGCGCGGCGGGCGTGCCCGTGCAGCGCGTCGATGCGCAGGTCATCGCCGCGCACGCAGGTGGCAAGTCGCACGGCGGGGTGGTGGCTTGTGTTGGGCCGCGCCGCTTTGTGTCGTTGGCCGATCTGCTCCAGGGCGTTGATGCGCCATTGATTGCCATGCTTGACGGGATCGAAGACCCGTTCAATTTCGGCGCGGCGGTGCGCGCCTTGTACGCCGCCGGCGCGCACGGCCTGGTGCTCCGCCCGCGCAACTGGATGTCGGCGGCGGGGGTGGTGGCCCGCGCCTCGGCGGGGGCCTCGGAATTGATTCCCACGGCCGTCGCCGAAAGCGTTTTCGAGGCGGCGGCGTTTTTCAAGGCGCAAGGTCTGGCCGTGGTTTGCACAACAAAGGAAAAATCTGCATCACTTTACGATGCAGATTTGACCATTCCTCTCTTTATGGTGATCGGCGGTGAAAAGCGCGGTATCACCCGCTCGTTTCTGGATCAAGCCGATCTGCGCCTGGAAATTCCTTATGGTCGCCGTTTCCCCCAATCATTGGGCACATCCTCTGCGGTGGCGGTTCTCGCTTTCGAGATCATGCGTCAGCGTCAGAGAATGAATCCGTCCACGTAATTCAGGTATCCCCGCCGGCCGCCCTGTTTGCTCCAGAATTTGATCGACTTGCGAATGCGTTTCAGGCAAGTTACGAGCACCTCCAACGGGATCGGTTCCGGGCCGGTAAAAGGTTCTGGATCGACGTTTTCCAATTCGACGTCTGGCGGCTGGGCTGGCTCAGGTTTTTGGCGCTTGAGCCAGTCCAGCGTGTTTTGGAACCAATTGGAGGGCGGCGATTTTTTGGAGGCAGAGGCGTCATGCTCTGCGTCGGTGGTGGTGTATGGCGGTTCATCGTGGCTCAGTTCTGGTTGTGTGCGCCCCAGCCGCCACTCGCACATGGCGTGGGCCGAATCGTATACCGCTTGCGCCAGCGGCTGCAAGCGGTGTGTTGGCGCGGCCTGGTTTTTGGCCTCGGCCTGATAGGTGCGGATCAAGGCCTGGACGGCGTCCAATGCCTGCCAGTCGGTCATGTCCTGGTGTTCGCGGTAGACGCGGATGATCCCAAATTCGATATTTTGTAGCACATCCTCGTATTGTTCTTCCAGTTTCATTTCAAACTCGTTTTCTCGTATATGCACCTGCTGGGAAAACCCGCTAACCGCAGAGGTTGCAAAGGAACAAGACGGGTGCGTTTCATTTGCTTTGTAACCACCCGTCCACGGGCCGCCCACAAAGGGCGATGCTACGGACGCTCAAGGCGAGAGCAACTCAGAGTTCGTTTGGATGCAGCGCGGCAAGATGATCGGCATGGTGGGCGCGTCCGGTGGCGCGAAGGTGTTCCAGGTAGGCGGGCAGGTGGCCTCGGGTGTGTAGGGCGCCGCCTTCGCGGAGTACGGTCATTAGCGGGTCGACGTCGGTGGTGCTGGTGGTCATCATTTCTTGCTGCCAGTCGACGAGCATGGCCATGGCCTGGTTGACCAGATCGGGGCGTTCGTGGACCAGGTTGTGCTGCTCGTGCGGGTCGGCGCTGAGGTTAAAGAGCATCAGTGGGTCGAGCATTTTGTAGCCGTCGTGATAGGTGCGCAGGCAAATGTATTCGTCGCCGTCGTGGCGAAAGCGGACGCTGCGCTGGCACGACCAGGCGTTTTGGCTGACCACCAGGTAGGGACGCCCGGCGTCTTGTCCGCTCCGAAAGGCCTGGGTAAAGGCGCGTGCGTCCCAGTTGGAGGGCACGTCGCCGCCGAGTAGCTCGATCATTGTCGCGGCCCAATCGTACTGGTGGTGCAGCGCGCCGTCGACGCGCGGTGTTTTGACCACGCCGGGCCAGGATACGATCATTGGCACGCGGCAGGTGATTTCGTCGGCGGTTTGGTGGTCGCCCCACACGTTCAGCTCGCCCTGGTTTTCGCCGTGATCCGAGCTGACGATCACCACCAGGTCGTCGAGCACGCCCTGGTCGGACAGCGCGTTGAGCAGACGCCCCACGTGGTCGTCGGCATAGCGGATGCCGGTGTCATAGCCATTGATCCATTTGCGGACGGCGTCCATAGAGTCGAGTTGGGCGGGGAGGCGTGGGAAACGGCGATAGAATTGATCGCCGCCGTATCCATACGGTTCCTGGGGGCTGTGCGGGCCATAGCCGTCCCAACCGCGCTGGCGTACTTCTTCGGTCAGCCAGGCAGGCAGCGGGTCGTTCTCAAAGGGGTTGCCAAAGGCTTCGGGCGTGCGGTAGGGGGTGTGGGGGTCCCAATAGTTGACGTGCAAGAACCAATTGTCTCGCTGCGCGTTGCGTTTGATCCAATCCAGAGCATAGGGGGTGATCTCGTCGGCTCTTTCTCCACCGCCTTTGCCGGGGTTATAGACCTCGCGCCAGCCGGCGTACCACCACCAGGCCGAGTGCCGCTCGCCAAAGGGGCTGACGGTGACGGTGTACAGTCCGGCGCGGCGCAGGGTGTTGATCCAACTGGTGGCGTCATAGATGTCGCGAAAGCCGCGTCCTGCGCCCTGGATGAACGGGTCGGCGGCAGTGCCGCCGTGGTTGACGATGCCGGTGTGAAAGCCGCAGCGCCCGCTCCACAGCGCCGCGCGTGAGGGCAGGCAGGGCGCGTCGGTGTTGTAGCAATGGTCAAAGCGAACGCCCTGACCGGCCAGTGCGTCGATGTTGGGGCTGGTGTTGCGGTGGTAGCCATAGCAGCCCAGGTGGTCGGGCCGCAAGGTGTCAATATCAATGTATAAAATGCGCACAAGTCCTCCTCAAATGTCTGAAACAGTCCAATGTGGTGATGGCTCGATCGCCGAGTCTGTATACCAGATGTATACACCGATTGTGATTTGTTGTCAACTTGGGTCTATTTGACTTTTTTTCCTATTCACCGTACAATACCTGACCTTTGATCAGGATCACCTTGAAGCGTGCTGAAAAACCTGCTAACCGCAGGGTGTCCGGTTTGGATCGAGCAGCTGCTATGTGAACTCGGTGATGTCAAAGGCGAGGATTGGTCAATTCCTTTGGAGCAGAGTCCTGCAATCATTTTCGGTAATTGGTTTGTTAAAATTAGGTGTGATGCGATGCGTATTCAAAGAAGAATTTCGTTTTTGATTCTATTGTCCATGTTTCTGGGGTTGGGGTGTCAGTTAACGCGACTTACGCCAACCCCTGTTGCTGTCAATCCCAGCCCGACGTTTACCGCTGTTCCAACCCGGCCTCAAGAGGCGACGGCGACGGTTGCGCCGGCAGCGACGCCTACTCCTCAGTCCGATCAGCCGCCCACATCGACGCCCAAGCCGGAGCCGCCCACGGCAACACCCAAGGCCAGGCCGATTGACCAACCCGGCGCAAACGAGCTGCGGTTGTGGAGTCAGGCTCCAGAGACGTTGGACCCGGCGATCACGCAGGATTCGACATCGCACCAGTTTGTCAGCTTGTTGTTCAGCGGCCTGGTTGCGCTGGACGCCAATTTGCAGGTGGTGCCAGATCTGGCCGAGCGATGGGATGTGGACGATTCGGGCACGGTGTACACGTTCTATTTGCGCAAGAATGCCAAATTTCACGATGGCCGGCCGGTGACGGCTCAGGATGTGCGTTATTCGCTGGAACGCGCCTGCGATCCGGCGCGCGGTTCGGTGCAGCGCGCGCAGTCTTATCTGGACGATATTGTCGGCGTCAAGGCGCGGACAATGGGTGAGGCCAGTTCGATCAGTGGGTTAGAGATCGTCGATGATTTCACGGTCCGGATCACCATCGACGCGCCCAAGCCCTATTTTTTGGCCAAGTTGACTTATCCGACATCGTATATTGTCAGCCGGGAGAACGTCGAGGATACGGCGCACAACTGGCTTGCACATCCAATTGGCAGCGGGCCGTTCAAGATAGAAGAGAATGGCGTCAATCGAATGGTGCTGGCGGCGTTCGACGAGTATTATCGCGGCCGGCCCAAGTTGGATCGCGTCGTGTTCGAGTATCGCGGGCAACGGATGAACAAGTACGAGCGGGGCGAGTTGGACGTGATCGAGGTGGATGCGGGCAACATTGACCGCGTGCTCGATCCCAACGATCCACTGCATGCAGAACTGCGCATTGTATCGCAGCTCGATGTGTGGTACATTGGGTTCAATGCCTCGATGCCTCCTTTTGATGATCGCAGCGTGCGCCGGGCGTTCGCTTATGCCACGAACAAAAAAGCCATTGCCGATATTGTGTATCACAAGACCGTGATTCCGGCCAAGGGTATTTTGCCGCCGGGGATGCCCGGTTATGATCCCAATTTCGCCGGGCTGCCTTATGATCCCGAATTGGCAATGAACGAGATTTATGAATCGACATACGGCGATGCGAGCGAGCTGCCGCCGATTGTGTTGACCGTGACCGGCGCCGAAACGGGCGAGATGCTGGCCGCGATGTACAAAGAGGTGCTGGGGGTCGAGATTGAGGTCCAGGTCGTCAGTTGGGGCGTGTTCCTCAAGGGACTGGACGCGCACGAGTACCAGATGTACTCGTTGGGCTGGATTGCTGATTATCCGGATCCGCAAAATTTTCTGGATTTGCTTTTCCATTCTACCAGCGCGTACAATCACGGCGTTTATAGCAATTTCGATTTGGATGCGTTGGTCGAGCAGGCGCGCGTCGAACAAGATGTCGATGCGCGGATGGCGCTTTACCGCCAGGCAGAAGTCTTGTTGGTCGATGACGCGCCCTGGATTCCGCTTTATCACAGCGGCGGGTACTATTTGGTCAAGCCCTATGTCAAAGATTTGGTCATCACCGGCCAGGATACGATGAACCTGGATCAGGCCAGCATCGAACGGCCGTAATGGCGTTTGCTTTGTTTGATCCGGGTTGTATGTTCTAGTCCATTGAAAAACGCTTTTACCGCCGAGAGTGCAAAGAATATCGTTGGCATTCAGAAATATGTGGTTATCTCGGGGTTCTCGGTGGTTGACGAGCCAAGTTTTATTTGATCAAGCTCGGGACGTTATCGATGAGCAAGGTTCAAAGGAGAAAGTGTAATGTCCACATTGTTGGAGGTAAAGGATCTGGAGACGCGGTTCTACACACAGGATGGCGTCGTCAAGGCCGTAAATGGGATTACCTACAGCCTGGATGAAGGGGAAACGCTGGGGATCGTTGGCGAGAGTGGCTGCGGGAAAAGTGTGAGTGTGCTGTCGTTGATGCGCTTGATCCCAGATCCGCCGGGCAAGATTACAAACGGTGAGGTCTTGTTCGAGGGAATCGATCTGCTCAAAATGGATATGGAAGAGATTCGCCACGTGCGCGGGAACAAGATTGCGATGATTTTTCAGGATCCGATGACATCGCTCAACCCGGTGTTGACCATTGGCCGCCAGGTCAGCGAGGCGCTCGAGCTGCACATGGGGATGGACAAGTCTCAGGCCCGCGATCGCACCATCGAACTTTTGGAAATGGTCGGTATTCCGCAAGCCGAGCAGCGGATCGACGACTATCCGCACCAATTTTCCGGGGGGATGCGCCAACGGGTGATGATTGCGATGGGTTTGTCGTGTAATCCCCGTATTTTGATCGCCGATGAGCCGACAACGGCATTGGATGTGACCATTCAGGCGCAGATTGTCGAATTGGTCAAGCGGCTTCGTGACGAACTGGGTATGGCGGTCATCTGGATCACCCACGACCTGGGCGTGGTCGCCGGGTTGGTGGATCGGGTAAATGTGATGTATGCCGGGTATATTGTGGAAACCGGCCCGGTCAAGGACATTTATGCCCGTCCCCGGCATCCGTATACCATTGGTTTGCTGGGGTCGCTGCCTCGCCTGGATGAATCTGCACACGAAAAACTACGTTCTATTGAGGGACTTCCGCCCGATTTGATCTCGCCTCCGCCAGGATGCCCCTTTGCACCACGCTGCGACTATGTGATCGATCGATGTCTGGAAGAGAACCCACTTTTGGAACCGGTAGGCATCGATCATGATACGGCGTGTTGGAATCTCGGAGAAACCGAAGGGTACTCGCGGTAGGCGGCATTGCCGGGAGGGCAATGTGCGCGCTGGAAGATAAAGGGAGAATGATAGCATGGCAAATCAAGATGTTCTGGTTCGTGTGGACAAGCTCAAAAAATACTTTCCCATCACGCGGGGGATTGTTTTCCAACGTCAGGTTGGCGCGATCAAGGCGGTCGATGGCATTTCATTTGATGTGCATCGCGGCGAGACGTTGGGGCTGGTTGGTGAAAGCGGGTGCGGCAAATCGACGACCGGGCGGACGGTGTTGCAGTTGTACCGGCCTACAGAGGGCACCGTTTATTTTGAGGGCGAGAACCTGGTCGAGATGAAGGGCGAGCAGCTGCGCCGCCAGCGACGCAAGATGCAAATGATTTTTCAAGACCCTTATGCGTCGTTGAACCCGCGTATGACTGTGGGCAACATTGTGGGCGAGCCGCTCGAAGTGCATAATGTTGCGGCCGGCAAGGAACGTCAGGAGCGCGTTCAAGAACTGCTCAAAGTGGTGGGACTGAACCCCTATTTCATCAACCGCTACCCCCACGAATTCTCCGGTGGACAGCGGCAGCGCATCGGCGTGGCCCGCGCCCTGGCGCTCAATCCTTCGTTCATCGTCTGCGACGAGCCGATTTCGGCGCTGGATGTGTCGATTCAGGCGCAGGTGGTCAACTTGTTGGAAGACTTGCAGCAGGATTTGGGGTTGACCTATTTGTTTATTGCCCATGACCTGTCAATGGTGCGTCACATCAGCGATCGCGTCGCCGTGATGTACCTGGGCAAGATCGTCGAGTTGACCGATCGCGACATCCTCTATGCCGATCCGCAGCATCCCTATACGCAGGCATTGCTCTCGGCGGTGCCGATCCCCGACCCCGTGGTCGAAGAAAAGCGACAGCGGATTATTTTGGAAGGGGATGTGCCCAGCCCGGCCAACCCGCCGGTGGGGTGTAATTTTAGCACACGCTGCCCCAAGGTGATGGAGGTGTGTAAAGAGGTCGAACCAGAATTCAAAGAAATTGCTCCCAACCATTGGTGCGCTTGCCATCTAGTGGATTAGCGAACTGATTGATGGTACAGACCCTTGGATTGTCACAAACTCCAAGGGTCTGTTGGGTATTTACACTGGCCTGTGTACCGGCGCTTTGCTTTCCGGGTACGTGTGGAAAGTCGTGAATGGAGGAGGTGATGGAGCGGAGTTGACATCGCTGTGCTTGCGGGTCGGGTTTCCGCGCCCGAAAGTTGTTGATTTATTTTGAACCGTTCATGTTTGTAAAGGAGGACAAATGTTTTCTCAAAAGAGATGGTCGGCACTACTTGGCTTGGCTGTGATCGTTGTTCTCGTGCTTTCTGCCTGCCAGCCCAAGACCGTAGTTGTCGAAAAAGTGGTCAAAGAGACCGTTGTGGTCGAAAAGGAAAAAGTGGTCAAAGAGACCGTTGTGGTCGAAAAAGTGCCCGAAGGGGCCGATGTGGTGACGTTGAACTGGAACTTGGGCGCAGAACCGCCCCAGGTTGATCCGGCCTTGAGCACCGACACCACCTCTGTGCAAGTCGATGAAATGCTGTTCTTGGGTCTGACCGATTTCGATGACAAGACCAGCGAAGTGATCCCCGAATTGGCCACCGAGTGGAGTGTCTCCAGCGATGGCCTGGTGTGGACGTTCATCATGCGCAAGGATGTGCCCTGGGTGAAATATGACCCCGGCACCAAAGAGGCAACCATCGTGACCGATGAAGAGGGCAAGCCGCGCATCGTCAACGCGCACGATGTCGAGTACGCCGTCAAGCGTACCCTGGACCCGGAAACCGGTTCCGACTATGCCTACGTTCTGTACATCATCAAGGGCGCAAAGGCGGTCAACACGGGTGAAGAAACGGACCTGGACACCATCGGCGTCAAGGCCGTGGATGATTTCACCGTCCAGTTTACGCTGGAAAGCCCCGCTGGCTACTTCCCCGGTATCGCCAGCATGTGGGTGGCCCGTCCGGTTTATGGCCCCGTGATCGACGAGTGGGGCGCCCGTTGGGTTGAGCCTGGTTACATTGTCACCAATGGCCCATACCTGATGGAAGAGTGGGTGCATCATGACAGCATGGTGTTGGTCAAGAACCCGCACTATTACGATGCCGCGAACGTGCAGATTGAGCGCATCGAAGCGGTCATGATCGTCGAGTCTTCGACGGCGATGGCTATGTACGAAAACAACGAGTTGGACGTGACCGGCCCGCCGTTGGAGGAGATGGACCGCGTCAAGTCAGACGCTGTTTTGAGCAAAGAGCTGTACATCGCGCCCGATCTCTGCACATACTATTACGGTTTTACCAACAACAAGCCCCCGTTCGATAATCCCCTGGTGCGCAAGGCCTTTTCTGCGGCGATCGATCGTCAGGCTTTGATCGACAATGTGACCAAGGGTGGGCAGCTTCCGGCCAACACCTTTGCCCCCAAGGGCATCTTTGGCAACGCCGCCGGCGATCAGGACATCGCGCCGTGGGCGTTGGATCCCGAGTTGGGCAAAGCAAAGGCCAAGGAATGGCTGGCCGAGGCCGGCTATCCCGATGGCAAAGGCTTCCCCACAGTGACATTGATGCACAACACCAGCGAAGGCCACCGCGCGATCGCCGAAGCGATCCAGGCCATGTGGCGCGATACGCTGGGCGTCGAAGTGGAAGTGACCAACCAGGAATGGGGCGTCTATCTCGACACCCTGAAAAACTCGACCGCCTTGGACGACATGCCGCACATCTGGCGTTTGGGCTGGTGCGCCGACTATGCCGACCAGAACAACTGGGTACACGAAGTGTTCAACAACCAGGAAGGCGCCAACCGCTTGCGTCGCGGCTGCACGGACGAGACTTGCACCGAAGCCAACGAACTTGAATTCGACAAGATCACCAAGCAGGCCGGCCAAGAGCAAGACCCCGACGTTCGCAAGGAGCTTTACAAAAAAGCAGAGAAAATCCTCAGCGAAGAAGAAGCGGCTTATGCGCCCATCTATTACTATACCCAAGTTGTCTTGAACAAGCCCTGGCTGAATCGTACCTACCAGGCGCTGGGCGGGCAGCACTGGGACAAGTGGACAATCGACTGGGAAGCCAAAAAGGCCGCCCGGTAATTGATTGTTAGTTTGTAAAACGAGGCCATGCAGCTCTGAGCGTAGAGCTGCATGGCGCTTCTCTTGCGAGGAGGACGTATGACCAGATACATTGTTCGTCGTATTTTGTCGTTTATTCCGGTGTTGTTGGCAGTGACTTTGGCGACTTTTGTCCTGGTGCGGGCGATCCCCGGTGGGCCTTTTGACCGCGTGGGCGACAAGAACTTGCCGCCAGAGATCGTGGCCAATTTAGAGGCCAAGTATCACCTCGACGAGCCGGTGTGGCGACAGTATCTGAACTTTGCTTATGATATTTTGGTGCCCAGCATTGTCACCGTTCCCGAAGGGGAACATCCGCCCACGTCTTCCGATGCGGTCATTTTTGTCAAGTTGAGCGACAAGCACTATTTGTTGTGGATCGATCTGGGACCATCGTTCAGCTATCGCACGCAAACGGTCAATGACTTGCTGGCCAAATCTTTGCCCGTCTCGGCTCAGTTGGGCGCTTTGGCCGTCGCGCTGGGGCTGTTCATCGGCATTCCGGCCGGCTGCATTGCCGCGATCAAGCACAACACGTTTTGGGACTATTCGAGCACGTTTTTAGCTATTTTGGGTGCATCTATTCCCTCTATGGTGCTCGGCCCACTGTTGATCTGGATTTTTGCCCTCAAGTTTCGCTGGTTTCCGGTGGCGCGTTGGCAGGGGCCCAAATATTGGGTGCTGCCGGCGATCACTCTGGGCTCCGGGCTGTCGGCGGGCATTGCCCGCCTGACGCGCGGCAGCTTGCTGCAAGTGATTATGGCGGACTATATTCGCACGGCGCGGGCCAAAGGGCTGCGCGAGGCCGCGGTGGTGATTCGGCACGCGCTGAAAAACAGCCTCATTCCGGTGGTCACGGTGTTGGGGCCAATGTTGGCCGCCGTGTTGACCGGTACTTTTGTGGTCGAGTCGATTTTTGGCATTCCGGGCCTGGGCAAGCACTTTACGACCAGCATCGGCAACCGGGATTATCCGGTGGTGATGGGGACGACCTTGCTGTACGCGGTACTGCTGGTCATTGCCAATCTGTTGGTCGATATCACTTATGCCTGGCTGGACCCGCGCATTCGCTATGACTAGCCGGCGCGGTGTGCAAATCGAGATCAAGGAGAATGTGGTCTATGTCTAAAGAATCTACCGTCGAACTTGATTTGGCTCAACGGACCGTGCGCCAGGCGCGCAGTCCATTGCACGATGCCTGGATCATTTTGCTTCAAAACAAACTGGCCGTTGGCAGCGGCGTCTTTTTAATCTTGCTGGCCTTGTTTGCCATTTTTGCTCCCTGGGTGGCCCCCGAGAGCGTCGATGATCAAAAGCTCGAGGACAATTACCAGCCGCCCAGTCTGGTCGATCCTACCAGCCCGTACCTGGTTGGCGCCGACAAATTTGGGCGTGATGTGCTCAGTCGCGTGATTTACGGCGCCCGGATCAGCCTTTCGGTCGCCGTGGTTGGGGCGACGGTCAGTTTGACGATTGGCTTGATCTATGGTTTAATTTCGGGCTATTTTGGCAAGTGGATCGATAATTTGATGATGCGCATTGTCGATGTCTTGTACGGCTTTCCCTTTTTGATTTTTGTCATCTTGTTGCAGGTCTATTTCAAGGCTGTGGCGACCAAAGGGGGCAGCGGGCCGTTGGCGGCGATGATGATCGATCTTGACCGAAAGATGGGCGGTATGTTGTTCATTTTCATCGCCTTGGGCGCGCTGAACTGGATTGGCATGTCGCGCATTGCGCGGGGGCAGGTGCTTTCGTACAAGGAAAAAGAGTTTGTCGAGGCCGCTCACTCGATCGGCGCCAGCGATGTTCGTATTATTTTCAAGCACTTGCTGCCAAACATCCTTGGCCCGTGTATCGTGGCGCAAACGATGTCGATTCCGGGTTATATTTTTACCGAGGCGTTTCTCAGTTTTATCGGCCTGGGGGTCAATGCGCCGACGCCCAGTTGGGGGATTATGCTCTCCAATGGTTACAAGGCGATGCGCTCTCACCCGCACGTGCTGTGGCCGCCGGCGATTGCTTTGGTGCTGACCACGCTGGCCTTTAACTTTTTGGGCGATGGCTTGCGCGACGCCTTTGACCCACGGATGAAGGGCACGTTCTGACGCGACGTCGATTGGAGAGGCGCAGAAAATCAAGTGCCTCATTCCGCTCGGCCTGGATTGCCAAATCCAGGTCCAAAATGGCAAACCCGGCCGCATTCAACTTGTTCAGCCGCCGGGTCTGGCGATCCGGCGGGCGCAGGCGAGAGCGAGCCATCCGATATTTGACAAAATGTGAAAAAACGATTATACTCTGTCCCGTCAAGTTGGGGCGCTCGCCCGAAATTTGACCATCCTGGTCTTTCCGAGTATAATGTAACGTCGGTAAGGCCGGCGTAGCTCAAACGGCAGAGCATCCGCCTTGTAAGCGGACGGTTACGGGTTCAATTCCTGTCGCCGGCTCTGTAAATGGCTGGTGGTCTTGTATAAATGAGACCCAAGTCATTTTTTATGGGCAGGTACCCAAGTGGCCAAAGGGGGCTGACTGTAAATCAGCTGGCACAGCCTTCAGTGGTTCGAATCCGCTCCTGCCCACCTGGTCTTGAGTGTTGAGTCGCAGTTGACGTCAGGCATGGCGACCGGCTCAGCACTCTTTTTATGGGGCAAGTTTTTGACCGGATGATGGCCTGGTGGTGTGTATTGCCCGCGTAGCTCAGGCGGTAGAGCACACCCTTGGTAAGGGTGTGGTCAAGGGTTCAAGTCCCTTCGCGGGCTCTGGCAAAGTCGGAAACTTGACGACAAATAGATTGTCGTTTTTTAAGCAGGTTTGTGTGCAATAAGGAGTGAACGAGATGGGTAAAGAAAAGTTTGTACGCGACAAGCCACACGTCAATGTGGGGACGATT
>CAYZYE010000008.1:0-46224 GCA_964481205.1 uncultured Anaerolineae bacterium | reverse complement strand
AGCGGTCATCATCGGTGCAGCATCAATGATGTGCTGTAGAGCATCGAGAAAACTGTGGAAAAGCGGCTGTTCCACGAGCGGACCCAAGATTCTGTCTAGAGGCGCAAGACTAAAATCCCCCATCTGGGCAAATGCATCAGCAACCGTTGTCAATGTCATTGTGTCACCTTTATTCCCTTCTTTTGGAGTAATGATACACGATTTTTAAAGATCAGAAATATTGCTTCAAAGGTTCAACGAAAATTCATTCACGGGTATTGCACCTAAAACCGAATGCATCTAGAACCGAATGCATCTAGAACCGAATGCATCTAGAACCGACCACTCCCCCGCAGGATTGCCAAATCCAGGCCCAAGACGGCGACCCCGGCCGCACTCAGCTTGTTCAACCGCTCCATCCGCCCGCGATGCGATTGCCCTGACAGACTGGGAATTTGACAAAAAAAGTGATCTAGCAGATAATAGAATTGCTGTCATTATGAGCATCTAAAAGATACAGAACGGTCTTTTATGCTTAACCGGGAAGCCGCACACATTTGACTTTGGCTGGCGCAAAATCAATAAATCAATACACCGCCTTCCCCCAGACGGCCCGGAAAAACCTGGTTTTGCTCGTTGCGAGTGGCCGGGGAAGCCAATCCGTGCAATGATTCGAGCAAACCTTGGCTTTTGGGGAGTTTGAGGGGCAGCCTGTCCTGAGCTTGTCGAAGGATAGCCCCTCAACGGGGTTCGGCAAGGGGCTGGCCCCTTGTCAGAAAAACCCGTGAGGAGGAACAGAAATGCAGGGCACCGAACGCACATCACTGCCCGGTAAAGGTACATTGCCGATGTCGGAGGCAAGCATTTCTGTCATTGTCCCCGTACACGACGGAGGCCAAGCTTTTTGCAACTGCCTTTTGGCGCTAACCACGACCGAACCCGCTCCCGGCGAGATCATTGTTGTTACCGACGGCGATACCGATCATTCGCGGGCCATCGCCGAGACGTTTGGCGTCCGGGTGCTAAACACGTCGACCCGCGTTGGCCCCGCCCAGGCACGGAACCTGGGCGCATGCGCGGCGCAGGGAGACATTCTCTTTTTCCTCGACGCCGATGTTCTTGTCCCTCCTGATATCATTGCCCAGGTTAGAGTTTTATTTGGTCAGGAGCCTGACCTGACGGCTGTCTTTGGTTCCTATGACGACGAGCCGGCCGAGGGCAACTTTGTGTCACAATACAAAAACCTGTTCCACCACTATGTGCATCAAACATCCCGTCAAGAGGCCTCTACTTTTTGGGCCGGCTGTGGAGCAATCTATCGCAATGCTTTTCTCTCCGTGGGCGGCTTTGACGCCAACTATGACCGGCCGGCCATCGAAGACATCGAGCTGGGCTATCGCCTGACGCGGGCCGGTTATCGCATCCGACTAGGCAAGACGTTGCAAGTCAAACACTTGAAGCGATGGACGGCTTTGTCTCTGCTGAAAACCGATTTTTTCTGCCGCGCTTTGCCGTGGACCGACCTCATCTTACGGGACCATCGTTTCATCAACGATCTAAATCTGCAATACAATAGCCGTATCAGCGTAGCGTTGACCCTGGGATTCTTGTGTGCTATACTCGGCGCCTGGTGGTGGAACGAATTTCTTCCTGCCGCCGCTGTGGCATTGTTACTGCTTTTGGCCTTGAACCTCCCGCTGTACCACTTTTTCCTTCACCAGCGGGGACTGTGGTTCACGCTGCGGGCAATCCCCTGGCATTGGCTGTATTATTTTTACAGTGGGCTTGCCTTTGCCCTGGGCGTCATCCATTATCTGGTGGAAAACAAGCCCGGTCCGGCATGCCGGATGGCTGAGAATGGATGCGGCATCAAGCTCGAGGCCGAAGGCAATTGTGCGGAACCCAAGTACAGGGTGTGCGTATCATGATGCCCCAGGTTGTCTATACCGCCGAATCGCAGCTGCGCCGACCGCGCCAATTTCTGCGCCGGATGGCTGCCGACCTGCTGGCTTCGCGCGAGTTGGCCTGGCGGCTGTTGCTGCGCGATATTCGTGCCCAATACCGGCGCACGCTGCTGGGCTACCTCTGGGTTTTTCTGCCTCCCCTGTTCACGACGTTGATCTGGAGCTATCTCCACGGCGCGCGGGTTCTCCGCGTCGAAACGACCGAGATCACCTATCCGCTCTACGTGCTGGTCGGCACGCTGCTCTGGCAGGGGTTCGTGGACGCGCTCAACGCCCCGCTCCGACAACTCGCGGCCTCCCAGTCCATGCTGACCAAACTCAGCTTTCCCTGGGAAGCGATCGTGATCGCCGGCCTGGGCAAGGTGTCCTTTAACTTTGCCATTCGCCTGGTGCTGGTGTTGATCATGTTTGCCGCATTTCGGATCCACGTCCCGGCGACGATCCTCCTGGCGCCGCTGGGTATGCTGGCGCTGCTGGCGTTGGGCAGCGCCCTGGGCTTGCTGCTGGCGCCGCTGGGATTGCTTTACCAGGACGTCCGGCGCGGGATCAATCTCGTTACCACGTTGTGGTTCTTTGTCACGCCGGTGGTCTACCCGCCGCCGACGACATGGCCCGCTTCACTGGTGGCCACACTCAACCCGGTGACGCCGTTGCTGGTCGCCACCCGCGAGCTGATGACCACAGGGACGATCTCTGGCCAGGCAAATCTGGTGTGGGTCGTCGGCCTGACTCCGTTTTTGCTCACCGGCGGCTGGGTGTTCCACCGCCTGGCCATGCCCCACCTCATTGCTCGACTGTCTGCCCGGTAGGAAACAGCAAGGCGATCGATGATGAATGAGGTGCTGGTCCAGGTCGAAAATGTTTCCAAAAAATTCTGCAAGCAGCTACGCCGCTCGCTGCGCTACGGCGTGTTGGACATTGCCGGCGAATTGTTCCCCTGGCGTCCAAGCCGGCCCCATCTGCGCCCCGGCGAGTTTTGGGCATTGCGGAACGTCTCTTTCGAGTTACGCCAGGGCCAGGCGTTGGGTATTCTCGGCCCCAACGGGGCCGGCAAAAGCACTCTGCTCAAACTGCTCAACGGGCTGATCAAACCGGATGCGGGGCGTATTGCCATACGCGGCCGGGTTGGCGCGCTGATCCGGCTGGGCATGGGCTTTAGCCCCACTCTGAGCGGGCGAGAAAACATCTCTATCAACGCCGCAATGCTGGGCATGCCCAAAAAGCAGATCGATCGCATCGCAGATGAAATCATTGACTTTGCCGGCATCCGTGAGTTCATCGACGCCCCGGTGCAGACCTATAGCTCTGGCATGTGGGTGCGCCTGGGCTATGCCATTGCCGCTCACCTGAACCCCGATGTGTTGCTGGTGGACGAGGTGCTGGCCGTAGGCGATCTGGCTTTCAAGCGCAAGTGTTTGCAGCACATGCAGCAGTATTTGCAGCGAGGCGGTGCGCTGGTGCTGGTGTCGCACAACATACGCCTGCTGCAATCCATCTGCGATACCAGCCTGCTCCTCCGTCGAGGACGAATCACCTTTGCCGGCCCGACCGTCGAGGTGGTGAACAGGTATGTTGAAAGCCAGGTGCGACAAAGCACGGACAAATTGCGCAAAAATGTGCCGTCCCCCACCCTGGACGACGATCACCCGGTGGTCATCGAAGACGTGACCATCGCGCCTCGCTCCGGCGACGAGCTTGGCACCGGTCGCCAGGCTCACATCACCGTCAGTTATCGCTCCATTGCCGAGATCGACGGTGTGTTTTGGGGCTTTGGCATCTGGACCGGCGATCAATGGGTCTGCGTCACCGCCGACGTAAGCGGCTTTTCGGACGGCGCGCACCGGGTGGTGCGCGGTCGAGGCCAGTTCCATTGCACGCTGCCGCGCCTGCCGCTGGTCGCCGGCGCCTATGCTCTCAAAGCCATCATCGGCGACGCGACAACGGGGCTGCCCCTGGCGCGCTTTGGCTGGGAAAACGCCCCCACGTTTTTCTCCGTCCGTTCGGCGGCCGACGCGCTGGACAACTTGCACGCGCTGAGGGGGCATCTGACCAAGATCGAGGTGCGGTGGGAATGAATTTGATGTTGGATCGCTCCAGAGCTATCTCGCGCATCGTCAGAACCCGAGACTGGTGGTACGGACGAATTCCGCAGCCGTTGGCCGTGGCCTATGCCATCGTCCTGCTGCAAGGGATAGCGCCGCTCCAGGCCGTGGGCGCGGTGGCGCTGCTGCTCGTCTGCCTGATCAGCCTGTCGGTGTATGGATACCTTCTCAACGATGCCTTTGACATAAAAATAGATCGTCTGGCCGGCAAGCCGAATGCGATGGCCGGCCGGACGCCCTGGCAACGGCTGTTCATCATTGTCTCGTTGCTGATCGCCGGCTTTTTGCCATGGCTCCTGGCCGATCTCGGCGCAGCGGCCCTGATGGTGCTTGTCGCCAACTATGTGATCGCCACCATTTACTCTGCGCCGCCGCTGCGCCTGAAAGAGCGGGGCATTTGGGGGCCGATCACCGATGCGCTGGGAGAAAACGCCGTTCCGGTTCTGTTTGCCGCCACCATGTTTGCCCATCTATCGGGCCTTCCCCACCGCAGCAGCTTGCTTTTGACTGCCGCAGCGACCGTGTGGTGGTTTTTGAACGGCCTGCGGGCAATATTCGTACACCAGATTTCAGAGCACGAGATCGACCTGCAAAGCGGCGTCCACACGTTCGTGACCGACATTGGCCCAGCGCGAGCGCGCCGCCTTGTGATCTGGGGACTTTTTCCCGCCGAACTGGGCGCGTTGGGCGTTCTGACTTTTGCCGTTCACACTTTTGCGCCGCTGCTGGTCTACCTGTTCATCGCCTATGGCGTGATTTTTCAACTGGCGCGTCTGGCTCACGTCTGGAACGTCTCGCTCTCTCCCATACCCAACGCCTCAGATGGCTATTTTGTGCTGGGCGAATTCTTTGCGGTGTGGCCGGCGCTGACGTTAGCTGTGTTCCTTGTTTTTCGACATCCACTCTTTTGTCTATTGCTCTTGTTACACGTCGCACTCTACCACCGGGGCATCACCAAGGGCGTGTGCGACCTGATCAGGATGATTCACGGCCTGGTAAAAAGGCTGTGCGCCAAAGGGAGGTTCTGACCTGAACACAACACCTTGCTCAACTCCAGGAAGAATTCTCTTGCACATCGGGTACGGCAAAGCGGGATCGTCTTTTTTGCAACGATGGTTCAAACGGCACCCTCAACTGCACTATACCCGCCGTGGCCTTGCCGGGTTCGACAACGTCAGCGACATCATCGATCTGGCTCGCGACAGCTCAAGCCCGTTGCCCAGGTACTATGTCACCAGCAGGGAAAGCCTGGGCGCGGCGTGGTGGAATGCGCGCGGCGCCGGCGGTGTGGTCTTGGCGCGCCGGCAATATCATGACGGCAACCAGATGGCCCAGGATCAGGCCCGTGTGTGTGAAATCCTGTCTCATCTCTTTCCGCAAAGCCTGGTGCTCATCGTCACGCGGGGTTACGCAGGCATCCTGCGGTCGGGCTACTCGGAATACGTCAAGATGGGAGGCCACCTGCCCTGGGAAGCGTGCCTGGAAAAGTATCGTCCGTTCCTCGAACAGTGGTTGGACATCAACTATCTCGTTGGCCTGTACGCCACGGCCTTTGGCGAGGCGAATTTGATCGTGTTGCCCTACGAGCTGTTGCGAGACGACCCCGGCGGGTTTCTGACCCTGCTGGAACAGAGGCTGGGCCTGGACCACTATGCGGCGAACATCGGGCGCGTCAACCCTTCCCTCCGCCCCCAGGAAATGTACTGGTATGCCAGATTCTCGCAGTTCATCATCGCGCCCCTGGCTGGCAGATTGAGCAAACGAGGTATGACCAAACTGTATCGCAAATATAGCAGGAAATGGATACGGCGCAAACGGTTGCGCCGATGGATCAAGCTGTTGGATCGTCTCTGCGACAAAAAAGTCGTCCTGGACGATTTTCCGCCCGGATACCTGGAGGTTTTCAGACCCAAGGGTACCGTGCTGAGAGAAAACCCGCTGTACGCCAGCTATGGGGCCGCGTATCTTTGGGAGGAGCCAGAAACGTGCCAAAGCGACTGATCATGGTCATGGGCGTGCAACGCTCCGGCACGACGACCCTGTTCAAATCATTGGCCGGCGACCCCCAGGTGACGGCCTTTAACGAAAGCGTCGATAGCCGCGTGTTCACAGACTTTTGCCTCCGTCCCGAACGCGAGATCCGCCCCGTCTTGCACGACACTCCCGGCCCGGTGCTGCTCAAACCGCTTCAAGAGACAAAATTCCGCAGCATAGCCGAGCTGGCCGCCGAATACAGCGCCTATGACCTCTGGATCGTGTGGCTGTACCGCGATCCGGTGAACGTATTTTACTCAGGAGTTGTCAAAGGCTGGCGTAGGATGGACATCCCCGACGTCGAGCGTTTTACGTATACGTGGAACATGCGCAACCGGCGGCTGTTGTCGAGCCTGCCGGCGCTGGCGGCCCAAACGGCCGTGCTCCGTTACCGGGATCTGATCGCCGATGCCCGTGTCTTGCGCAAACTGGGCCGCTTTCTCGGCCTTGACGGCAACGATTTGTTTCGCCGCGATTCCCGCGCCGGACGCAAGCATGTGCCCGCCGACCTCCAAGACAAGATCGATCGCGAGACGGCCCAGGTTCTCGCCGCACTCGATCGCCGGCGCAGGTTCAAGCCCCGTTTCTACAAAGCGCCGTTCAGACCATTCAAACGGCGCCCATCGGCGGCGAGTGAGCCGCCCTCCAGAGCCGCGATCACCGCGCCCGGCCCGGAGCTGTGCCCCTCCCAACTCGACAGCCTCTATCTCTGGCTGCGCGCCGACAGCCTGACCGGCTGCCGTGACGGCGAGACGGTGCATACCTGGCCGGATTCGGGGCCTCATGCCATGCCCGCTGTTGAGAGCACGCCTGCCGCTGAGGGTGCGCCCTCGGCCAGAAGCATTGATGGGCCTCGTTATTGCTCGAACGCCATCAACGGCCAACCGGCGCTTTACTTTTCCCACCACGGTTTGGGGCATGCGGGGCATGCGCGGCACACCGGTCAACGGCTCGAGATCGGTTCACCGGACGACTGGGCATTTATCGCCGACGGCAGCGAGTTTACGGTGCTGACCGTCTTTTGCCCTGCCGACCTCGCCCCGCGTCCATGGAGCACGGCCATCGGAATGACTGTGATCGGCAGCGGGCAGGGTTTTGGCCTGGGCTGGGTCAGAGGGGAACAAGCCGACGCGGCGCTGATCAACGCAGCGCCGGCGCAAGGGGCCGCGCCACTCCCCTCCTGGGTCGTTCTCGCCCTGTCGCCGCCCCATACGCACCCACCCGAAACGTGGCGCATTGTGGTTTGCACCCACAAACAGCGCGCCGACGGCCAAAACATGGCCATTTACACCGGCTGGGGACAGGCCGGCCGGGGAACCAGGAGCCGGGTGAGCGACTATCCCAACCCAACCCAGGCGACATCGGGGCTGGTGCTGGGCCAGGACCGCTGGGGGTCAGGACACCGCCTGGTTCCCTTTGCCGGCTATCTGGCCGAGGTGATCGTTTGGAAAAAGGCACTGAGCGACCGCGACCGTCTGGGCGTGACAGCCTATTTGGGGAAGAAATACGGCATTCAAGACAAAGGTACATGATGAACTTTTCCGTGATCGTCGCCACGCCCTATTGGGCCATGAACGGCGTCAACATCTTTGGCGCCAACCTGGTGCGCGGCTTGCAGGCCGAGGGCGTTGAGGCGCACATTTTGCTGACCGAACAGCATTCCCGGCTGGTCAATATTCCCGATCCATTGATGCCGCTGCCGGCCGATATCCCCGTCATCGAATTGCCCGTGCCGGAACCCGAGAGCTGGGGCGCTCACTGGCGGGCCATGATCCGTCACCTGGAAATGCGCGCCCCCTGCATCTATATCCCCAACTCGGACTGGCGGCATTCGGTGGTCAGCCCCAAATTGTCCCGTCGGGTCGGCATCGTCGGCATCGTCCACAGCGACGACCCCCTGCACTATGACCACGTCGCCCGGTTGGGCCGCTACTGGAACGCCATCGTCACCACCAGTCAGGCCATCGCCAGGCGCGTGAACGCCCGGCATCCGGCGTTGAGCGGCCGCCTCGTCACCATCCCCATCGGCGCGCCGGCCCCCGATCACTTCCCGGAACGGACGCCGGACGCCAACGCCCCGCTGCGTCTCATCTACCACGGCGTGCTCTCCCAACACCAAAAACGTATCCTGGACCTGCCGCGCATCGTCGAGGCGCTGCTGGCCCGCCGGGTGCCCGTCGAGTTAACCGTCATCGGCGACGGCGCCGACCGGGAACGGTTGTTGGCCGCCTCGCGCCCTTGGGTTGAATGCGGCGCGATGCGCTTTCTGGGCATCCTGCCGCATGATCGCCTTCTCGAGCTTTTGCCCCATCAAGATGTCTATGTCCTCACTTCCGAGTTTGAGGGAATGCCCAATGCGCTCAACGAAGCGATGGGCCATGGTTGCGTCCCGGTAGTGACGGACGTCCGCAGCGGTGTGCCCGAAGTGGTGCGCGATGGCGTCAACGGCTATCTGGTGCCTGTGGGCGACATCCCGGCATTTGTCGAACGGCTGGCGCTGCTGCACCAGGACCCGGCGCGCCGCCTCAAGATGGCCCGCCAGGCCCATCGAACGGTGATCGAGGGCGGCTACCGCAGCCGGGACATGGTTCACCGCTACCTGGAGCTGTTCCATCACGTGCTGGGCCGGGCCAAACGCGGTCAATACAAACGCCCGCGCGGGGCACTCGAACCACCGCCGGTCCAGGTGGCCGGCGTCTCTATTTTGCCGGGCCATTATGAGCAAGACGTATACGAGACCGAACTGGCGCTGTCGTGGCGCAAGCGGTTGTGGGCGTTCGTGCGAAACTTGTATCATGCCGGGCGGTCCAGACTGCGGCGAATACGCGCGGCGTTGGAAACGCTCTTTAGGACAAATAAGGAATAAAAGAGATAATGTTCCCCCACTTTTTAGGCATTGGTGCGCAAAAAGCGGGCACCAGCTGGCTGTACCGGAACCTTCGCGACCACCCTGGCGTCTGGATGCCCCCAATCAAAGAGATTCATTATTTCGATCACCCTGACCCCATACCGTTGCTTGTCCAGGCCTATGTCACTCGCTCTCCCTCCTGGCGTCGGCGGCTGCGGCGGCAACTCAGAGGGGGGCTGCGCAAGATGAGACGCCCGTCAAAGCGGCGCGTACACCTGGGCTGGTATATGCGCTACCTGGCACTGCCGCGCAACGACAGCTGGTATGCGTCCCTCTTTGCGCCTGGCGCGGGCCAGATCGCCGGCGAGGTCACTCCAATCTACGCCTGCCTGGACGAATCCGTGGTTGCCAAAATCCACGCCCTGACGCCGGAGGCCAGGATCATCTATCTGCTTCGCAACCCCATCGACCGCGCCTGGTCGCAGGGAGCCATGCTCTTTGATCGCGGGTACCTGGAATACCAGAGTCTCTACACCGTGCCGGAACACGTAATCCTGGCGTTCATAAACAATGCATCAAACAATGTCTACGAAAACTCGGACTATGTGCAAGCCCTGGACGTTTGGGGAAACTATTACGCTGAGGAACAGATATTTGTGGGGTTTTTCGATCAATTGGTCGAGAGTCCGGCTGCCCTGTTGCGAGACATCCTGCGTTTTCTCGATCTGCCCGCCGGCGACGCATACATCCCCGCCAACGTCGGCCGCAAAGTCAACGCCCGCCGCTACCCGCCAATGTCGCCGCAGATCAAACGCCAGCTGGCCCGGCGACAATACGAAAACCTTGAGCAATTGCACCGGCGTTTTGCCAATCGCTACACCGCCGCCTGGCTGGAAGACGCGCGGGAGGCGCTAAAGACATAACCTGTCGCGTTATCATAGAAAGAGATGAACCGTGCTCCCTCATTTTTTAGGCATTGGCGCGCAAAAAGCGGGCACCACCTGGCTATACCGGAACCTCTGCGTCCATCCCGGCGTCTGGATGCCCCCGGCCAAAGAGCTTCATTACTTCGATCACCCCGAACCGGCATCGTTACTCGTCCAGACTTGCTTTGCCCAACGTCTCTCCAGACGGCAACGCCTGCGCCGCAAGCTGTGGGAGGGGCTGTGGGAGATAAAATGGCCGCCGGCGCGTTGGGCCGATCTGGGCTGGTATATGCGCTACCTGGTGTTGCCGCGCAGCGACGGCTGGTATGCGTCCCTGTTCTCGCCCGGCGCGGGACAGATCGCCGGTGAGGTCACTCCGGCCTATGCCCGCCTGGATCAGGCCACGGTCGCCCGGGTCCACGCCTTGCTGCCGGCGGCCAGGATCATCTATTTGATCCGCAACCCCATCGATCGCATCTGGTCACAGGCCGCGATGTTTTTCAGCTACACGTACCGGGGACACCGGGGCATCCACGCCGCGTCAGATCAGGCGATCTTGAAATTCGTCAATGTGCAGAGCCGGGCTTTGAGAAACTCGGATTACATCCAGACCCTGGACATTTGGGGGAACTATTATGGTGAGGAGCAGATATTTGTGGGGTTCTTTGATCAATTGGTCGAGAGTCCGGCCAACTTGCTGCGAGACATCCTGCGCTTTCTCGACCTGCCCGCCGGCGACGCACACATCCCCGACGACGTCGGCCGCAAAGTCAATGCCCGCCGCTACCCGCCAATGTCGCCGCAGATCAAACGCCAGCTGGCCCGGCAACAATGCGAAAACATTGAGCAATTGCACCGGCGTTTTGCCAATCGCTACACCGCCGCCTGGCTCAGAGACGCGCAGGAGGCGCTGGAAACATGAACGCTCGCGTTATCCTGGCGGCCACCTCTGGCCGGATCAGCGGCGTAGACGTATTCTCTGGCAATCTGGTGCGAGGACTGCGACGCATCGGCGTCCCGGCGCACATCGTCCTCACCGCGCCCCACTGGCCGCCCCCCGACCCGATGCCGCTGCCCGTGGACGTTCCGGTGCAGACGCTCCCCGTCGGTCGCTACGCCGGCTGGCCGGCCCGCTGGCGGGCCATGCGTCGCTACCTGGAAAAACGCGCCCCCTGCATCTATATTCCCAACTATGACTGGAACCACTCTTGCGTCAGCCCCACGCTGTCGCCCCAGGTCGGCATCGTCGGCATCGTCCACAGCGACGACCCGCAACACTATGAGCACGTGGCCCGTCTGGGCCGCTACTGGAATGCCATCGTCGCCGTCAGCCATATCATCGCCGAACGCACCGTCGCCCTGGCCCCCGACCTGGCCCCCCGCCTGATCACCCTCCCCTATGGCGTGGCCGTTCCCACGCGCCCGCCGGAGCGACGAGCACGCAAGGGCGCTCCGCTCCAGCTCATCTATGCCGGGCGGCTGGTGCAAGAACAAAAACGGGTGCTCGACCTGCCCCGCATTGTCCGTGCGCTGGTCGAGCGAGGGGTACCCGTCGAGCTGACCGTCATCGGCGGCGGCACCGAACAGCGCCCGTTGGCCCAGGCCTGCGTCGAACTGGGGATACAAGAAAACGTCAAATTCCTGGGCATTCTGCCCAACGACCGCGTGCTCGCGGCGCTGGCCCGGCACGACGTTTTCCTCCTCCCCTCCGCCTTTGAGGGCCTGCCGGTGAGCCTGCTCGAAGCTATGGGGCAGGGCTGCGTCCCCGTGGTGACCGACACCCGCAGCGGCATACCCGAACTGGTGCAAAATGGCGTCAACGGCTACCGCGTGCCGGTGGGCGAGATCGCCGCCTTTGCCGAGCGCCTGGCTGCCCTCTATCAAAACCCGGCCCTGCGAAAACGGTTGGCCGCGCAGGCCCACCATACCGTCTTGAACGGCGGGTATACCATCGAGGACATGGCGCAACGCTATGTCGCATTGTTTGAGCGTGTGTGGCGGGAGGCGAACACCGGCGCCTATCGCCGCCCGGCCGGCAAAATCCTCCCACCGCCGGCGCTGGAACAGGCGGCTTCCTGGCCCGGTCGGCTGCGCAACCTGGCGCGATCGCTCCAGGCACGGCTCACAGTCGGGAGAAAGGGATAGCGTTTTGCGTATCTGTATGGTCGTCCAGACGCTCATGTACCTGGGCGGGTTGGAAGAATACGCCATCTTGCTGGCCGATGCTCTCCAAACCAGAGGCCATCCAGTCGCCATCTTGGCCGCCGTTTGGGTGCCCCCTCGAAATCCCTACCGCCAGTTTCTGCGGCAAAAGGGCATCCCTTTTGTGTGGCCGGTGACGCATATGCTGGAACCGGCGGCCTGGGTGCGCGCCGGACGTCTGGCGCTGGGGCGACGCCAGGTCTGGCAGATGCCGGCCAGGTTGGGGACGGAGCGCCGGCTCGACCGCCTGTTCTGGCAATACTGGCGTCGGCGCTGGCAACCCGATCTGCTGCACGTCCACGGCTATGCGACGGGGCCGCGCCCGGCGCTTGGGCCGCTGCTGGGCTGGGCGCGGGCCGACGGCGTGCCGGTGGCCTATCAGGAGCACCAGACGCCAGAGCCACAATTCGGCTGGTGGCGACAGGCCGGCGCAAGCATCAACCGGGCCACCTGCGTGCTGGCCTCATCTCAGGCCAGCGCGCGCGCGCTGCGCCAGCTGGTCCACATCGAGCGTCCCACTTTTGTCTTGAGCGCCATCGTCGCCGACCCCGCGCCTGCCCTTGGCCGCGAGGCGCTGGCGCTGCCGCAACAACGCCGCCCCCTGACCATCGGCGCGATCGCCCGCCTGGCCCCCTACAAAGGCCTGCCTCACCTGCTCGAGGCCTTTGCCGGGGTGCGCCAAATTCACCCAGACGTTCGGCTGCGGGTCTATGGCGATGGGCCGTTGCGCTCCGAGTTGCTGCGCCGCGCCCAGTCGCTTGGCCTGGACGGGGCGCAGATATTTGCCGGCGCTTTTGAGCGCCGTGACCTGACGCGGGTGTTGCTGCAAATGGATTTGTTCGTCCTGCCTTCCGTTGGCCGCGAGGCCCTCCCGGCGGCGGTCATCGAGGCCATGGCCCACGGCCGGCCCATCGTCGCGACGGCGGTGGGCGGCGTGCCCGACCTGATCCAGGACGGGATAAGCGGCCTGCTGTGTCCCCCCGCAGACCCGGTTGGCCTGGCGCGGCGGCTGCTAGAACTGATCGAACACCCCGATCGGCGGGTCCGGTTGGGGGAAGCCGCGCGCCGCGCCTATGAGATCGGCCCTTTTCACCCCGACCTGGTTTGCGAGCGCCACCTGGCCGTTTACCGCGAGACGATCGCCATCGCCCAGGCGGAGAGGAGGACGGCAGATTGATCGTGAACCCCTTTTTCTCGATCATCATCCCCACCTATGCGCGGCCCAGATCGCTGGCCGCCTGCCTGCGCGCCCTTGCCGGGCTGCACTATCCCCGCGCCCGCTTTGAGGTCGTGGTGGTGGACGACGGCAGCGAGACGCCGCCCAGAGACGTGATCGCGTCCTTTGAGGACGCGATCGACCTCACCCTGCTCGTGCAGCGACACGCCGGCCCGGCTGCGGCGCGCAATCACGGCGCAGCGCAGGCCAGAGGGCCATTTCTGGCCTTTACCGACGACGATTGCGCGCCTGCGCCCGGCTGGCTCGAGGCCCTGGCGGCGCATCTCGTCGCCGCGCCAGACCACCTGGTGGGCGGGCAGACGCGCAACGCGCTCGCCGGCAACCCCTACGCGACCGCCAGCCAGCTGCTCATCGACTATCTCTATGCCGCGCCCCAGCAAACGCGCTTTTTCGCCGCCAACAACATGGCCCTGTCTGCCGCGCAATTTCACGCCGTCGGCGGCTTTGACCCGACCTTTGCCCGCGCCGCCGGCGAAGACCGCGAGTTCTGCGACCGCTGGCAGCACAACGGCTATCCAATGGCCTATGTCCCGGCGGCCGTCGTCTATCACGCCCACGCCCTGACCGGGCGCACTTTTTGGCGACAGCATTTCAACTATGGGCGGGGGGCCTTGCGCTTTCACCGTGCGCGCGCGCGCCGCCGGCAAAGCCGCCTCCGCATCGAACCGATCTCGTTCTATCTAGGCTTGCTGCGTTATCCGTTTTCACAGATGGGGGGATGGCGCGCGTTGCGGCTGACCGCCCTGCTGGCCGTGTCGCAGGCGGCAAATGCGGCAGGTTTTTTCTGGGGGAACGTACAGGCGAGGTAACGCATGTTGAAAACGAACGAACGGCCGGTCCAGGCCTACCTTTTGCCAGGAGCCATGATCTTGCTTCAGATTCTCTGGCTGGCTCTGACCTGGCTCAGCGGGGCAGCGACGAATTGGCGCAAAATTCCGCTGCTGTTGCTCTACAGCCTCGTCGCCGGCGGCGCCGTCCTGGCCCTGCCGATCGCCCCGGCAAGTGGCGAGAAAACGCACCTGCTGCTGCTCGTGTCCCTTGTCGTCCTGGCCGTCGGCGTCGTCTATGCCCGCGACCAGCGCGTCTGGCCCGACGAAACGCTCAGCCGCCAGGTCGCCAGGATCGTCGCCAGGGAAGGGATTGGGCCGCTCTGGGCCAAATACAAACAGTCGGCCTGGCTGGCGCAACAACACCCCCCGTTGTTGATCATCCTCTACGGCCTGGCGATGCGCGCGTTTGGCGCTCGTCTCCTGGTTGCCCGCCTGGTGACTCTCTTTCTGGCCGTGATGGCGCTTTGGGTCGCCTATTTCCTGGGCCGCGAGTTCCATGATCGACAAACCGGCGAGACGGCAATGTTGTTCCTGCTGTCGTTTCCCCTGTTCATGCGGCTGGGCACGGCCGAGATGAGCGACGTGCCGGTGATGCTGTTTTTTTCCCTGGCCCTGCTGCTGATCCTGCGCCTGTTGCGCCGGCCGTCTTACCGGCTGGCGTTGCTCGCCGGGCTGGTCATCGTCGCCGGGTTACTGGTCAAGTATACGATGGTCTTGATCTACCCGCTGCTGGGCGGATGGTTCCTCGCCAGTCCTGCGTTTCGCCGGCGCAAACGCTACCTGGCCGTGGTCCTCTCGATAAGCGCGGCGGCCGGCGTCGCCTGGCTGGTTTTCGCCTCTCGCATTGGTGTCCTGCACACCCAGGTCCAGACATTGGCCTCTTTTGCCACCGTGGTTTTCCGCACCGACATTGGCCGGCGGTTCTTGTTCGAGGCGCTGACGACGCGGCTGCCGGCCGCGCTGGGCGTGTACAATGCCCCCGTCATCGCCTTGGGCGCCTGGCGTCTCTGGCGGCGCCACTCCCGCTCCGATCTGCTGGTCGCGCTGTGGATCGCCATTGTGTTTATCGTATTGATCGTTACCTTGCCAGACCATCGTTATTTTATGTTGGCGTTCCCCGCCGTCGCCGTGCTGATGGCCCGTGGACTGAACAGCGTCCCGGCCGCCAGAAAAGTGGTCATTCTGTCCTTGTGCTATGGCGCAGGCGCACTGTACCTTTTTGTAGACTGGCAACGAGCCGCCCACCTGTTTTTGCCTTGATCTCGTAGAAACTCTGGATTAGAGTTCGTCCTGCCTGGTAAGCGCCGGTTCTATTTTGGCAAAAGCCGCCTGAACCATTTGCGCCTCGCTTCTTGTCGGCGGCGAAGCGCCATAGCGGGCAATGTTATAGATGCGCGTGATCGTTTCCCACGCCGCTCGTTCCTCGCTGTCCAATTGAAGCAGCGATTGGGCATAGGCGCTTGGCGTCTGTCCCTTCCGGCGAGGGTGATCGAGCGCAAGCGCGCGCGACAGGATACGCTGGTAAATTTCGCGGACGATCCGGCGCGTGTCCGCCTCCCCTGCCAGGTCCAAAAAAGGCGAGCGGCGTCTGTTGCGCAAGTTTTGCAACAAATTTGCAACCTGGTTTTTGATCAATTCCGTCGTCAGAATCGACTCGCGTTCCTCGACCACCCCCTCGATCGCCCTGGATCGTTCACGTTTCTTCAAAGCGCGAACCAGCAGCCAGATCACGAATGCGATGCCCAATGCGAGCACCAGAAACTGGAATATTTGAAACAACACCGCCGGCGCCTGGATTGGGTTTTGCTCCAACTCTTTGAGCGACCAGTCGGTTCGTACAAAAGATTGGAATGGCTCTGTGCGCGTTGTCTCCCTGGGTGTAATTTGAGATAAAAAAGGCTCGATCAGGCCAAAGAAAAGATACGCCAAGACCAAAACGATCAACAGCAGCACTTGCATGAACGCATTCCAGAGAATACGCAAAAATTCGATCTGGTTTGGCGAGACAAATTGGGCGACGACCAAACCCAGCAGCAATGTGCCGCCGATGACGCCGGCAATCGTCATCACCCAATAACGGTCGATGCGCAGCGCCACGCCGGTTCTGCGCTGTTGTTCCCGCATAGTGTGCGATATCTGGCAAAAGGAAAAAGCGGCCATGCTGGAAGCCAGGAAAATGAGCAGTCGCCCGGTCAATATCCAACTGCTTCCCGCCGTTTTAAACTGCGCAAACAAAATGCCGAGTTGGACGACCATGCCGATGGCAAAGATAACCAGCAGTCTTTCAAATTCGATATGGACGGTTTTCAAACCGCGCCACCAGGCCAAAACGACCAGGATCAGCACGACCAGTGCGACCGGCAGCGTGTCTGGCGTCAAGCGTACCATGCCGGCCAACCACTCGCCCAGAGGTTGCGCGCCGGGAGGAATGGCCAACATCCAGCCGGCAAGAATGGCCGCGCCGGCGCCGACCAGAACCATGACCACGCCCATGCTGTTTTTCTGAGCCATTCGCGCCACAGCCGCGCCGCTCCAGATCACCCCCAGGCACAGCCAAAAGACAAAGTCCGTGTTTATTATTCCGGTAGACGGATCGCGGAGAATGGCGGCAAAAATCGGAGCGATGCACACGGCCTGCATCAGCCCAACTGTCGCGGGCAAAAAAATGTAATCAAGCCAATTCCAACGCTTCGAGGCGGTGCCAGGCATCGCGTCCTCCAAGGTGATAATGAGTGAATAATGCAGGAACTTTGGGTGTATTGTCTCCTGCGGTCAGCAAGACAACCGGGTGCCCCGCATTGCGCAAACTGAACAAGGTCACAAACAGTTCCGGCGTTGGCTGCGCCGTCACGGCCATCACCGTGCTGCCAAATGCCAGCGCCGACATCGAACGGCGGATCAACAGGTACAAGGGAACCAGGCGAAATCCAACCAGCGGCGCCAGCGCATCGAGGATTTTTGTGCCTTGCGCTGGGCTGCGTCCAGAGGGCACAAATGTCCAGTGCCCGGCGTCCGGGGGGCCGCCGTTGACGTACAGACCGACGGCCTGACGCATTTCTAGCGAGTGAAGCGCAATCGACGCGCAGGTGGTAATGACCAGTTCCAGGTATTCGGGCACAAAGTTGTAGGGATAAAAATCGGTTTGCAGGTCGCAAAAAAGGAGCAGCGTGGGGCGCGCACTGGGGTCGAACACCTTGGTCTGCAACTGCATCGTCCTCGCCGAGTTTTTCCAATGGATGTGTCGGATGCTGTCGCCGGGCACGTATTCGCGCACCGTGGCCATGCGCAGCGGATCTTGAATCACCTTGCGTCGCGCTTTGAACTCACCCGCCGGGCGTTCAAACGGCAGTCCCAACTCTTGGACCGGAACCACTTTGGGATAGACCAGCAGCCGCGTTCTCTGGGTTTCACGCCGGTACTTTTTTTCAAACCCAAACAAGTCGCCGGACATCAGCGCCGCCGGGCCAAAATAATAGGCCCCGCGTTTGTCGCCGCGCACGCGATATGTGCGCTGAACGCGCTCGTACCAACGCAAGGACATCAAGTCGTACAGGTACGAAAAGCGCTCCCCTTCTTGTTCGTGGACATTGTTTTCACCATCGCCGGACGTTGCCAACCCGGCCAACTTGCCGGTGATCAGGGACAGTCCCGGTGGAAACTGGTCCGAGATCCACAGCCAGGCCAAGGGCAAGGGCTTGGCATTCGTCACCACGATCGACAGAGCGGTTTCCTGGCCGCAAAAAATACGATCGTTCTTTAACTTGCGTTGATATGTCAGGCTGTGCATACAAAAATGAGACCACAGCAGCGCCGACGCGGCCCCCAGGGCCAGCAGCAAGGCGAAAAGAAAGAGCAGATCGTAGCGCATGAATAAACTGAGCACGATCAAGATCATAACAAGCAGCCACCACCTTGGGCCGATCATGGTTCTTGTATCCTTTTAGGCGTTTCCAGAAAAACAACTTGGCACATTTTTACAGTTTTGGTTCGACCGACCAGCGTTCCTCGACCGGAACCGGCACCTGGGCGAGAACGTCGGTGAGCATGGCCTGCACCGATTGCCCGCGCAACCGTGTTTCCATGCTGGGGATGATCCGGTGCATCAACACGGGTGCAGCAAGGTATTGGATGTCATCGGGGAGTACATGGGCGCGTCCGCGAACGGCGGCCAAAGCCTGGCTGGCACGGTACAGGGCCATCGAACCGCGTGGGCTGGCGCCCAGGGCAAAAGTCTCCTCGTCGCGCGTTGCCCGTGTCAGCAAGACAATGTACTGCTCGAGGTGCTGGTGGACAAATACCTGCCGGCACAGAGGGATCGCCTGCCACAACTGCTCCGCCGAGACAACCGGTTGCAGGTCATCCAGCGGATCTGTTTCACGAAAACGGCGCAGTATCGCGCGCTCTTGTTCGAGTTTGGGATAACCGAGCGCCAAACGCATCAAAAATCGGTCAACCTGGGCTTCCGGCAACGGGAATGTGCCTTCCAACTCGATGGGGTTTTGTGTGGCCAGCACCAAAAAAGGCCGGGGCAAAGGACGGGTCACGCCATCGACCGTCACCTGCCGTTCCTGCATCGCCTCGAGCAGCGCGCTCTGCGTGCGCGGGCTGGCGCGGTTGATCTCGTCCGCAAGGACAATTTGCGCCATCACCGGCCCGGCGCGATATTCGAATTCACCGTTTTTTTGGTTGAAAATGCTGACGCCGGTGATGTCGGTGGGCAGCAAATCCGGCGTAAACTGGATGCGCGCAAATGTACAGTCGAGACTTTTTGCCAACGATTTCGCCAGCATGGTTTTGCCCACGCCGGGAACATCCTGGATCAAAACATGCCCTTCGCAGAGCAGGGATACAAGCAACAGTTCGATCTCTTGTTGCTTGCCGACAATGACACGACCGATATTCTCGCTGGCTCGAGCGGCGAGGTCTCGAACCGGGGTAACGTCTACTACCATCTTGGCCTCCTGGATTAACTTGGTTATCAAGCGTCTATTCTACTCCAACCGCCCCGCAAATACAAGCGCCCTATGTCAATTGGGCGCGTTTCAAGCGGCGGAATGGGGCTTCCGCCGCCCCGGTTTGCTCGGCCTGGATTGCCAAATCCAGGCCAAAAACGGCGAGGCGAGGCTGGTCGCATTTATCTTGTTCTCCTGCCGGATCGCCAGATCCGGCAGGAGAAGATGGAATGGCCGGACGCTCAAGTTATTTGAAACACGCCCCAATAATATATGCGATTGCCCTGCCTGACCGCTACTCGCTGCTTTGGGTCTTTGCCTGAAATGTGGTACAATAGCTTTCAGCAAGAGGTCTTGGCAAGAGTTCTTGGCGAAAGAAAGGCGCAATAAAAATGAACCACGTTCGTTCCAGCGGCGTATTGTTGCATCCGACATCGTTTCCGGGGCGGTACGGCATTGGCGATCTGGGACAAGAAGCATACTATTTTATCGACTTTATGGTTGCGGCCAGGCAAAAATTTTGGCAAGTGCTTCCTCTGGGGCCCACCGGTTTTGGCGACTCGCCTTATGCGTCTTTTTCCTCGCATGCCGGCAACCCGCTGTTGATCGATCTGGAAGCGTTAGTGCGAGAAGGCGATTTGCCCCGGCGCGCGCTAGACCAGACGCCCAATTTTCCCGTCCACCGCGTCGATTTTGGCGCGGTGATCGCGTACAAGACGCGGTTGCTCAAACAGGCCGCCGGCCGCTTTCGCAGCGCAGCCTCGACGGCGCGCCGGAGCGCATATCAGGCATTTTGCGAGGCCAAAAAACATTGGCTCGATGATTTTGCCCTGTTTATGGCGCTCAAAGATGCGCATCACGGTGCGCCGTGGACAATGTGGGAATTAGAGCTGATCCAACGCCGGCCGGAGGCGTTGAACAAATGGCGCGCTGCGTTGGCCGACGAGATTTATTTCTTCAAATACACCCAGTTTCAATTCTTTGAGCAGTGGCGCGCCGTGCGCCGCTATGCCAACGAGCGCGGGATCCAGATCATCGGCGACATTCCCATTTTCGTCGCGCCGGACAGCGCCGATGCATGGGCCGCGCCAGAGATTTTTTATATGGACGATCGCGGCGGGTTGACCGTCGTCGCCGGCGTGCCCCCCGATTATTTCAGTCCCACCGGGCAGCGCTGGGGCAATCCGCTCTATCGCTGGGAGGTTCTTGCCGCAGACGGGTTTCGCTGGTGGATTCGACGCATCCAATCGGCGCTCGAGATGGTCGATGTCTTGCGCATCGATCATTTTCGCGGTTTTCAGGACTATTGGGAGATTCCGGCCGCCGAACCGACGGCGATCAAGGGGCATTGGCGGCCTGGGCCGGGTGAGGCTTTTTTTACATCGCTACGCGAAGCGTTGTGCGGATCGGCAAACGGCGACCTGCCGATCATTGCCGAAGATTTGGGGATGATTGGCGACAACGTGCGCGCACTGCGCAAGCGCGTGCAGCTACCGGGGATGAAAGTGCTACACTTTGCCTTTTCGGAGGACGCCGGGCACGAGTACCTGCCGCACAATTACCAATCGACGGATTATGTGGTCTACCTGGGCACGCACGACAACGACACAACGATCGGCTGGTTCAACGCCTTGCCCCAGGCAGAGCGGGATTTCGTGCTCCGGTATCTGGGCCGCGATGACCGCGACATTGTCTGGTCGATGATTCATCTCGCTTTTATGTCCATCGCCGACACGGCGATCGTCACCGTCCAGGACTTGCTCAAACTCGACGCCTCGGCGCGGATGAATGTGCCCGGCGTCCTGGGCGGAAACTGGGAATGGCGCTATTGGCCCGGCGCGTTATACAACGGCATCGCCGACTGGTTGGGCGAGTTGACCGAGACTTTTGGCCGGGCCCGAGATCAAGACCCCTATTTTGGAAAGGAGCCTGTAACGTGAATCGCAAATTGGAAATGCTACAATCTCTGCTCAAAGCGTATGACTTGATGATGGAGCAAGTCTCTTCAGAAGAGTTTGCTGCATCGGGTATTTTTGCGGTTTGGATGCAGCAGGTTGCCTCGGCGCTGCTGATTACGGGGATGGAGTTTGAGCGGCACGTGTGGGAAGAAGTACGCCAGATCAAGGTTTCGCTACACGAAAGGCCTGCTTTTGACGCTTATGGCATCGGAATGCGTGCGCTGATCGTGGGCATGATCTATAACGTCGGAAAAGAGTCAGAATAAAATGGATCACAAAAAAGAAATGTTGGAAATGCTCGCCAATGCCGGGGAAATGCTGGTCGAGGGGATGAGCGCCGCCGAGGTCATCGAATCCAACCTGCTCAACGCCTGGTTGCAACAGGTCTCCTCGGCGCTCAAGGCCGTGGGGATGTCCGAGCAGCAGGCAATGTGGGAAGAGGTACGTCAGGTCAAGGTCAAACTCGATAAAAAGATCGGCCTCAACGTCTATGCCACGTCGATGCGCGCGCTTTTGTTGGGTTTTTTGGATGGCGTTGATACAGAATAGCGCTTTATGTGTACAGCGTTTTGGGGGTATGATAAAGCCACCACTTGGCTACACGAAGCGCCTCCCCGGTATCCAGCCACTCTAGCTCGATCTGGTCATACAAAAAATCCGCCAACAGCCGCTTGATCAGCGAGATTTTGCCGTAACACCACTCGATGCAGCGCGCATCCGAGACGACCAGCGCACACTTGGCGGGTGGAAGCGCCTCAAGCCGGTACTGCATACTCTGACGATAAGTGCTGGCCCGAAAATTGTACCACCACATCCCACCGACATAGACGTTGGGAAAAATTCGCGCCGCCTGGACGACATCCAGATTGAGCAGCTCGGCGCCGGCGATCAATTCAAATTTGCAGTCATAGCGCCGGAACAAGCCGTGCAAATTGGGCACCCGCCTGGTATCATTGACCGCCGCGACCACACCGCGACAGGTCGGTTCGACGCCCAAAAACAGTTGCGCCACCATCTTGTGTTGCGCCAGGGCGCTAAACAAAACATGCCCCAAAAAAGCCTCGATCTCGTGCGTGACCGCCCCGGGCAATTGCCCCAAGCCTTGATACGCCGCGCTGCCCAAACGATCAAAAGGCGCCGCCGGCGCACGCATACAGCGCACGCCCGCCTGGGCCAGCGCAGCCACCGCCCGCTCGATCTCGGCGGCTACCGCCTCGGCCTCGCTGTGTGGGGCCGAAGCAGATTTGATCCGCGCGACGAGATCACGCCAGCGCAAATTGGCATCGATCGGCACGGTATATGCGACGCCCGGCGTATGCACAAACTCGCGCGCGCGCTGACGCGGCGTCCGTTCGTGAAAACAAATGCGCTTGATCGCCAGTTTGTCGATCACCTGGCGCACCCACCCCGGCTGCGCCGCCGAATGGCGCACCGCCTCGCCGGCAGCATAAACGCTATCCGCATCCGTGATCTCTAGATCATACAAATCCTTGAAAATACGCCGAACAACCCAATTCATCGACGTGTTGCCTGTTGCGACAAAAGCCTTGAGAAAAGCCGCGACGCGCTCATCCCCGGTCAAGTCATCGGGGTGCTGCGGATAGCCGGCCGCCTGCAATTCGCGCAAAAACCAAAAGTAATGCCCAATATCCCAAAACGACTGCGCGACCAACGCATCGGGAACCAGGTGCGTATGTGTGTCCCAAACGGGCAACTCGAGAACCAGATCACGAAACGAATGGCGGCTCGGCCGCGAATAACTACTCGTCATTTTCACCTCTCTACCAGGAACCCACTGAAAAACCCAAGATTATCCGCATTGGGACATTTTGGAAACTGGAAAAACCTAATGTGTCCGCCAGCGCGTCGTGTGCTCGAAAATCTCACAGACCTCGACCCAGCCCACGGTTTCCAGATCGCGCAGCAGGTCCGACAACACCGTGACCGCGCCCCAATGCGTGTTCAACAACTTGAGAACGCGCTCCCACAGCGACAACACCAGGATGTCCCTGGCGCCGGGATCGTCGCTGCCGCCAACCAGGGGCAACAGACGGCTGACGTCCTGGCCCACCACCCCGTAATCCTGAACCAGGGTCTGGATGACGCGGTCGCTGTGGCTGGTGTGAAACGCCTCGGACGCGGCCCCGCCAAGCCCGACAAGCACCTTTTCTTCCAGCCAACGGGCCAACAACTGCTGATCGTCCAACTCGGCAAGCGGAGTATCTAGATCGACAGAAGAACTGTTCGGCGAGATCGACACCTGCTCAAAGCGTCGCTGCAAAACACACGCCGTGATCGCGCGCCCCGCTTCGTGAATAGCAAGCAATTCTGGACTTTTTTCCATCATGCCTCTCCCCGCCCTCTTTGAACACACTCGTCACACAGGTATTGCCCCGATTCCCGTGGCGTGGCCAGCCAGGACAAGACCCGCCCGCACTTTTCACACCTGGGACGCCCGCCGGCCTCGCCGCCGCGTTCATCGTTCAAAAAAACCTGCCACATCCCGCCCTCGCTGTCCGCGCCAGACGCCCGGACAGGATGTCCAACGTCGCGTTTCTCACTCAAAGCCAGCACCTTGACGCAATCACGGCACAAATCCCCGTTGGGCGTGTCCAATTTCCACCCCCAGCGTTGAACGACGCGCCTGGCCTCGCGTTCTTTTTTGGCCGTGGCCACATGCTCTATTTTGCCACAGCGATCACAGGCAAAAAGCCACGAAACTGTACCAGGCCGATATTCGATCACTCGCCCATCCTCGCCAACCGCACATCTCCCCACCGAACGCCCAACGGCTAACTTTGCCAGAAAAAAACTCGAACACGCTCTAATTATAACACATCCTGTCACTTTGGCAACAGCTATAATTGCCCAAGTTGAAACGATTTGAAGCAAATCGACGTTCCGTCTGGATACGCGCCCCGGTAAATATCGCGCTCGACGACGCCGCTGGCGTACAGCCCCACCTGCATCTTGTCAGGGTGAGGAAAATCAATATCCCCAACCTGAAACCAATGAACGTTATCCGCACTGCAAAACGCGCCGACCCGTCCGCCCCGGCATTCGAGGCGCAGAAAGACAGGCGATTCGACGCGCCCCAGGCATCCCCGCCCCAGAAGGACATCCCGGTTTGCCAACGCGCCCAAAAAAAGAATTTGCCCCGGACCGTATTTGGCCCAATCCAGGCGCAGGTAATTCTCTTGATCGCCCCACAACAAAATGCCGCCCATCGCCGGCATATCCGACGAGCCTGACGCGCAAACCGCCTGCACGGCCCAATCGCCGCGCACGTCGCGCACCACGCGAGGCGCGCTGTGGTTGATGTGCCACAAATCGCGGCCGTTCACGGCAAAAACAGTCAGCCCATCATCGCCCGCCGTCCATGAACAGTCGCCAAAGGGATCGACCCAAGACCAGGCGGGCGCGAGCGCATCGCCGGCAAAGTGATCGACAATCAAAGGCTGCCGGCCGGCCCCGATCTGCGCCGGCGTCAAGGCGGGATATTGCAGAGCGTTTTCGAGCGCCGCATGCCGGTGATAAAAAGCAAGAAATTCCTCCCGGCTGGCGTACACACGCTCCAGCACGCACAGCAAAGCCACCATTTCGAGCGACGGCGATCCGGCCAATATATTGTGGGCCGACAAGGCGGCCTGTTCAAAATGCCCCAGGGCGGTTTTGAAATCACGTTGGCGCAAATAAATCCGCCCCAAAGCATAGTTGGCCCACAACACGCCCTGACGGTCATCGGTCATCTGGCTCAACTCGATCACCCGCCGCAGCGGGGCCACGGCCTTGTCATCGTCGGACTGGCAAATGAAAATCTTGGACATACTCCAATAGGCCGATTTGATGAACCGCTTGATCCCCGTTTTCTTGGCAATGGCCAGACTTTGACGCGCAAACGCCCCGGCCTGCGTCAGATTTCCCAGCGCCAAAAACGTGCGACTCGTGTTGGACAGGCACCAACTGCGATGCTTGGCGTCCTGGATTCTAGAGAACAACTGCATGGCCTGCCGTTGATGCGCCAACGCATCTTGCAAAGCGCCGCTCCGCGCCGCAATCTCGCCGGCAATGAGCCGCACCTCGCCCAATGCCCTCAAATCGTGATGCGCCGCGGCAGCCCGCTCAAAAGAGCGCAGCCACTCGGACGCCCTGGCGACATCCTTGTTCCAAAAGGCGTACATAGTCACGACATGATCATAACACGGCCAGAGTTCCTCCGAATACGGCAACTCTCGGAGAAACTTGGCAGTGCGTTGCGTAAATTTACAAAACTCGGCGCTATTTCCCTTTGATTTGTACCCGCTGGCGATCTCTTGATTCATCAACGCCGTCTCCAACGACCCGGCGAGGTCGGCGCCCAACAGGGCCAGCCCACGTTCTCCAATTTCGATCTGATCGTCAAAACGGTCTTGCCAGTGAAAAGACTCGCCCAGCCAATAATAAATACGCGACATCTCTTGGGGCGCCAGGTCCATTTCCTGCCCCAAAGCGAGCGCCTTGCGAAAGTACTGCTCGGCCTTGATCACCTGCCCCATGCCAAAGCAAACCTGCCCCAACTCGGACAGCGCCGACAGCCGCCACGCCGGCCACGATCCGCTTGCATCCGGGTAACACTCGTCAAAGGCCAGTCCTTCGTCTTGCATCTCTGCCAACAGCTCGAGCACGCGCGCGTACAGTGGCAACGCCTCGGCGTGGGCATAGACCTTGTGCGCCTGCCGGGCCGCTGCCAGAGCGTAATACAACTCGTGGATGTGATCGCCGGCGCGATTATAGTGATAGGTCACCAAATTATACGAAACTACATTCGACAACGAGCCAGGCCGCCGCTCTCGATCCGGCCCTTTATCATCGACAAAACGCGCCAAATAGTCGGCCACCTGGCGATGATAGGCCGCGCGTTGAGTGGTCAAAATGCTCTCGTAAGCGGCGTCGCAAATCAAAGTCGATCTAAAAATATACTCTTGGCCCAAGACCGGCACACGCCCGCCCTGGTAAATCAACTGCGCGCGCTGCAAGGCGGTGAGATGCGCCGGCAGATCGCGGGTCCAGGCGCACATCTCTTGCAGCACATTAGCCCAAAACACAGAGCCGATCACCGAAGCAATTTGCAGCGCACGACGTTCTGGCGGCGCCAAACCGTCGATGCGGGCCAAAAGCAGGTTTTGCAATGTACCGGGCAGTTCCAGCGAATCGACGGCGCGCGTTGCCCGCCAGCGCGCGCTCGCCGTATCGCGCACCAGGACGCCCTGACGAATCAGCGAGTGGATGAACTCGCGAATGTAATACGGATTCCCCTCGGCCATATCCAGCACCAGATCGCGCGTCTTGACCGGTAAAACGCGCGGCCCCACCAACTCGTCGATCAGCTGCCGCCCCTCGGCCCTGGTCAGCGCAGACAAGGCCAACGCCGTGATCCGGTGCGGGTATTCGGTCTCGACCTCGTACCGAAACGGCCAAATGATCGAGGAACGCTCTGGGCGAAAGACAAACACCCACAACAGCGCCTCATTCTCACACAGCGGCAGGCAATATTTGAGCACATCCAGCGATGTCGAGTCGATCCAGTGCATATCGCTCAACGCCAACACCAACGGCCCCTGGCGGGTCATCTCGATCACCCAACTTTGCAAAGTGAAAAATATCTGCTGGCGCAAAGCCTCGGCGTTCAATTGCTGAACCTGGTCCAGCGTATCCGCTTCGAGCGGCAGCGAAAGCAAAACGGCCAGATACGGATCGTGCTCGGCAAAATGGTCGCCCCACAACGCCTGACACAACGCGCGCAAGCGACGGCGCGTTTCCTCGCCCGGCTCGCCTTCCTGCGTCCCCAACCAGCGCCGCAGCAAATTGATCCACATCGAGTACGGGTGCGCCTGCTCATACGAGCGGCAACGAACCTGAATCCAACTCAACGACTCGGACGGCCCGGCATCCTGAATGCGCTCGCGCCAGCGCGTTTTAGAATACAGAGCGTCCTTGTGCGTGAAATGCTGGCGCACCTGGGCCACCAGGAACGACTTGCCCATGCCCTTGTCGCCGGTGAGGATCACAATACCGCCGCGCTTTTCCAGCACATTCTTGATGCAGCCCACAAAAATGTCAAACTCTTTGCCCCGGCCAACCAAAGAGCTGCTCAGGCCATAAGCGTGCGCGCGCAAAGTCAAATCGCTTTCATGCACCGGCGACAAGGGGCGATAAGCGCCGATTGGCTTGCTCATCCCCTTGACCTTGATCTGCCCCAACGACTGCCACCGGAATCGTGCCGAGATCATGTGATACGTGTTCTCGCTGACCAGCACTGTGCCCGGTTCGGCGCTGGACTCCATTCGCGCGGCCAGGGCAATGGCCTCGCCCATCGCCGTGTCTTCGCTGTGCTGCCGACTGTTGCCGATATTGGCGACAATGACTTTGCCCGAATTCAACCCAATCCGCAGCAAAAGCTCGATCCCACGATGCTCGGCCAATTCGGCGGCATAATCCTGCACCGTGTCCTGCATCGCCAAAGCGGCCAACACGGCGCGCTCCGGGTCGTCCTCATGCGCCCCGGACGCGCCAAAAAAAGCCACCAGGCCATCGCCGCGAAACTGATCGACCTCGCCGCCATAGCGATACACCTCGGATTCCAAACGCTGCAAAACGTGGTTCATAATCTCGACCCAGGCCTCGGTGCCGATCTTTTCCAACAACCGGGTCGAGCCGGTGACATCCGCGATCAAGACCGTCACCGGACGACGCTCCCCTTGCAGCGGTTGCTGCGCCGCCCTGGCCGGGCGCGTCAACGTCTCGACGGCCGGCCGAACGGCGGGCGTCGAGGGTACGGCTTGCTCTGGCGGCGCAAGCGCCTGACCGCAACGCCCGCAAAAACGGTAATTCGACGGATTGTCAAAGCCACAACGCCCGCACGTCCTGGTCAGCGAGAGGCCGCACTGCCCACAAAATTTCATTTCGGGCAAATTGTGAAACCCGCAACGTGAACAGCGCACCAAAAGCTGCTCCAACAGGGACACCTGATCGCCCGACCAGGCGCGCACCTCGGCGGCGGCCGTCGATTCCCGCGCCGCTGTTGATTCCCGCGCCGCTGTTAATTCCCGCGCCGGCGACCGCTGAACAAGTTGACGAAACAATCGAACCAGATTGAATTTCATATTCTCCACGATTACAGTTTGAGGCTTTTTGGGGCCTGGCAAGATTCCGCTCCAACCGGATGTGAAATTCTATGACAGCGAACGGAAAATGTCAAACGACGGGCGTTTGCCTCAGATATACTTTTCAAGTACAATACCGTGCCGTAAACGGTTCCGGGGCGCTTGTGGGCTGCTGAAATGGAGGAACGAAAAAATGAGTGCGAGTTATTTGCTGTTGATGCTTGGACAGTTGGCCGTGGCCGTGTTATTGGGCGCCATTTCGGCTTATCTCAGCATCGTATTGTTTGACCGTGCAACACAAAACATCGAAGAATGGGAAGAAATTAAAAAAGGGAACGCCGCAATTGGCATTGTCCTGGGCGCGATGGTCGTCGCCGTAGCCTGGATGCTGCACCCCACGCTCAAAATGCCGATCACCAGTTGGGATGTCGGCGCGGCGCGGATCGTCATCGCGCTCGGCGTCCAGGCCGCGCAGCTACTCATCGGCTTGATCCTGGCCGTGTTTGCCATCTTGTTCTCGCTGTGGCTCTTTGACCGCCTGACAACCCACCTGGACGAATGGGCCGAACTCAAACGGGGCAACGTCTCCGTCGCGGCAATGCTGGCCGGCGTGATCATGTCCATTGCCGTGCTGGTAGGCGTCGTACTGGAAAACATTTTTCAACTGGTTGTCCCCTACCTCTTTTGACAACCGCCCACAAACCAAAGGCCAATCACATTATGCTCCAAACGCGCCAGACATTCAACCATCGCCATCGCCTCTTGCTCGCCCTGATCCTCGTCGTGGCTGCCGGGTTTCGGCTATATGGTCTGAAATGGGACGACGACCTGCAAGGCTACCCGCACCCCGACGAACGGCACCTGGCCAACACCATGACCCACATCTCGTTTCGCTCCCCCGACGCGGCGCCGGGCACGCCCATCGACTGGGCGCTGCTCAACGACCCCGATCACAGCCCCCTCAACCCGCGCCGCTTGATCCCCGGCGGCGACGGCGCTCACTATGATCTGGCCTATGGCACACTGCCGGTCTATCTGTACCGCCTCGTCGCCGTGCTGCTGTCCAGGCTCGCCGCCAAACCCGAGCTGGACAACTATTACGCTTACGGCATGGTCGGGCGAGGGATCACCGCCCTGTTCTCGCTGCTGACCATACTCTGGGTCTATGCCATCGGCAAGCGCACCTTTGGCCGTCCCGTGGCGCTGCTCGCCTCGGCGTTGTTGGCCGTTTGCGTGCTCCACATCCAACTCGCTCACTTTATGACCGTCGATCTGCTCATGTCGGCGCTGTTGACCGCCGGCCTGCTGGCGTGCGTTCGCTTTGCCCAAAACGGGCGCGCGCGCGACGCAGTGGGAATGGGCGTGATGCTGGGATTGAGCATGGCCAGCAAATTCAACGGGATCACCCTGGGCGCGGGCATCGCGGTCGCCTATGGAGTCGTCTGGTTGAGCGGCAAACGCAAACTCGGCGCTCTGCTGGCCTACGGCATACCGCTGACACTGCTTGGCTGGGTGCTGTCCTTTGGTACATTTGAATATTTTACGCTCAGAGACCCATCCACATACACGCACGCGATCGGCATCCAGGCCGAGATGGTCAACGGCAAAACCGACTGGCCGTACACGCGGCAGTACGTCAACACGACGCCGTATTTGTTCCAACTCGAAAACCTGGTCGTCTGGGGAATGGGCGGCGCGCTGGGTGCCGCCGCCGTGGGTGGCGTTTTCTGGACACTTTTGGCGCAGATATGGAGCGCGCTATCGGGATCGCGCCGGGAAGCGTTCCCCAAGCGCGCCAGAGCGTGGTTTGGCAACGCTCAACGCGCCGGCGTCCTGGTGATGTTGGGTTGGGCCATCCCATTTTTTGCCTACACTGCGCAGCTCGAGGTCAAATTTTTGCGCTATATGCTGCCGCTCACGCCGGTCTTGTGCCTCTTGGCCGCCCAGACGCTATTTGACCTGGGCGCGTGGACGGACGCCACATGGTCGCGCTTGTGGGGCGACAAAGCGCCCGGTCGCCGCGTGGCGCGCTGGGCGCCGACCGCCATAGTCGTACTGGCCAGCCTGCTGTGGGCAACGGCCTATATGCGCGTCTATGTCCAGGAACACCCCTGGCAAGCCGCCTCGCGCTGGTTCTATGAAAACGCGCCCAAGGGATCGATCTATACCTGGGAAGCGTGGGGCGACCCCCTACCGGTCAACCTGCCGGCTGAAAAACTGGATCGCCGCCAATATGGCTACCGCGACGTGTGGATGCACCCCTATTACGATATGCCGCCTCGAGAGAAATTGGTTCATCTATCCTCCTCGCTACACGAAGCGGATTACGTCATCCTCGCCACACCGCGCATTTACCTCTCGGTCGCCCATCTGCCGTGGCGCTATCCGGTGACCATTCGCTACTATGAACTGTTGTTCACCGAACAACTGGGCTACAAACTCGAAGCCAAATTCACGGCACGCCCCGGCTGGGGGTCGATCGAGATCGACGACCTGCACGCCGACCAAAGCTTTTTCGACTATGAACACCCCCTGGTGCTCATTTTCAAGAAAACGCGCGATCTGACCGATATGGAGTGGCAAACGCTTTTTGCCAAACAACTCGAGGCGACGCCGCAAACCACACGAAAGGGAAACGACCCGCCGGTCAGGCTGCCAATCCCGTAACCCGGCCGGCGTTATCGTATATTCATTATGCTCGATTTATTCAAATTTGTATTGATCCTCGGTTTGACGATCTGGCTCCTGCTGCGGAAATGGGATCTGGGTCTGATCCTCCTCCTCGATGCCGTGCTGGTCGCCGTCCTGTTCTTGTATCCCCCTCTTGAGCTGATCAGATCAATGTTCAAAGGCCTGGTTGCGCCGGCCACGCTGGGACTGGCCGGCGCGGTCTTTTTAGTGCTGCTGCTCGCCGAACTGCTTCGCCACACCCGGTCGATGGAGAAAATGGTCACCTCGCTTCAAATGGTCATCCCCGACAGCCGAATCGTGCTGGCGCTGATCCCAGCCTTGATCGGGCTGATGCCGATGCTCGGCGGCGCAATGTTTTCCGCACCAATGATCGACGAGATCGGCACACGGCTCAACGTCTCGCCCGACCGCAAAACGTTCGTCAATTACTGGTTTCGCCACTCGATGGAATATGTTTTTCCGCTGTACTCGTCGCTGTTGATGATCGCCGTGCTGCTCCAGGTCTCTGTGTACGATTTTATCGGCGTATCCTGGCCTCTCTCACTCGCAGCGATATTGGGAGGCGTCATTTGGGGCTTGCGGGGCATTCAAAACGCGAAAATGACCCCACCGCCGGGGGCCAAAAAAAGCGCGGCCTGGCGAGACTTGCTGGACAGCATTTGGCCGCTGCTGCTCGTCATCCTCGCCGTGGTCATCCTCAAGTTCGACATGCTGATCAGCCTGGCGGTCGTCATCATGATCGTCCTGATCGTCCACCGCATCGAACCGCGTCAATGGCCGGGCATCCTGAAACGCAGTTTTCCGCCCCGCACATTTTCCGCCATTTTTGGAGTGATGATCTTTAAACAAGTGCTCGAAGACGCGGGCGCGGTGCAAGTCATTCCACCGGCACTGAGCACACTGGGGCTTTCACCTATGCTGGTGGCCTTTGCGGTTCCGCACATCGCCGGGCTGTTGACGGGCACCGCCGCGGCAGCGATGGCCTTGAGCGTCCCATTGGTGGCCCCGCTGCTGGCGACACGTCCCATCGACCACCTGGCCGGCGGCGTGTGGATGTTTGTCGGCGGATTCAGCGGGATCATGCTCTCGCCGTTGCACCTCTGTCTGGCGCTCACCCGAGAATACTTTCAGGCCAGCTGGCGGCGCATTTACCTATCCCTCGTCCCGGCGGTGGGCCTGGTTGTGATCGCCGCGATCGGGATCGTGATCTGGCGAACAGTCCCTTAAAAAGCAGCTACGCGCCCTTTCAGATTCCGCATATATCATGATCGTATCTCTGCATCTTTGCGCCTCTGCGTTAAACCAATTTCTAGCTACCCTACACATTTGACCTGGATGTGTTTCATTTGCTTTGCAGGTCGCCCGCAAGGAGCGGCGGAATGGGGATTCCGCGGCCACAGGTGGGGATTCCGCGGTCACGGTTTGCTCGGCCTGGATTGCCAAATCCAGGCCCAAAACGGCGAGGCGAGGCTGGTCGCATTTAGCCTGTTCGGCTGCCGGATCTGGCGATCCGGCAGGAGCAGAGTGTGTTTCACTATTGGGGCGAAACCGGGCCTCGAAATAGGGATTCCGATTCTCTATTTTCCGCCCTTTTCCAGCGCCTGGAGACGGATCAACTCTTCCTCCAACTCGTCGATCTCGACCATCAGCGCCGGCGGCGACGAGTGTTTGGGAATGCGTGCCCGCGCGTTTTTGAGCCGGGCCTCCAACTCGGCGATCTGCTCCGTCACAGACCTGGGGCGGGCGGCCTGGGCCTGTAACGCTTCGAGCTTTTCCTCCAACTCGTCGATCTCGGCCATCAGCGCCGGCGGCGGATCGTGCTCCGGCATACGCGCTCTGGCGTCGGCCAACTGCCGCTCCAACCTGTTGATTTGCTTTTGCACCGTTTGATCGGTCATCTCATACACCTCCCTCTTGACTAAACTGCCCTCGTTCAATGGCCCGCTCCACCGATTTTTGCGCCAGCGTCGCAGCGATGTGCAGCAGCGTATGCGCGCCCCGCAGTGGATCGACGCCCATCCCCCCCCAACATGGGTAATAATGATGCAGCAAGCCGGCCTTTTCCACCGCCTTTTCCACCCCGACCCCCGGCAGCCGCGCGGCGATATAGCGCGTATTGCCGCAAGGCGTTTCACGCAACACCTCACACGCAGCGATATGCCCGCCCTGAACGGCGCAGATCATCTCTGGCCGGCCATAGCGCTGCGCAAACTGCCGGATCAACCGGTGCTGTTTGGACGTAGGCGCCAAACGACAAAAAGGCATCGGCAAAGCACAGCCGATGCCCATCGCCGCCAGACGCTGTCTGACCTGCCTCGCCAGCCCCGGCTGCGCCCAGGCGCGCCGGTCGACGGGGATGATGACCGCTTGGGCGCCGCACAACCGCGCAATGTCCGGTGCGAGGTCGGTCATCCCGGCGCTTTCGGTCAGCGTCAAAAGCAAATCGGTCTGCGGCAGCGCCGCCGGCAAAAACGCCTCCGGTTCATCCAACACGGCGGGCAGCGCCGCCGGCCCCTGCCACACATCGATCTGCCAATCGGGGGGCGCGGTCTCGCACACGTGCGCCCTGATCCGCGCCCCCCATTTCCCCTGAACGACAATCAGGATTCGCACGCGCCCTAAAACTCTCCCGTATGATCGACCAGATACAACACCAACTCGGCCACGTCCAAAGTACGCCCATCGTGCAAAATCGCGTAATCGCGGTGAGTGAACTCGTTGTCGAACCCCTGCTGCTCAAACGCCTTGATGATCTGCGGCTGATCGGTCGGCACCATCGCAATCAGTTGGTGCAATCCCACCCGCCGCGCCATATCGATCAAGGCGCGAATCATCAGCGTGCCGATGCCGCGCCGTCGAAACTCGCGGTCCAAAAAGAGACGCACCCATCCCAAATGTCGCTGGAACTTGCTGCCAAAGTGAATGGTCGCATCACCAATGATCCGCCCATTGACCTCGACAACAATCGGAAAAATCTTGCTCAAGTCCAGACTTGCCACCCAACTCTCGACCACGCGCCGGTCCGTCGGATCGCTCCGAAACCGCTCCAAATCCTGGGGAACAGCGCGCGCAAACAGACCGGCCAGCTGATCCGTATCCTCTTTGCCCAGAGGACGCAGCAAAACACGCAAGCCGCCGGGCAACACCTTGACCTGTCGATACCGCGCCAATTGTGACCATATCTCTGCCATACGTGCTCCTTGTCATCCGCTCAAAAATGCAACGGGTGTATTTCCACCAACTCGCTTGAAACACACCCGGACGAAAACCCTTTCCCTGGGAGGCCGCTGAAAAACAAAAATCAATCCGCGAACGCCGAGACTGGCTTGTATTTGCGAATATTTACGGTGCTACTCGATACTTTCTTTGCGATCTCGGCGTTCTCTGCGGTTAAGAACTTGTTTTTCAGCACACCATTAACGCCAGGGCTGTTCAATTCTACAATCCAGCGGTGGCGTCCACGCAGGTGGGACGCCCGGCCTTGGCCCGCCAGCGGTGACTTTAGTCACGAATTAGAATTGAACAGCCACACCCTTAACGCAAATAAGCATCGGTGTAAATGGTCTTGTTCAACAATGCCTGCACCGTCTTCCACACCGCCGCCTGCTCAGGGTCGCTCATGTCCACGTCTTCGAGCTGCAACTCTTCCATCGCCTCGACCTTGTCGTGCAGGGTCAGCAGCAATTTATTGCGCGGCGTCGACTCGTCCCGCTCTTCAATGATCCGGATAAATTCGCGCAGATCTTTGTCCAACGGATCGGCGATCACCATATCAATACCGACGCCCATCAACATCACCATATACACCTGGTTGATCAAGGGACGCATAGCGTGGGGCACGGCATTGGAGACGTTGGAAAGGCCGCCATTGGTCAGCGGTGGCGGATCCCAGGCAAACTTTAACGTTCGCACCGCATCGATAAATTCTGGACAATACTCTTGACAACCGGAAACGGTCAACACCAAAGGATCGATGATCAGATCGGTGATTGGAAAATCGAGTTCGAGCATACGCGGAATCAGCCGTTCCAACGCCAGCGTCACCCGCTCGTCGGCGCTGACCGGAATCAACCCCTCGGCCATCGTCAGGCCGATCAGCCGCGTGCCAAACTTTTTCGCCAGCGGCGGCACCGCCGCCAACCGTTCGGCCTTGCAATCCGTCGAGTTGATGATCGGCTGCGCCTTGCTCACAGTCTCGCAAGCCGCCTCGATCGCATTGAGGTTGGTGGTGTCAAAGCACAAAGGCAGATCGGTCACCTTTTCCGCCTCCTGAACCAGCCAGGGCAATATCTCGTGCCCCCGTTTTTTGCTTGGGCCAATGTTGAGGTCGATCGCATTCGCGCCGGCCTCGTCCAACCTGGCAACCAGATTGCGGAAAAACGCGCCGTCCCGCTCGCGAATCGCCTTTTTGACCTTGTCGGACAAAATCTGAATATTCTCGGCAATGATGTACATAAACCCCTTCCTCCTACTCTAAATCAGAACCTGCTTGAAAAAACTCGAATCAACCCCGCCCATTCGACAAAACCTGGGCCGCAATCCCATACACCGCCCGGACGACCGCCGTCTCTGGCGGCAACTCGATCAGCGGCCGCCCGCTGAACTCAAACTCGGACATCACCGCGTCGTTCGGCACCACGCCAACCAACTCGATATCCAGCCCGGCGACGGCCTCGGCCAGCGGCGGGGCCATCTTGTCGCCAACCAGCCGGTTGACCACCAGGTACATCTTGGCCACGTTGACATCCAGCCCCGGCACCATCTCGATAATACGCCGCGCGGCGATCAAACTGCGCTGCGATGTGTCCATCACCACAATCAAGTGATCGACATCGCGCGTGGTGCGCCGGCTAATGTGCTCCATCCCGGCCTCATTGTCCATCACCACGTAATCGTAACTCTTGCCCATTCTATCCATAATGACGCGCATCATCTGGTTGGCGGCGCAATAACACCCCGGCCCTTCCGGCCGCCCCATCGCCAACAAATCAACGCTCTCTCCCTCGACCAGCGCCATCTGGATTTGGTAATCGAGATAGTCCTGCTTGCTCATCCCGCCGGGCATCCGGCCGGCCGTCGCCACACTCGCCTGCACCTGATCGAGCATATCCTCGCGAATGTCGCCGATCGTGCTTTCCACATCCATCCCCAACACATAATTCAAATTGCTGGACGGGTCGGCGTCAATCGCCAAAATCGATCCGTGACGCTGTTCGATCAGATAGCGAATCAACAAACCCGCCACCGTGGTTTTTCCGGTGCCGCCCTTGCCGGCAACGGCAATCGTGGTCGTCATCCCTGCCTCATTCCTGATCTTGTGTTCACGCGCCCCCCGCCAGCCGGGCCATCACCGTCGGAAACTGCGACTCGTCGGTATGGGGCAAAAAGAGCGCCGCGTTAAACTCTTCGAAAAAAGTATTATCCACCGAAAGTTCCAAATAGGTCATCATGTTGGCAATATTTACCACCTGCTGGCGCGACTCTTGCGAAAGCAAAGCCAGATACGCGCCGCGCACCGAAGTATTGCCCATATAATGAAAATTTTCCCAGGGCGCATCGGGCAGCAAACCGATTTGAACCGCTTTCTCGATATTGATGTACTGCCCAAACGCGCCGCCGATCAACACCTGCTCCACATCGGCGATGGTCAGGCCGACGCTTCGCGCCAAAATTGCAAAACCGGCGTAAATCGCCGCCTTGGCGCGCATCAAGTTGTCCAGATCGACATCGGTGATCACAATATCCTCGCCGGTCGCCGACTCGGCCGCCCAGGCAACCACATACTCGGGTCCGTGCGCGCCTTCCCGCGTGCGCTCGGTCGCCAATTCAACCTGGATATTGCCGCTTTTATCTACAACACCGGTGACAAACAACTCGGCCATCAAACCGATCAACCCGCTGCCGCACAAACCACGCGGCTTTTCACCCTCCCCGCCGATCACCTGAACCGTCGGTTCCAGCGTCTGGGGATCGATCCACACCTCCTCGATCGCCCCTCGCGTCGCGCGCATACCGTGAAAAACACCCGCGCCCTCAAAAGCCGGCCCGGCCGAGCACGCGCACGAGATCAACCACGTACAATCGCCCAACACGATCTCACCGTTGGTGCCGACATCGATAAAAAGCGTCAACTTGTCATCTCCGCCACACATCCCCGAGCTGAACACGCCCGCGGTAATGTCGGCGCCGACATAGCTGGCCACACCAGGCAAACAATCGACCGCCGCATCGGGACATATTTCCAGCCCCAACTCGTTCGCCCGCAGCAAGGGCAGGTGATTGATCGTGGTGATAAAGGGGTCCAGGCGTATAGATTCCGGCGACAGCCCCGCAAACAGATGGATCATGGTGCTGTTGCCGGCGACAACCACCCGGTAAATCTCTTCCTGCCGAATACCGGCCTGCGACGCGGCCTGGGCCAACAAGCGATTCAAGGTCTGCATCACCAAACCTTGCAACTCGAACAACCCCCGGCCTTTTTCGTCCCCCTTGCCCTTGGACGCATAAATGATCCGCGAAATCACATCTTCGCCGCGCGCGATCTGGCCGTTATAATCGGCCGCCTGCGCCTTGACCTCGCCGCTCAACAGATCGACCAACCAAACCACATTGGTCGTCGTACCGATGTCGATCGCCGCGCCCCACAACGACTCGACGTGATCGCCAGGCAACACATCGACCAGACGCGGCGGGGCGTCCGGCGCATCCCAGCGGCCGCTTTCGACCACCAGCGTGACAGTCCACCCGCCCTCGCGGAGTGCAGCAGACAAACGGCGCAGCATCGGCAGCCCGGCGGTCAACCCCTCGACTCCATGCTGGCGGGCCAACTCGCGCTTGAGCCGCGACCAGTCATCCGTCTGATCGTCCATCGACGGTTTTGTGACCAGCACGACATATTTGCGCAGCGGCTGATCGCGCCAGGCATCATAAGAAAAAGGAACTTGAACGCGCTGCGCCGTCTTGTCCGTCTCTAGCTTGCGCTCGATCTTTTGCGGAGGAATGTCAATGACGGCGTCGCCCTGGATGGTACTCTGGCAGGCCAACGCATACCCGGCGGCCAGATCGTCCGTCGAAAAACGGCGATTCGGCGGGCGGTACACCTCGCCCTCGCGCACAACAACCGTACAACGTCCACAACGTCCCTGCCCGCCGCACGGAAGACCCAATTCGATGCCCGCCGCGTTCGCCGCCTCCGAGATCAGCGTCCCGGCCTCGACATAGACAACGCGGTTTTGGGGCTGAAAACGCACAGTACAAGTAGCGATGATCGACCTCCACACAAACTAGAACTTTTTTTTACAACGTGCTCCAAATCTTTGTATACCCCGGAATATCAACCGCCTCTCGCGGCCCAACCAAAACCTTCCAGTCGGGCAACTCTTCTTCGACCTCGCCCAACAGCACCGAGACATGCCCCGGAATGACCACCTTGTTGTGATTCAACTTGTCGGCCACACCAGAGGCCTTGACCGCCTTGGCGATACGCTCGGCGTCAAACTTGCCCGCCGCCCAGGCGGTGAGCACGCTCATCCCTTCCGCATCGGCCACCAACAACCACCCCGGCACACCGCTGCCCGAAACCTCGTTGGCTACCGCAAAATACGTGATACTAAAGTTGGTGGTCACGTACAGTGGCGAATCGGCGGTCGGATCGCCGATCTCGTACAAGCCGGGCTGCACCTGGATCGGCGTTTGCGGGTCGGTGTAAATATTTTCGCGCAGCGCCAGCAGCGGGTACACCGTCGCCGGGCTGAACCCGTCGAGAACGACAAAACCAGCATACTTGGCAATAGCTTGCGCGGCGGCCATCGCCGCCAGAGACGGGTCATCGACGCATTCGGCCGGAAAGTTGATCATTGGATAACCCAACGCGCGCATGTTCTTTTTGAGCGCCATTCGCCTGATCTGGGTCTGCTTTTCCAAAGCGATCGGCAGATCGCGCGCGCCGTGGTCGATGACAATGTCCTGCACGCCGGCCTCTTTGATCTTGGTCGTCAAATCGGCCAACACGTCCAGATATTCCTCGCAGATCGCCATCGGCGCGCCGCACGATTTAGCCAATTTGGCAAACGCCGGCCACGTCTCGGCCGTCGCGCCGTAAACCAGCGGACAAATGCCCGCCTCTTGCGCAACCTCTAGCCCGGCAGCCATCACCTCTGCGTCTGCGGCGATCAAGATCGTGGGGCGCAGCGCGGTATCCAACACCGCCTTGATCGCGGCGGCAAACTGCGCGCCGTCCCCCGTCGCCTCGATGGCAAAACCATCGACCGACAGCTCCATCCCCACGTACTCGACCACATATTCGGCAATCGTCTGCGCTTGCGCCTTTAACTCGTCCACGGCAATGTCGTCGTACAAACGGATAAACACCCCCGGCTTGTTAAAGAATCGCTTTTCGTGGCGAAACATCACCGTTTCATTGCCCGCCTTGGCCTCGCGCCCATCGGCCTTGAGCGTGACCAGGCGGATCGGCGGCTGAGACGCGGCCTCTAGTTTTGCCTTGGATTCGTCGGACACATACGGACAAGCCGCCAGCTCGACCTGCTTGGCCGCCAATTTCATAGCAAAGGCCAGGCAGGTTGGAAAACCGCACTCTTTGCAGTTGGTCCGCGGTAACATCTTGTAAATTTGAATCCCTGAAAGAGCCATGATTATATTCTCCTTTTCAAAGACGATAGAGCGAGTCAGCGATAGAGCAAGTCTGTCCTGAGAACAGTCATATGTACACTCGCCTCCCATTCCTCATACGTCATCTCGCTCACTCGCTGATTCGCTCACTCGCTTACTTGCCGGCCATCAGCTGCTCGATCATTGCCCGCACACGTCGCACCGACTCGGGATGTCGCAGCACCAGCAAGTTGGCCGCCGATTCGATCAAGGGCGCAGCGGTCAACGTCTCCCAGTTGATCGCGCGTTCTTGCCAATCGCCCCACGCTTCGGGCACACCTTCGCCCACCTTGCTCTCTTTTTGACGCCAGGCCTCAAAGCCAACGGTGACGATCATTGGCAGGCGGGTCATCTTGTCGCCGGTCAGCGCGGCCAGACGCAGCCGCTCCATCACCGAGTAACCGTACTCCATCCCATAACCAACCGCCGCGCAAGTCGGGTCCATCACGATCCGCTCGACCGGCAGCCCCATGTCGCTGATCAAGATGTTGAGCTGCTTGGCCAGGTTCACGTCCATGGCCGTGCTGGCCACGACCAACTGATCGTTGGCTAACGCCGCCGCCACAATGGTGCGATAATTGTTTTCCTCGCACACACCCAACACCAGACGCTCACCTTTGCCCTCCTCGGCCACAGCGACCAAAAATTCATTGTCCAACTCGACCTGCTTGGGGCCATAGACGATGAGCGGCAATCCGGTGGCATTCAGCACCTTGCGCACAACCGCGCGCGCATTGGCCGCCGTATTCGGCTCGCCGTTCGCGTCGGTCGCGCCAAGCCGTAGCAAAATCGCATCGGCGCCTTTGGCCGCAGCGGCCTTGGCCCACTCGGCCGGATCGTTCATCACGTCGCCCCAGGCCTTGAGCAGCAGCGGCGACCAGTCGGTTGGCTTTTTGTCGAGGATTTCGATGGCGATCGATGGATGATGCGGCATATCGCCCTCGTAAAACTGATAAGGCAGCGTCGACTCGCCGCCCAAGACGAGCGTGCTGGTGCGCGTGCCGCCCTCGGCGGCAGTTGCGCCCAACGTGACCTCGATCACCTGGCCGCTCCACTTTTCCTTGAGCAGATCGACCCCCGCGCCCTTGGACTTGATCCACGGCGCGGCCACCGGCTGCGGCCGCTCTTTGCGCGGCCTGGCGACCGGCGCCGGCTCTGGTTGCCCAACCGCCTCCACCGTCGCTTGCGCCGTCGGCGCTGGCGCTTCGACTGCCGCCGCCGGCGCGACGGGCGCAACCCCGCCCAACTGTCCCAACGCGGCGGCAAGCGCGTCCTTGATTTTGCCCAACACAATGTCGGCGCTCATCTGCGCAATAGCCTGCACATCGGCGCTGACCGGGGCCGCAGGCGCGGCCGGCGGTGGCGCGGCCGGCGCAGCGACCACAGGCGCCGGCTCTGGCTCGACGACCGGTTCGGGCGCTGCTTTTTCAACCTCGGCCGCCGGTTCGGCGACAACGACCTCGGCCACAGCGGCCGGCGCCTCTTCCGCTTCGACTTCCAGCTCGTCTTCTGCCGCCGGCTGCATCGGCTCCATCTGGAGCGCAGGATGATTATGCTCTTTGAGCCACTCCATCAACTCTTCGACCGTCGTCACGCTACTGCCGTCGGCGATGCGGTCGATCAGTTCCGGGTCGCCCTCACGCTCGGCGACGCCGGCCAATTCTTGCGCCATCGTCTCTTTGAGATTGGCCGACATCCAGACCACGCGCTTGAACCCGCCATCGGCCGAGATGAACTTTTTACTGAGCAAATAATACTTGCCCACGCCCATCATTCCCGGCGATTGGAGGCCGCCGCCGGCGATGCCGGCCAACGTGGAAAACTTCATCCCGGCGGGCGTCATTCCCGCATCCTCACGGCTGACGACCATCACCCCGTTAGCTTCTGGGATGAGCATCGTAATACACTCGAAACAACCGCAAGCCGTCATCGGGTTATTCATAATCGAATACATTGAGACGATCGGCACCGAGCCGTGCGACGCCTGCCGGGCGTACTCGTTCGTCCCCTTCCAATAGCCGATCTTGGGATTGAGGCAGGCCTGCTTGACGATGGGCTGGTTGGGGCCGGTCGGATTGATCTCGTAACTGGCCTTGCAGTCCAACCAGTTGTACGCGCCGCACAGACCCAGCCGCTCCGGCGAAATGATGCAGACGTGATCGGGGGCAAAAGACTGGCATAGGATACAAGAGTAAAACGTGTCCACCGACTCGTCGGTCATATCGGCCAGGCGGCGGTTGCGATAGTCATAGGCCACACGCGCTTTTTCCAGCCACTCGGCGTGCAACGCCTTATCGGTGATGATCTTGACCTGCACCTTGTCCACAATCGCACCAAAATCGGCGTGAAAACGCGCGTGCAAAATTTTGCCAAAATGTTCCAGCCCAAAACCCTTGTCGAACGCGCTCTTGGAAATACGAATCCAGGTGATGTCGCGCTGACCGATGTGCTGCACGCCAGACGCGCCGTTGACAAAATAGTGAATCTGCCGTTCCAGCACCGGCTCAAAGTCCTCTTGCATTTTGCGCCCGGCCACCTCGACCAGGAGAGCCAAATCAATGCTCCCGCCCACCTCGACCGTGTCCAGGTCCGGCCCAATCAGCTGAATGTCGCCGTCGTTGGCCTGATCCATCGACACGGTGCGCAAATATTCAAAAGCGCGGCTCTTGCGCCCGCCAAACTCGACGCGCATGTCGGCGCGGCGCACGACCTCGCCCTCAAAGGCCGAGCCGTAAGGCACAGGCACGGGTACCTCGGTGATCTTGAGTTTGACTCCGCGCACCTCGATGCACTTTTGCACCAGCCGCGCGGCGCGTTCCAGGTCATCCGCACCGTCGATCTCGTCAAAGGGCATCGAAATGACGTGCTCGTAGCGGGTCACGCCAGTCGGCAAAATCTGCGGGATCACCGTATCGGCGATGGTCGGGAAACCATAGCTGATCGCCCCGGCCGCCGCCGCGTATTTGAGGTCATCGACCTCGCCCAGGGCGAGCACAAAGGCAAAGACGCGGAACTTGTTGTACAGCAAGATGTCGCGCCACTGACCGCCCTTCATGCCGCCAAAGGTGAGCGCCGAACGGGTGGCAAAGCCGAGGGCATAGATCGCCGACAGCGTGTCGCGGCCAAAGGGCACGATAAAGGTATCATAACCCATCTCGACGCCTTCTTCGTGCAGCTGATCGATGATACTGCGCCCGTTGACATTGCCGGACAAAAAGGTCAGGATATTGCGGCTTTGCAGCTCACGCACGATCTTGACGGCCACCTCGTTGCTCTTGGCCGCGCCGACGATGGCGGCAAAACCCGGCATCCGGCCATCGACCAACTGGATGCCCCACGAGCGAAGTTGAATATCGTCGATCGGACCGTTCAGATGTCCTTGCCCCGGCTCCAGGTCCATACCGCTGCCCGTATAATCGGTGCAGCCCGACATATAGAACCCTGGGTAGCGCTCCGGCTGTTCGCCGTTGACAAAGCGAATCGCCTCGATCGCCTCCGCTGCCAAAAGCGTCGCCTGCCCACAGTCGAGTGTCTCGCCCAGATAAGGCGACCAGACATTTTCGCGCGGGATCGGATGCAACAGTTTCCTGGCATGCTCCAAGATCGGCTTGATCTGCCCCAGCGTCGAAACTTGTTCACCGAGCATGCCGTTCATCACCGGCAGAAAATAAGCAGTGTTGGGAAATTCGACCTTGGTGTCCTCTCCCTTTTGGGCAATCGCCTGCTTGAGCATCGCCTCCGCTTCGGCGACAAGGGCGTTTGCACCACGAATAGCACGTGTTGCGATATATTTTGACATTTTACTCTCCTTAGTCCGCCGCGTCTTTCATACCATAGACGGCTGTGATCCGCTCTTCAACCGGCAGTTCGAGCAGCTTGTTCATCCGCGCATCGCCGCTTTTGCCCCACTTGCTGGCGTCATATTCTGGCAGACCCAGCGCAGCGCGTTTTTTGGCAATGTGTTCCATCGAACGACGCAAAATTTCGTCGGCGTCCTCTACAAACTCGAGCTTGCCCCCGATCTGGCTCTCCCAGCCTTTGCTGAGCCAATCGGTCACAAATTCGCTGCCCGCAACCGGGTTGTGCCCGCCCATAATCACATACGCGCCAGAAGCGACGCAATAAGTGGCAATCGAGATCGCCTTTTCGCTCATCCACTCTGGGGCCAGCCCCACCGCCGGGATGTCCGAAATGTCCTCGCCCAGACCGCCCTCGCTTGCCATCTGCGAAAGCACGGTCAGGATGCGCGAGTTGTCTACACAAGAGCCTAGATGCAGCACCGGCGGGATCCCCACCGTCTCGCAGACCTCGCGCAGACCGGGGCCGGACATCTCTAACGCCACTTCGGGGTCCATCAGCCCTTGCTTTTGGGTGGCGATCGCCGCGCAACCGGTCTCGACCACCAGCACGTCGTTCTTGATGAATTCTTCGATCAAATAACGGTGCATAAAGTCGTGCTGCGTGCGCGTGTTGTTACATCCCACATTGGCCACCACACCCCGGATGCGTCCGGCCATAATCGCGTCGTTGAGCGGGCGCAAAGAGCCTCGGTACAGGCCGCCCAGCGCATAGTCAATGTACTCGTGGGAAAAGCCGGGGATCGACTCGTGCCTGGATTCTGGGATATAGACCTTGCCGCGCTCCGGGAAATGGTCGATGGCGCGGCGCACCAGCCCCCTGGCGATCTCGAGGGCGCGGGTTTCGTCAAATTCGATGTGTGTCGCACCGGTGATCTTGACTTTGGCCGATGTGGTAAACAATTCGGTGTGAAAACGCTCGGCAACGGGAACCAGCCCTTGCATAATGCACTGGATGTCGACAATCATGGCTTCGACCGCGCCGGTGAGAATTGCCAACTCTTGTTGCAAAAAGTTGCCGGAGGTTGGAATGCCTTGCCGCATAATGATCTCGTTGGCGGTGCAGCACATCCCCGAAAGGCAGATGCCGGACGCGCCTTTGCTTTTGGCGTATTCGATCAGCTCGGGGTCTTGAGAGGCGACGACGATCATTTCAGAGAGGGTCGGCTCGTGACCGTGAACGATAATATTGACCTCGTCCTTGCTCAACACGCCCAGGCCAACCTCGCTGAGCGTCGGGCTGGGTGTGCCAAAAAGCACGTCCGAAAGGTCGGTGCCAAGCATCGATCCGCCCCAGCCGTCGGCCAGAGCCGTGCGCATGCACTGATCCAGAATGTGTTTCGCATCCTGGTCGTTGCCGATATGTGTGCGGTGCATCAACTCGACGACTTCGCGGTCGATGTTGCGCGGCGTGATCCGGTGATCGCGCCAAAGTTGCTGCCGTTTTGGCGGCGCGCGCCTGGTGTACAATATCTCGCCGTGCGCCTTGCCAAACTCGGCCAACGCCGCCTCGCCGACATCGTGGGCGATCTCGTCGAGCGAACGCTCCCCGGTGGAAACGCCCAAATAACGCGCCATCTCGATGAGCTTGGCCGGGTCTCGCACTTTGTAATCGGCGGCCTTGCCCTCGGCCGCTTCTAGCAGCGTATAGGCCAGATCGCGCCCGTGGTCCGAGTGCGCCGCCGCGCCGGCAGCGACCATCCGCGCAAAGTTGCGCGCGGCAATCGTGTCGATCGTCGCCCCGCAAACACCCGTTTGCCCCTCTTTGGTCAGGCGACAAGGCCCCATGGCGCAGTTTTTGCAGCATTTGGCGTCTCGACCAATGGGACAGGGGGCCATCGAATCAGAGCGGTCAAAGCACGTTTCGCACTCTAGCTCGCACGCATAGCGCAGCATATCGACGGTGCCCGGATCTGCGCTGCGTTCATCTGGAGTTCGCATCCGTTTTTTTGCCATAATTGTTTTGTCCTTCCTAGTATTTGCGGAACTCGCCCGACATTTTGAGATCCATTTCATTCGTCTCGGTGACACGCGCCGAAGCCTCCCAGGCCGGGTCTTTGAATCGCTTGCCGCTCTGGGCCAAGACAGGCGTCGATTCATCCGCGCCATACCCCGCGCCGGCCAGAGCCTGCTCGATCGCCGCCGGTGCAATTTTTCCGGCGTCGTACGAGACCATGACCGACTGCCAGGCCGAACTGGCGTACACCTCTTTTATCCCTTCCAGGGCAAACAAAATCTCTCTGACTTTGAGCACGTGGTGATCGGCAAACATTGTGGGGGCGCTCAATGTGACATTAGCCATACAATACCGCTCCTTTCCAATCCAACATATTTGAAACGCTCTCAAAACAAAAGAGGGTTTTCAATGAGCGAGCAAACGCATCAAGAAAACCCTCGAAAAGACAGATATGATTTTGCAGCAAAAGGACGTGTCCCGTCCACAAAATCCACAGACAGGAACACACTTGATTGCCAGAGCAACGACCGATGGGCCATGCCATTACCTTTTTCCTCAAACAAAAAGACCGCCCAAGGGACGATCTTGTACCGATCATTCGAACGCCCATGGTTCAACATGCATCAGTGTATCTTTACCAAGTTTATTGAGGCGAATATAGGTAGCGTGTGAACGTATTATGATCTGACCCGGACAGAACCCAAAGCCGTTGGTGTGGATCGATCCGAGGCAGGCGTGATTTTTATCAGGAGCGCCAAACAAAAGTGGGATGATTATAACGCAAAACCGAGCCATTGTCAACACGGCTTTTCGTTCCGGCGGTGGCGCGTATTTCAATTTGGGGGTCAGGGAGGGGGTGGCGCTCACTTTGCGCTCGG
>CAYZYE010000007.1:0-49289 GCA_964481205.1 uncultured Anaerolineae bacterium | reverse complement strand
TTTCTTGGCGATCTCGGCACTCTCTGCGGTTGATGGGAGCGCCTGTTTTTTTCAGCACGCTCCTGGCCGCTCTACAATGTCATTGCAAAAGCAATCCCCAAATATCATAGATAGACGCAGCGCGCGGTATATCTGAATCTGGGGATTGTTTTGCTGCGCTCACGATGACAGAGCGTATGGTGGCTAGAAACACGCCCACATTGTTTATTCGACCCCCAATTCGCTCAGGAATCGATCGGCCTGGATGGCGGCCATCGCGCCCGTCCCGGCAGCGACCACACACTGACGAAAGTCGGGGTTTTGTACATCGCCGGCGGCGAACACGCCGGCGATGTTGGTGCGCTGATGGTCGTCGGTCAGGATATAGCCCGCTGCATCGAGTTCGATCTGTCCATCGAGCAATTTGGTCGCCGGGATGAGGCCGACAAAGACGAACACGCCGTCGGTGGGGATGACTTGCGTCTCGTTGGTTTTGACGTTGCGGACGCGCACGCCGGTCACGGTTTGATCGCCCAATATCTCTTCGGGTACGCTGTCCCACACAAACTCGAATTTTGGGTTGGCAAAGGCGCGTTCCTGGAGTTGTTTGCTGGCGCGAAGTTTATCGCGGCGGTGAACGACGATCACTTTGTTGGCAAACTTGGTCAAGAACAGCCCCTCGTCGATGGCGCTGTCGCCGCCGCCGATGATCAGGGTGGTTTTGTCGCGGTACAAAAAGCCGTCGCAGGTGGCGCAGGTCGAGACGCCGCTACCAAAGAACTCTTTTTCGCCGGGAATGCCCAACTTGCGTGGAAAGGCGCCCGTCGCCAGGATGACGGCCTGGGCCTGGTAGCTTTGATCGTGGGTTTCGACGGTGAATGGACGTTGGGTCAGATCGATCTTGGCGGCAGCCTCGTTGATGATTTCCGCGCCAAATTCTTGGGCTTGTTTGACAAAGTTCATCGCCAATTCAAAGCCATTGATCCCGCCGGGAAAGCCCGGATAGTTTTCGATAGAGTTGGTGGTGGTGATCTGCCCGCCCGACATCATGCTGCCCAACACCAATGTCTTGCGCGCTGCACGCCCGGCATAGATAGCGGCGGTCAGGCCGGCCGGCCCGCCGCCGATAACAATAATATCATAGATCACAGGTTTACTCCTTGGCCAGCGCTTCTCGAACTTTGTCCATGACCATTGGCAACGGCGCTGCGCCTTCGATGTAGGTCTGTTCATTGATCACCGTGCGCGGCACGCCGGCAACCTGGTACTTTATTGCCAACTGGGGAAACTCGGACGATTCGATGCCATCTGCGCGCACGTTGGGGCTGGCGTAAGCCATTTCGTAGCCGAGCACCACGGCTTGCGGGCAGTAGGGGCAGGTGGGGGTGACAAAGACTTGCATGTGTATCGGCCTGGCGAGTCCGTTCAATTCGTCGATCGTGGCTTGATCGAGTTGCGAGCCGGCGCCGCCAACCAGCCTGAGCGCGTGGATCAGTGAGGTGAATTCATAGCCGGCCGGAATGCCGTAAAAGCGGATGCCATAGTCCTCCTGTCCAATGATCGCGATGGCCGGGATTTTGTCGATGCCATATTCCTCGGCCTGGCCGGCGTCGGCGACAAAGTCGTACACTTCAACGGTGATTAAATCCGATAATCCGCCAATGTCTTCGATCAGTTCTCGTGTCTGCTGGCAAAAGTGGCATTCGAGCGTTTGGGTAAAGACAATGATTTTGACCGGGCTTTTCAGATCGGCCAGTGATTCCTTGACCTGGGTCTTGACTTGGTCTGTTAATAAAGACATACTTGCTCCTTTGTCAATTTTGTGTTTGTCTGACCAGGATAACACAGGTTTATTAGATAAACATTAGAATGGCGTGGGTTTGGGATGTTGGGTCTACAAGTTATCTTAGCCAGTTTGACCAAAATGTCAAGGTGATCAAATCAGATCGTCTGCTGCGACGGGCATCATGGTCAGGCCGGTGATGACTTTGGGATAAAAGTCGGTGCTTTTTTGCGGCATTTTTTCGCCTTGTTCGGCGCAGGCCTGCACCTGGCTCATCTGCGTGGGGTTGAGGAAAAAGACCATGTTGCCTCGACCGGCGTCGACGTTTTCGACCGGCAGCGACGGGTCGCGGTGGTAGCGGATGTGGTTTTGGCGCTCGATCTCTTGGGCGTCAAGCCCGACGATTTGCTCCAGCACGATTTTGTGCAGGATCGACACATCGAGCGATTTCCAGGCCGGCCGGTGTTCTCCGGCGATCAGCTGCTCGAGCATGGCCGGGTTTTTGAGGGTGAGCATGTGGTAGCCGTTTTTGGCATACAGCCCAAAAGCGTGCTGTTTGCGGTTTTGCTTGATCATCGACAGGCAAGCCCGCAGGTCGGCGGCCGGGGTCACGTCAAAGTGTTGTCTGGCGCGCTCGATAACCTGGTCGCCGCTGACGTGTGGATAGTCGAACAGTTCGCGGTGGGTGGGCAGGATGACCAGCCCTGGGTCTTGCATGCCGACCATCGTGACCATGCGATAGTTGAACGCGGCGCCGGCGGGCGCATCGGGGTGCTGGCGCCGCATTTCGGCCTGATGGTTGAGCGCGGTTTCGTAGCGGTGGTGTCCGTCGGCGATGATCAGGTTGCGCCTGGCGGCCAGTTCATCTTGGACGGCGCGGATCGTCTGCGGGTCGGTGATGACCCATACTTGCTGGCGCACGTCTTTTTCAAACATTTCGACGACGTCCAGGGCCGGCGTTTGGCCGGCAATCGCCTGATCCAGGCGTGCGCTGACCGAGTTTTGCGGGTCGGGGTAGAGCATAAAGATCTGCCCCAGGTTGAGTTCGGTGGCGCGCAGCAGGCGCAGGCGATCCACTTTGGGGCCGGCGTGGGTGCGTTCGTGCGGCAAGACGATGCCCGCGTCAAAAGGGCTTAATTCAAAGGCGCAAATGAACCCTTTGCGCGTCATACGCTGCCCGTCGATGGCAAAGGTTTGATGGTAGACGTACAGCGCCGGTTTTTCTTCCCGGATCAAGACATCTTTGCTGCGCCAGAGGTCGTAATAGGCGCGGGCGCGGGTATAGACGTTTGGCCCGGCGGGGTGATCGGGGGCGTCGGTGGGTAATTCCTGGCCTTTGATCAGGCGGACAATGTTGTAGGGATGCAGGTCATAGTATTTTTCTTGCAGCCCATAGCGCACGCGGTCGTAGGGCTGGCTGACGACTTGCGCGAGGTCAGAGATTTTGGCGGCGTTAAAGCGTAGGCCGCGAAAAGGTTTGATTATCGCCATGTTGAACGCTCCTTCTGGCTGTTCGCGGTCGAGCCAAATTCGGGATGAAACGAATCGCCGAATAGGCTCCAGACGATGAGCAAGTAAATAACGGTAAATATGCTTTGAGCGTGCTCTATTGTGTTATCCTTTTGTGTGTGAAAACGTGATTGCGATTTGCGCCACTTCTTGTCCAACGCGCTTTTGCGCTTCGACGGTTGCCGCGCCGATGTGCGGTGAGCCGATGACCAGGCCAAAGCCGTTTTCGTCTTGCAGCGCGAACAGTTTGTGGTTGCCTTTGGCGACTTTTTCGTCCGCGTACACGTCGAGCGCGGCGCCGGCCACCTGCCCGCCGACGAGGGCGTCGTACAGCGCGTCTTCGTCGAGTGTGCCGCCGCGCCCACAGTGGACGATGCGAACGCCTTTTTTCATCCGCGCAAATGCGGCGGCGTCGATCAGGTTGGTTGTGTCGGCGGTAAGGGGTACGTGCAGCGAGATGTAATCGGCTTGGGCCAGCAAGGCATCCAGGCCGACCTGGGTGGCAAAGTCAACGGCGGTGGGGGTGCGGCGATAAAAGAGGACGCGCATACCCAGCGCGTGTGCGCGCCGGCCCACGGCCTGGCCGATGTTGCCAAAGCCGATCAGCCCCAAGGTTTTCCCCTGGATTTCACTGCCCTTTAGTTTCTTTTTGCTCCATTTTTCGTCTCGCATCGACGCCGTGGCCTGGGGGATACGTCGCGCCAGGGCCAGCAGATAGCCGATCGTCAACTCGGCGACCGAGTCGGAGCTGGCCAGCGGGGTGTTGTGGACGGTGACGCCCTTTTTCTTTGCATAGTCCAGGTCAATGTTGTCCAAACCTACGCCGCCGCGAATGACGAGTTGCAGGTTGGTTGCGGCGTCGAGGACGGACGCCGTCACTTTGGTCGCCGAGCGGACGACGATCGCCTGGTAGGGCGGAATGGTCGCCAACAGCTCGTCGGGGGTCAGTCCCAATTTCTCGTCGACCTGGATGCCGGCCGCGCGCATCGCGGCGATGGCGTCGGCGTCGGTTTTGTCACAGATTAAAAGCTTCATTGCTTTTTTCCTCCGTTCGCAAGTTTGTCCGCAAGAGGCCAGGATACTTGCGTATAAAACCTATTTCAGGTTCAAAATATCGTCGATTTGCCCCGTCAACCACTTGAGGTCATCGAGGGTCAGGTCGCCCATGTGGGCGATGCGAAAGCACTTGCCTTTGAGGTCGCCATAGCCGTTCGAGATCATTGCGCCGCGCCGGCCCAATTCGGCGTTGAGGGCAACGACGTCGATGCCGCGCGAGTTTTCGACATTGGTGACGGTGGGTGAAAGGTAGCGCTCGTCGCTGAACAGTTTGAAATGGCGGCGCGCCCATTCTTGTACATGGCCGGCCATTTCTTGGTGCCGCGCCCACCGATTTTCCAGTCCTTCGGCAAGCATGTCGTCCAGTTGCGCGTCGAGGGCGTTGAGCAGGCTGATCGCCGGCGTGGCCGGGGTTTGGCTGCGCTGGTAATATTTGTCGTTGACCCAGAAATCATAATAGTAGCCGCTGTTGGGAACCGCTTTGGCGCGCGCCATTGCCCGCTCGCTGACGGCGCACACGGCCAGGCCGGGGGGCAGGGCAAAGCACTTTTGCACGCCGGCCAGACACACGTCGATTTCCCAGGCGTCGAATTCGATCTTGATCCCGGCCATCCCGCTGACGGCGTCGACCAGGATCACGACATCGGGATATTTTTGGCGGATCATGGCGGCAATGTCGCGCACCGGGTTGGTGACGCCGGTTGAGGTCTCGTTGAGGACGATGGTGATCGCATCGTAATCGCCTTGCGCCAGCGCGCGGTCGACCATTTCCGGGGTGATCGCCTGCCCCATCGCCACCTCGATCTTGGCGCAGGGGACGCCGTTGGCGACGGTGATCTGGTGCCAGCGTTTAGAGAACGCGCCGCAGACCGTGTTCAACACTTTTTTGAGCGAGCACTGCCGCACCGCGCCTTCCATCACGCCGGTCGACGATGAGGCAAAGAGAAAGACGCGCTGGGTGGTGTAGAGCAATTGTTGCAGTTTGGTGGTGATTGTTTTTTGCAGTTCGGCGTATTCTGGCGCGCGGTGGCCGATCATGCGCTTGCTCTGGGCGTTCAGAATTTCATCGCGCACGTGGGTTGGCCCGGGGATGAACAGTTTTTTATACATTGCAGTTTCCTTTCTGTTGGCGAGAGTCTGAGAAAAAAAACGCGCCGGCGACGGCGCGCTAGTCGGAACATGATCTCAACGCCGTTGTTGTGAATGTTGCCGTGATTTAGTTTGGCTGCTTGCGCAGCGCCGCTATTCTATCATAGACGGGCTGATTGGGCAAAATGGCCGCTGCTCCAAGGGCAAGCGCACCTAAATTATTTGGGTGTGTTTCAGATGATTTGGGCGTTCGTTGCCGGTTTGAGGTCAGGCGCTGCGCCGGCGGAGATAATCCGGCTGGATGTTGACTCGCCGTAGCAGGTTGGCGTTGGTGACAACCGTGATCGAACTGCCGGCCATTGCGATCTCGGCGAGGACGGGGTGCATCAGTCCCAAAATCGCCAGCGGGATCATTACCACGTTGTAGAAAAAGGCCCAAAACAATCCCTGCACGACCTTGTTGAATGTCGCCCGCGAGAGTTTGACCGCGCTGATCACGCCGGCCAGATCGCCGCGCACCAGGGTAATGTCTGCCGCTTCGATGGCAATGTCGGTGCCGGTGCCGATGGCAATGCCTACGTTGGCCTGAGTCAGCGCCGGGGCGTCATTGATCCCATCGCCGACCATCGCCACCAGGCCGTTTGTGCTGGCCTGGAGCCGTTTCACCTCGCTCAATTTGTCTTCGGGCAGCACCTGGGCCAGCACGCGCTTGATCCCAACCCGTCTGGCGATCGCCTCGGCGGTGCGTTGGTTGTCGCCGGTGAGCATGGCCGTTTCCAGTCCCAGCGACTCTAGCTCGCGCACGGCGGCGATCGCTTCCTCTTTGAGCGTGTCGGCCACGGCCAGGGTGCCAATCAGCTCTCCCTCGACGGCGACCAGCATGGCCGTTTTGCCCTCGCTTTCCAGCCGGCGCAGATCGTTTTCTACTGTTGATACATCTAGATTTATTTCTTGCATAAACGCGCGCGTGCCGACCCGCACTTTTTTCCCGCCAACAAGGCCGCGCACTCCTTTGCCGCGCACCGCTTCAAAGCCGCTCAGTACGTCCAGTTCCAGTCCTTTTGCTTGCGCCTGACGCACGATCGCTTTTCCCAATGGGTGTTCGCTGCCCATTTCGAGCGCGGCGGCCCAACGGAGCAATTCGCTTGTTTGTGATTTGCGCGTTGCGATTTGATCGGTCACTTGGGGTTTGCCCTCGGTCAGAGTGCCCGTTTTGTCAAAGACGATGATGCGCACGTCTTTCATTGCCTGGATCGCTTCGCCGGAGCGGATGAGGATGCCGTTTTCTGCGCCAATGCCGCTGCCCACCATCAACGCGGTGGGGGTGGCCAGTCCCAGCGCGCACGGGCAGGCGATGACCAGCACCGAAACGGTGGTGATCAGGGCCAGGGTAAATGCGTTCAGCCCCGGATCGACCCACGGCAAGAAATTGCCGGCCCAAACGGCGACCGGGCGCAGTGCAGCGGGAAAGAGCAGCCAGGCGATAAAGGTGAGCGCCGCCACGCCGACGACGATTGGCACAAAGACCGCCGTCACCCGGTCGGCAAAGGCCTGGATGGGTACCTGGGTTCCTTGCGCTTCTTCGACCAGCCGCACGACTTGGGCCAAAAAGGTATCTTGTCCAATGCGCGTCGCCTCGATTTTGAGCAGGCCGTCCTGGTTGATCGTCGCACCAATGACCGGGTCGCCAGGGCGGCGGGTCACGGGCATCGACTCGCCCGTCGCCATCGACTCATCGACGGCGCTTTCACCCTCGACGACGATTCCGTCGGTGGGGATTTGCTCGCCGGGTCGGACGACCATGACATCGCCGACCTGCACGGCTTCGATGGGTATCTCTTTTTCTTGCCCGTCTACAAGAATGCGCGCGCTTTTGGCGCCCAGTTCGAGCAGTTTGCGGATCGCTTGCGAGGCGCGTCCTTTGGCGCTGGCCTCGACATAGCGTCCGGTGAGGTGAAAGGCCATGATCATTGCCGAGACGCCGGCATAGCTGGGCACCGGCGCAAAAAAGGTGGCGACGCCGGTCAAAAACGACGCGCCCGTGCCCAGGGCGATCAGCGCGTCCATATTTGGCGCGCCGTGAACGGTCGAACTCCAGGCGGCAATGTAGGTGCGCCGCCCCACCCAAAAGAGCACCGGGGCCGCAAGGAGCAGCATGCCCAGTTGAAAGACGATCATGCTGGGCCAGGCGACGCCGAAAAACATTTCGGGGATCATCCACAGCACAATGGGGCCGGTAAAGGCCCAGGCCAGCCACATTTTTCGGCGCGCGTCTTGCATTTTGCGCACCTGGCGCGACAGTTCTTGTTCGGTTTTTTCCTCGCCGCCGGCCAGCACCTCATAGCCCGCGTCGGCGACTGCCCGGTGGAAATCGCCCAAGTTGACCAATGAAGGTACAAACTCGACCGTTGCTTTTTCCGTTGCCAGATTGACGTTGACCTGGGTCACGCCGGGCAGGTTGCGCAGCGCCTTTTCGACGTGGGCGACGCAGCTTGCGCAAGTCATCCCGCCGATCGGCAAAGAAGCGGTTTGGTGTCCGACCTCGTAACCCGCATCTTGCACGACCCGACTCAGTGTGTCCAGCGAGACCAGTTCTGGCATCAGAGTGATGGTGGCTTGCTCCATCGCCAGGTTGACCGCCGCGCTTTGGACGCCGGCGACACTTTGGAGTGCGTTTTGCACGTGTGAGACGCACGAGGCGCAGGTCATCCCATTGATCGGCAAGGTGACGCTGGTTGTTGATAAACTGACTTGTTTTTCGTTCATAATTGTTTACTCCAATCCGGGATGTGGAAGGAAGAAAATGACGAATTTGAAACCGGATCGTTATCATTGCTCTCGCTCGAATGTGCTATTCTGGGGTGAGCAGGTTTTTTTTGGTGGACTTGATGTTTAATCTGCCAGCCGACCGAGGCTCGCGTTCAACCTGCGGGCGGCTCTTTGGCTTGTTGGCGATACCCCCAATTTCGAGTAGGAGCGATACGATGTCTCTTTTGGTCACTTTGGTTGTCGGCGGGATGGTTTTGCTGGTGGTGGGTTTTGTCCTCGTCTTTGTTTTCTCGACCGTGTGGGATGCGCTCAATGCGCCTCGTGGTCAGGGGTGATCCGTTTGCTGCGACTTGGTGATTGAACCAATGCCGTGCGCGGAAATATCGCCTGGGTCGAGCGGCCGGCTTGACGTGATTTGAATGCGCCGTGTTTCGCCGGGCAGCAGGTCGAAATAGTTGTCCGACGGGAGCGCGCCATCCGGCAAGGTGAGATAGACGGCGTGTGCGTAGGCCTGGGCGCTCACCTCGACCGTGCATGCGGTGTTGCTTGAAGCAACTATGTGCATCGCTATTCCGGGATCGACAACCTGTAACTGCCGGTAATCGACGGCGTGCAGAATGGCGGTTGGCACGCCAGGGCGGTTGAGCGCGCGGGCGATCCACAGCCCCGATGTGGGGGAGGCATCGCCTTGCGCCAAGACCACCACCTCGCTGCGCGCCAGTCCCGGCGCTTGAACCGCGCTGCGCTGCAACTCGACGATCCGGCCGTCGAGTGAGATATAGCCGTATTCGACCGTCAAGTCAATATTGTCGGTCGTGTCGTTGGCCAGCACCACCCGCACCTGACCCCCTTGGGCGCGCATGATCAGGCGTAGCGGCGCAAAAGCGCGACGTACAAAATAGTACGATATTTTACGTCGCAGGTAATAGTCGATGATCGTCCAGCCGACTTCGCCCCAGCAGTCCTCGTACATCCAGAACAGGCAGCCATAGCAGTTGGCGCGGTAGCGCGTCGAGTCAAGGGCATAGTCGTACATCATGCCCTGGCACAGACCGCTGTAGAGCAGGTATTCGTCCAGGGTCAACGTCGCGGGGTCGGCATAGTGCCTGGCAATGCCCGCGTTGACGGTGTCTTTTTCAAAGGTGTTGGTGTGATGCTGCCATACCCGGCCCGTCCTTTGCGCGGGCGCGCCGTCCAGGTAGGTGAGCGTCGTTTCTTTGCCGCAGGCGCCCACGTAACCAAATTCGGAGAGAAAGAGCGAGTCGCTCAAGTCATACTCTTGCGGCGTGATCCGCTTGATCATTTCCGGGTTCATCATGCAATCGCGCCAATGGTGGCAGTCGCCGACCTCGTTGCTATTGGGCGAGTCGCCGCCGTATGGCGAGCCGTTCCAGTAAGGAATTTCGGGCGTGTTGCGCTGCACGACGGCGGGCAGGATATAGTTGTAAATGTAGGCTCCGCTCCGGGTTCGCCCGTTCCACCAGTCGCAAAATCCCCAGGTGTTCTCGTTGTTGCCGCACCACAACGCGATGCAGGCGTGTTTGCCCAGCCGCCGGGTCTGGTAATCGGCTTCGCGTTCGACCAGATCGCGGAACCAGTCGAGGTGATCGGGATAAGGCGCGCAGGAAAACATGAAATCGTGCCAGAGCATAATCCCATAGCGATCACAGGCTCGATAAAACGCCTCGCGTTCGTACCAACCGCCCCCCCAAACGCGCAGCATGTTGAAATGGGCGTCGCGCGCCTCGCGGACCAGCGTGTCATAGCGTTCGTCGCTGGTGCGAGCATAGATCGTGTCGGCGGGAATCCAGTTGGCGCCTTTGCAAAAGACTTTTTTGCCATTGATGACGATGGCAAATTTGTCGTCGGTGTCGAGCTGCAAGAAACGGATGCCATAGTCGAACGCCGGATAGGATGATGTTGTTCCGGCGATCGTCAATTCGGCGCGAACGGTGTATGTGTTTTGGGGACCCAGGCCGTTCGGCCACCACAGTTTGGCGTCGGCGATCGCGACCGTCAGATCGACATAGGTATAGCCGGAACGGAGCAGGGTGTGTTTTTGGGCGCTGAACGTGTTGCCGTCGGCGTCGGTGAGGGTGAGTGTGACCTCGCCGGCGGCGCTTTTGTAAACATGGAACTGTTCGACGTTGATGGTCGCGCGGAGCAGCGTCTTGTCGCCGTGCCGGACCGGCTTGAGGCGCACGTCGCGGATACAAGCCCGGCGCAGCACGCGCAAAGTCACGTCGCCGGCGATGGCGGTGGTGGCGACGCGCGGGCTCCAGTCCCAGCCAAAGGCGTACTGGGGTTTGCGCACGGCCACACGGCGGATGTCGCCCCGCTCTGGACGACCGTTGCCGCTTTCGGTGCTGGCGCGGATGCCGCCCATCGAATCGGCCAGGCTTTCCGGCACATCCTCGACGCCGGCCGTCAGCCGCACCAGCAAAATGTTGCCCCCGGCGCGCAGTTGTGGCCTGATGTCGATGACAAAGGGGTAGAACGCGCTGCGATGCGAGCCAATGTGGACGCCGTTGAGGAAAATCTCGGCGTTGGAATCCAGCCCGTCGATCTCGAGTTCGATCAGGTCGGCGTCGAGCCAGTCCGGCGCGACATTGAATGTTTTGCGAAACCACCACGAGCGCCGTTCGGTCCAGGCGCAGTCGAAACTGTTCATTCCGAGCAGCGGTTCTTTGATCTGTTTCGCGTCGATGAGACCCTGGTGAATGTCGCCGGGCACCGGCTGGGGTATCCAGCCGTCGGGCTGCCGGCCGAGGGCGCGGGCATTGTCCAGCGGGTAAGTGAGGATTTCATCGCGCAGTTCCCAGTTGCCGTTGAGGTTGATCTCGGTGTCCATGTTTATCGTTTTCCTCCTTGGAAAAAGCCAATGGGTGTTTCATTTCTTGGCGATCGCGGCATTTTCGCCGGGTTTCCTGGTAGAGTCGAGGTAAAACCGGTTTTGACATTTGCTTATGATGATGGTAAACTGTACAAGTAGGGTGAGTGAGTTCTGGGTGTGTCAAAGGATCGCTTGGGCTTGCGGAAGCCGGGTGGTCTTGTTTTTTAGCCCGAACTCGTTTTCATTTTAGTTTTTGTAAGGAGTGTGGAACGTGTCTGAAAGAGAAGTTGGGGTCGTCAAGTGGTTTAATGATAGCAAAGGCTATGGCTTTATCTCGCGCGAAGGTGCGAGTGATGTCTTTGTGCATTACTCTGCTATCCAGTCCGATGGGTTCCGTTCGCTCAAGGAAGGCCAACAAGTCGAGTTTTCCGTCGAGCAGGGAAACAAGGGACTTCAGGCGGTCCAAGTCAAGGTGCTCTAGAGCAATTGTGCCAGATCAACCAGATAGAAACCGCGCATCCTTTTCCGCAAGATGCGCGGTTTCTGTTTGCCAGACCGCCTAATTGATGCGCATCAGCGCCTCGCGGAGCATTTTGCTGCCTTGCGCATCGAGGCAGCTCAATCCGGCATCCTCTCCGGTCAAAAGCCGCTGCCCCAACTCGGAATCTCGAAACGCTTTCAGGTCTGCTTCAAAGGACTCGTGTACGGTGTGCTGGCGCACGATGCGTCCGTCTTGCATCATCAGCACGCGCTGTGTCTGCCGGGCCACGCGGGGGTCGTGGGTGACGATGATGAATGTGGTGTTCAACTTGCGGTTGAGTTGGCGCATCAGGTCGATCACCTGGGCGCCGCTGCGCGAATCGAGGTTGCCGGTCGGCTCGTCGGCGAGGATCAGCGCCGGTTCATTGGCCAGCGAGCGGGCGATGGCCACGCGCTGGCGCTGCCCACCCGAAAGTTGGTTGGGCAGGTGGTGGGCGCGTTGATCCAGCCCCACCAGATTGAGCAGTTCCCGCGCCCGCTGTTGCCTTTTGCGCTTGCTGCGAATTTGCCCCATCATCGGTACCTGGATGTTTTCCAGCGCGTTGAGGGTTGGGATCAGGTTGTGCAGTTGAAAGACAAAACCAACCGTGCGGGCGCGAAACGCATCGAGGTCTTTGATCTGGGTCAGGTCTTGGCCTCTGATCAGCACCTTGCCCTTGGTCGGGCGGTCGAGCGCGCCGAGCATGTTGAGCAAAGTGCTCTTGCCGCTTCCAGACGGCCCCATCACGGCGACAAACTCGCCGTTCAAAACACGCATATCGACGCCGTCGAGGGCGTGAACCTCGGTTCCGTTGCCGTATACTTTGAGTAAATTTTGTGTTTCGATGATATATTTTGGTGTCATACGTTAACCTCGTTACTCGTAGCGCAGCGCTTCGACCGGCAGCAGTCTGGACGCCCGCCAGGCAGGGTAAATGCCGCCCACTGCGCCCAGGATGATCGCCGTACCCAACGCCTGGATGAACAGATCGGGGGTTAGTTTGAGTTTGATAAATCCTTGCATCGTCGGGGTCAGGTTGAGGGTATAGCCCAACAGGACGCCGGTCAGGCTTCCGGCGACGCCGCCCAACAAACTGAGCGCCACCGATTCGCGGACAATCATCCATAAAACGCGCCCTTGACGCCAGCCCAGGGCGCGCAGCACGCCGATCTCGCGCGTGCGTTCCATCACGCTCATGACCATCGTGTTGGCCATGCCCAGCCCGCCGACGACCAGGGCCATGGCGGCGATGCCCCAGGTCATGCCTTTCATCATTTGCATATCATGCAACCCCTCGGCAAACTCGCTGGCCTTGGACAGATCGACCTCGGCAAAGCGTGTCTCGATCTCGCGTTCCATCTCTTTAGCTTGTTCGGTGTCTTGCAGCCATACGCCGAGAAAGCTGACTTTGTGCGGCTGCCCGAACAGTTTTTGCCCGTCGCGCAAAGTGACCACGCCGCCGCCGTCTTGAAAGGGAACGCCGGTCTCATAGATGCCGACCACCTTGAACGAGCTGTCAAAGAGGCGCACCGTCTGGCCGACCTCTTTGTGCAGGTTTTGCGCCGCCACGCGCCCCAGGATGATCTGCCGGTTGGTGGTCAACAGTTCGCCATCGACGATCTCGAACTCGCGGAGCGACAGGCCGCGCGGCTGGTAGCCAAAGACGATGAAAAAGGGCAGTTCGCCGACCGAGGTATAGCCGGTGAGAAAGCCCTCGGCGGCGCGCACGCCGGGCAGGGCGGCGATGCGCCGCACAATGCCCTCGTCGAGTTGGCTCAGATCGACCGAGGCGTCGCGTTGGAGGCCGATCAGGTTGGCACCAGAGCCGCCGGTCAAACCGGAAAAGGCTTCGATCATGCCGTTGCCCATCGCGCCGAGGAGAATGATCGTCATCATGGCCACGCCAATGCCAATGATCGTCAGCAGGGTGCGCGCCGGCTGGCGCAAGATGTTGCGCAGCGAGGCAAAGCGCACGTGCTGGCGGGCGTGGACGGTGCCGCTTTCGGCGCGCATCGCTTCGGCGGGCTGCATTCTGGAAGCGCGCCAGGCGGGCAGTGCGCCGCCGAACAGCCCCAGCCCCACGGCGACCACGCTGGCCTGCATGAACAGCGACGGGGGAAGCGATTTGGGGATCATGCTGTTCACGGTTGGCACGTGTGCGACGGCGCGCACGGCAGCGATGCCCAGCCCGGTGCCGATCAGCCCGCCCAGCACGCTCAAGATCAGCGATTCGCCCAGCACCAGGCCAAGCACGCGGCGCGGTTTCCAGCCGATGGCGCGCAGGACGCCGAATTCGCGCGTGCGTTCGAGCACGCTCATCAGCACCGTATTCATCACCCCCACGCCGCCGATGATGATCGCTACCAGAGAGACGGCCCAGGTAAAGGCCGAGATGTATTTGAGCATGGTTTGTTGATCGGAAAAATCGTTCGAGGTGGTGGCCGTGACTTTGGTTCTTTGGCGGGCGAAATCGGCTTCGATCTGCTGCGCGAGGGCGGTAATGTCGGCGCCGGGGCGTACCTGGAGTAAAAAGGCGTTGACCTGGTGCGGTTTGCCGGCGATCGCCTGCGCGTCTTGGGTGCGCACAACGGCGGCGCCCTCTTCAAAGGGCTGCCCGGTCTCATAGATGCCGGCGATGCGGTACACGGTTTCGTAGAGGCGAAAGGTGTCGCCGACCTGCTTGTCCAGGTCTTCGGCGGCGGCTTTGCCCAGCAGCACCGGTTTGCCGCTGCGTTTCCCGGCGTGAGACGCCTGCGCGGCCAGCGGTTCGCCGCTGATGATCTTGAAATGGTCGATGGCAAAGCCGTCGGGGTCATAGCCGTAGACGATAAAGTAAGGCGCATCGTCGGTGGAACCAAAGGTATAGATCATTTCCGTGACTTGCGTCACCTGGGGGTAGGCGGCGAGGGTGTGCCCGACTTGTTCATCGACGGCGCTAAAGATGATGTCCAGCGCGTCGTCTTGCATCACCAAAATGTCTGCGCTGCTGCCACCGCCCAGCGTGCTGTAACCGCTGATAAACCCCTCGGACAGCGCGCCCAGGGCCACCACCGCCGCCACGCCGATGGCGATGCCAAAGGCGGTGAGCAGGGTTCTTGCTTTGCGACGAAAAAGGCTTTTTATAATCATCATCGAATCCACTGAAAAAACTCGTCAACCGCCAAGAACGCCGAGGTCGCAGAGAAATAAAACATCACAAGGAATGATTGATATCAAAAGATATGCAATCTGCTCTGCGGTTGACGAAAGCGTTTACTCGTTTCCGGTCAGCGACCGGTTTCCCAGACGCGCGAGTAGCAGCAAGAAAATAATGGCGCCGTCGATCAACATCTCCAGGCCGGCGATAGGCATCAAAAAGGGCACCCACAAGATGGTTGTGGTACAAACCAGGATCGCCGTCCAAAAACCCCAGAGGCGATCGCGGAACAACCCCAGCGCCGCGAGGCCGCGCAGTGAGGTAAAATACAGGAATACCGGCAGCAGCATCAACGGTTGTTGGTTGAACAAGGTGTCGAATTCGGGCCAGATCACCGGCGGGTACAAGTTGCCGATCACGCCCCAATGCATCAGCGCCACCGCGATGCAGTCAGAGAGTTCGATGGCGGTGTAAATCGCCAAGAGTATGGCCGCCGCGCGATAGAGTTTTTTTGCCCGGTTCATGTCGCGCCTCCATTCCGCCGTGGGAAAAACATTCCCGTGCGCGCGCAATAATCGATATACGGCTTGCCGTAGCGCAAGCGCAAATCTTGTTCTTCTTCGATGCACCACCAGTACCACACGCCCAGGTAAAGCACAGAGAAAACGGCCAGAAAAGGCGAATCGATCAGCAGCGCCATGCCCAGCCACAGCGGCGCTTCGCCCAATGCCTGGGGGTGACGTATTTTTTCATAAATGCCGCCGTACATTTTGTGCGCCTTGTCGGGTTTCATCGTCTCCTCGCCGGCGTCGCGCATACCCCGGACAAAGATCCACGTCGCCGGCGCGCCGATCAGCGCGGTAATGAGGATGTTGACCCAGTACGGCCACGGAAAACGCGCTGGCAGCGGATCGATGGGCAGCGGATACCAGCGATAAAGCACATAGTCGATCATTGCCAGAGTCATCAGCGCCGAGCTGAACAGGCGGTATTGCCCGCAGCGCCGGTACGCTGCCGCGCCGATTTTCTGCTCCAGGTGCGCCGGGCGCACGCTGAGCCAATACAGTATCGAAAAGGCAATCGAAGAAACGACCAACACGACGAAGTTCAGCCAACCCAGTGTTGCGCGATCCATTTCACGTTCCTTTCACAAAAAATAGGTTTGACGCAGAGGCGCCAGGACGCAGAGAAAAGACTGGAAGACACGCAGAATAGCGTCAGCTCCAAGAGCCATTTTTCAATGCCATTCACAGGTAGGGAAAAAAGTAAGGGTCTTGTACAGAATATGCCGTGGTTGTTGCAGCAGCCAGGCTACAAGCTCGGCAATCTCTTCCGGTTTCATAAATTGGGAATGAGGCTTGTCCCACAGCGGCGTGTCGATCCCGCCTGGGCATAGCGTTGTCACCAGAATGTTGTATGGTTTCAGGGCCTCGGCCATCGAGTAGCCAAAACCAACTTGACCGTGCTTGGAGGCCACGTAAAGCGCCCCCCGGGGGCTGCTCCCGATTCCACCGGTTGAGACTAGGTTGATGATCCGCCCATCCCGGTGGGCGATCATTGTCGGAATCACCATACGGGTGCAATAGATCGTGCCTTTGAGATTGGTGTCAATGGTCTGGTCGATCAGTTCAAAATCCTGCTCCCAGAAATTGCCCCAGCGGACGATACCTGCATTGTTGATCAGCACGTCTATCTTGGTATATTTTTTCAAAATTACGCCAAAAACCCGCTGAACCTGGTCCGGGATCGAAATGTCGGTAGGATAGGTATCAATGTTTGCAGGGTATTCTGCGGCTACCTGGTCCAGTTTGTCCTCGCTGCGAGCTAGAGCACATACGGTGTGCCCTGCGGCCGCCAAATGTAGGGTCAGCGCCCGGCCAACCCCGCTGCTGGCCCCGGTGATAATTATGGTGTTCATTTTTGGTTCCTGTTTTAAGCTGGCGCCTCTTTGCCAGGCGCAGGGAACGCCAAGAGCGCGGAGAAAAAGCGTCAGGGTGCATTACTTGATGTCTACAAAAGCGGTCATGCCCCATTTGAGCGCCGGGTTCAGCTCGTCCAATTCGACGACGACGGTGTAATTGACGCCGCCGGAGCCGGGATCGGCCATTGGCGAGATGCGGGTCACGCGGCCTTGAAATACCTGGTCGGGGAAAGCGTCAAAGGTCACGGCGACGGTTTGATCGAGGCTGATTTGGGCCACGTCGATCTCGTCGAGATCGGTGGTTTCCACGCGCAGGGTGTCCAGGTCGCCAATGATCACCAGTGGCTGGCCGGGCGCAATGATCTCGCCGGCGCGCACGTTGACCATCCCGACCACGCCGCCCAAGGGGGCGACGATCGTCGCGTCTTGAATCTGCTGCTCGATCTGCGCCACCTGGAGTTTGGCCTGTTGGAGCAAGGCCTCGAGTTGGGCGATCTCGTCTTTGGCGGGCGGGTCCTGGTAGGGATTCGTCCACCCTTCCAGATGTTTGACCTGCAATTGAGCGGCCTCGATCTCTTGGCCGAGCAGAGTCAGGGTCAGGCTGTAGGCTTGTTGCGCGTCGAGGGCTTGCGCAAGCCCGGCATTGGCGGCGTCGATCTGTGCGTTGAGCGCGGTCAGGCCGTAGGCGTGCGCCTGCTGGGCGTTTTTGGCGCTGTTCAGTTGGGCCTGGGCAGAGCGATAGTTGAGCTGAACCTGTTTGAGCTGCTTGGCCCACGCATCGCGGATTTTCTGGTCTTCCCACGGGCGGTCGAGGGCCTTGTTGTATTCGTTTTGTGTGTCGTCGAGGGCGATCTTGGCGCGTTCCAACTCGACCTGGGCGATCTCGACCTGGGGCGCGGGGTTTTGCGCTTGCAACTGGGTGATCTGCGCCTCGAGTTGGGCAATCTGCGCTTGAGCCGCAACGACAGCGTGGCCCGGATTGGTCAGTTTGGCTTGCTCTAGCTGGGTTTTCTTGATCGCCAGGGCGAGTTTGGCCTGCTCTAGTTGAAAGGCCGTTTCGCGATCGGCGCGGGCGATGACCCGATCGCCGGCCCCGTTTTTCAGTTGATCGAGTATGGCCTGCTGCGCGGCCACTTGTTGCTGGGCGATGGTCAAGGCAATTTCCAGATCGGTGGTGTCGAGTTGAACCAGTATGGAGCCAAATTCTACCTCGTCGCCCGGCTCAACGCGCACCTGGGTCACGGTAGCGCCGCTCTTGGCGCTGATCGCCGCCCACGTCGCCGGGACCAACTCGCCCGTCACCGAGATGAGGGACACCCGGCTGCTCGGCGTGATTGGCGTCGGCGTGGTTTCGACGTCGTTCTGGCAGCCGGCCAAAACCAGCGCCGCGAAAATCAGGATGATTGTGACGGTCTTTTTCATTATTGTTCTCCTTTATGCGTCGATATTTTCAAAATAGTCCCGAAATTCCCTGTTTGGCGCGCCGGCATCGTCTTCCGGCAATGCTTCGATGTCTTTGATCAGCCGGTCGATGTCATAGCCGCTTTTGAGCACGCAAAATTTGCTCATTCGGGGGACGATGGCCTGCCTGGGGCAGGCATAGATGCAACGCATACACCACATACAGCGCCACCCGAACTTGATTTTGTCGTCGCGGCGATAGATATTGCCGGTGGGGCAGTTGTCGACGCATTTTCCGCAGCGAACGCAGGCCTCGGTGGTGTAAAGCATCCGCCCGAACAGCCGCCCGCCAAACTCTTCGCTGTTGTGGATCAGGCGTACTGCGGCGTGGGCCAGCGGGTTGGTTTTGATCTGCCGCGTTTGCCCGTTCAAAATCTCGGCGCACATGTGCTGAACCTTGCGCCTGGCCGCGCGGTACGTTTGCGCGTTGACCGCTTTCGAGTAGGAAATGGCCCAGTTGGAGGGCATGGCAATCAGGCGATTGTAAAAGACGTTATATCCCTTGCGCTCTAACCGGCGGATGATCGTTTGCGAGGCGGCATTGTTGGACGGGCTGGGCGCGCCGGCCGTTTTGAGGATAAAGACGCGCTGTCCCGCGCCCGGCGGCAGTGCGTCGACAAAGCGGTCGACGATGCTGGGCGCGTCAAAGCCGTACACCGGGTGGGCGATGCCCAGCAAATCACCGTCGCGCAGCGGCAATTTGTCCTTGAGCGCGTCTTCGATGCGGGTGAGCGTTGCCGGGGCATTTTGCGCCTGGCAGGCGTCGGCCAGCAGGCGGGCGACGACCTCGGTGTTGCCGGTACCGCTAAAATAGTAAATGTTTACGTTCATAATCAACCTTCTTTTGGCCCGGTTTCGATCACCAGGCCGTCCAACAGCGTCTCGATCAGCGTCTCGCTGATCTGCTCCAGGTCGACGTCGGGGAGGAGGAGGCAATAAATGCCCAGCCCGTCATAGGTTGCCATCAGCGCCAGCGCCAGGTGGCTGGCGTTGATGGGGCGCAGTTCTCCGGCGTCGATCCCTTGCTGGATGATTTGCGCCAGCATTTCCTGGTACTCGATCATCATGTTTTGCCAGATCGGGCTTGCGTCTGTGCGATAGTTGCTCTGGGTCATAAATTCGACGAACAAGCTGAACCAGCCTTGCGCTTTGCGGGTGAACTGGGCCAGCATGTGCGCGCCGTGGCGCAGTTTTTCGACGGTCGTTTGCTTTTGCTGGCCGAGCGTGCCCAATGTTTCCTGGACGATATTGTCGATGACCGTCTCGGCGGTGGCGATAAAGAGCGCGTCTTTGCTCTTGAAATACCAGTACAGGCTGCCTTTACTCAACCCGCTTTCGGCGACAATGTCGTCCATGGTGGTGTTGGCGTACCCTTTGCGCATAAAGCAAGCCAGCGCGGCCTGGATGATTTGCGCCTTGCGTGTTTCCGATACGTCGGCTTTGGGGGGCATAATTGGTGTCCTCCATCAATAAACTGACCGGTCAGTCTATAAAAATTATACACCCAACCGGTCGGGGTGTCAAGTGGAGTTTTGGGGATAGAACCAGTTGCTGGAAAACTCGGCAACCGCCAGGGGCGCCTCGGAGGCCATTGAAAAAAAAGATTAACCGCAAAGGACGCCGAGATTACCATGTTGGTAAATATCTATGATGCTCACAGATATTTTATTTAGCGCATTCGGCGTTCTCTGCGGTTGGCGGGGGCGTTAGCGAGTTTTTTCGGGGGACTCAACCGTAAGCGATGCCTTCGCCTTTCCAAAAGTTGAGTGTGTAAACCCAAAAACTGCCTGTTTTGCGCTCTGGGCTGAATCCGGCGGCTTGGGCCAGGCGGGCCATTTCCCGGGGAAATTGATAGTCGGGGTCGATGAATTCTTCAGTGATCGACAACAGGCCGGCCGGTTTGAGCACGCGCCGGAGTTCGGCCAGAGCGTGCGCCTGGTCGTCGATTTCGGGCAGCACAGTGACCAACATGACCCGATCCACGCTTTCGTCGTCGATGGGCAGGTGGTAGGGGTCGGCAGCGCGAAACTCGACGTTGGTCAGGCCGGCTTGATGCACGCGGCGTTCGGCCTGAGCGATCCGGTACGGGCTTTTGTCGACCACAATCAGCTTGCCCGCCGGGCCCAATCGCTGCGCCGCCTGGATGGTCAGCGCGCGCGGCCCGCAGCCCAGTTCGAGTACGGTTTCTCCCGGTTTGACGCCCACGCCGTCGAGGATATTGCGCATATACCAGCGTCGGATGGGGTTATGCACCAACCAACTCAGCGACGAGCGATATTTGGAGGCGCGTCCATACCTGGCGGCCAGGCGGACGATCAGCTTGAGCGGAAAGAACCAGAAAAAGATGACGCCGACCAGGGTCAGCAGCGCGATGTGCCAGACGGCGAGTGAACTCGATCTCTTGTGGGATTCCATGGCAGTTCCTTTCTATAGACGGCTGTGCTGAGAAATGGGTGCTTGGGCCGGTAGATGGAAAATCCACCTTTGTCACAGTATATCATTGCTTGGTCGTTTTGTCCAAGACCAGGAGGAGCGTGCTGAAAAACCCAGGCGGCCTCAGGGCTGTTCAATTCTACAATTCAGCGGTGACTTTGGTCACGAATTAGAATTGAACAGCCCTACAGGCGGCCTGTCAACCGCAGAGTATGATATTTGGGGATTGGCTCGCCAACGGGGATTTGTCAATCCCCTTGGAGCAGAACCATTTGGATTGTAGCATCGGGTCTCGTGTCCGTTAAATGTTTCATCAAGTGCCCACAAGTGGCTACGCTACCTCGCTTGAAACGTACCCGCACCTTTGGTTGCGGCGGGTTGGGTCGTGTGGTACAATGTTGGCATTGTGGTATAGAGGGGGAGATATGGGAAAACCGCCGGATGATGTTTATGATGTGTTTGTCTCTTATGCCGATGCCGACGCGGCCTGGGTCGAAGGCTATTTGCTCGATGCGCTGGACGAGGCCGGGATAAATTATCACACCGAGGAGGCCTTTGCGCTGGGCGTGCCGCGCCTGGTCGAGTTCGAGCGCGCGATCCGCAGCAGCCGCCGCACCCTGTTGATCCTTTCGCAAGCCTACCTCGCCGATGAATTCAACCAGTTCACCGACCTGTTGGCCCAGACCTACGGCCTGGAAACCGCCACCTGGCCGGTGATTCCCTTTATTCTGCACGCCGTCCAACTGCCGCCGCGCATCGCCGGGCTGGTCAAACTCGTTGGCGCCGATCCCGACGCCTGGGAAAAGAGCATCGAGCGGCTGTGCCAGACGCTGCAAAAGCCCGTCCCTGCGCTGCCGCCCAAACCCGCGTGCCCGTACCCCGGCATGCGCCCCTTTGACGAGGCGGACAGCGCGCGGTTTTTTGGCCGTGACCGCCAGGTGCGCGAGATGATCGAACGGCTACGCCTGCACCCCTTTATGGCCGTGATCGGCCCGTCGGGCAGCGGCAAGTCATCGTTGGTCTATGCCGGGTTTTTGCCCGCGCTGCGCCGGAGCGGTTATTTTGACGGTGAATGGCAGGTGGCGGCGATGCGTCCCGGCGAACGGCCCTTGTCCCGGCTGCACGATCTTTTTTCATGCGACGCTCCGGCCGCGCGGCGGTTGTTGATCGTCGATCAATTCGAGGAGACCTTTGGCCCCAATGTCCACGAGAGCGATGCTTTTCAGGCCGAGTTACTCGATCTTGTGCAGCAATCTGATTGTTACATTGTGCTCACCGTCCGCGCCGATTTTTACGCCGATTTAATGGCCTGCCCGTTGTGGGATGAAATTCGTCAGCACCGGCTCGAAGTGCCGCCGCTGGGCGAAGCCGAACTGCGTCAGGCCATCGTGCGTCCCGCCGAAGATGTGGATGTTTTTGTCGAGACGGCGCTTGTCGAGCGGCTGCTCGCCGACGCCGCCGGTGAGCCGGGCGTGCTGCCGCTGGTACAGGAGACGCTGGTGCTGCTGTGGGAGTCGGTGGAGCGGCGTTTTTTGCCCGCGCGCGCCTACGAGGCGTTGATTTTGGCGCAAAGCGAGTATCTCCCCTCGGCTGAACGGGGAGGGCGCACCGGTTTGCAGGTTGCCATTGCCCGCCGCGCCGACGCGGCGTTGGCCGAGCTTGCGCCGGCCGGTCAGTCTGTCGCGCGGCGTATTTTGATGCGCCTGGTGCAGTTTGGCCAGGGGCGCGCCGATACCCGGCGGCAGCAAAGTGTGTCGGCGCTGCGTTCCGCGGGCGATGACGAGGGTTTGTTTGGGCGGACGTTGGCGCATCTGGTTGACAGCCGTCTGCTGACTTTGAGCAGCGAGGAGGGCGAGCGAGACCGGCGCGTCGATATTGCGCATGAGGCCTTGATCGCCGGCTGGCCCAAGTTGCAGACCTGGTTGAATGAGCGCAGGGAGGCCGAACAAATTCGCCGGCGGTTGGAGGGCAAGGCCGCCGAGTGGCGCCGGTTGGGGCAAGGGCAGGGCGGGCTGCTCGACGAGGTCGAGTTGCTCGAAGCCGAGCGGTGGATGGACAGCGCCGATGCCGCCGACCTGGGGTATGGGGAGACGTTGTCCCAACTGGTTCGCGCCAGTCGCGTCGAGATCGAGCGGGTCGAGCGCGCGCAAGAGCAAGCCCGCCAGCGCGAGTTGCAGCAGGTTCAGGCGTTGGCCGAGTCCGAACGGCAGCGCGCCCAAGAGCAGGCGCACTCGGCCAGACGCCTGCGCCGGGTGTTGGGCATCCTGGCGCTGATGGTGGTTGTGTCGATCGTTTCCGCCGGGCTTGCCTTTGTCTCGCGTTCGCAAGAGCAGTTGGCCAAGGCGACGGCGGTGTTCAATGCGCGCGTCGCCTTGACCGAGGAGGCGCGCGCGCTGCTGGCCCGCGAGACGTCGGTGGTCAATGAGCAGATTGCTTTGACCCAAGAGGCGGGCGCCGTCCGCTCCCAGGCGACGGCGCAGGCCAATGCGCTGTTGGCCGTTCAATCCCGGTCGACGGCCGAGGCGGCCAGCACGCTTGCCGTCGCCGAGCGGGATGAGGCGCAGCGTCAAAGGCAGATCTCGCTGGCCCGGCAGTTGGCGGCGCAGGCGCTCAACCACCTCGATGAACAACCCGATCTGGCGCTGCTGTTGGGCGTCGAGTCGAGCCGCCGTCTGGATTCGGTCGAGACGCGCTCGGTTTTGTTATCGACGTTGCAGAACAATCCACACCTGATTGCGTATTTGCACGGTCATACCGGCGGGGTGCGCAGCGTGGCGGTTCACCCGGACGGGCGAATTTTGGCGACGGGTGGGGCTGATGGGGCGATCATTTTGTGGGATCCAGACCGCTGGCTCCGCATTGGCGAGCCGCTCCGGGGGCACGAAGCGGCGGTCAAGAGTGTGGCTTTTAGCCCCGATGGCCGCATTCTGGCCTCGGCAAGTGACGACGAGACCGTTATTTTGTGGGATACCATGACCTGGACGCCGCTTGGCGGGCTGCCCTTGCGCGGGCATACGGACAAAGTCAACAGCGTGGCTTTTCGGCCCGATGGCCGGGTTTTGGCTTCGGGCAGCTCGGATGGCACGGTGATTTTGTGGGATGTGCAGTCGCGGACGCAGTTGGCGCCGGCGTTGGAGGGGCATACTAATGTGGTGTTGAGTGTCGCGTTCAGTCCCGATGGCGAGTTGTTGGTCTCGTCGAGTTGCGCCCGCCTGGAGGGGGGCTGGTGTAAGCAAGGCGAAATCAGGGTGTGGGATGCCGAAACGGGCGAGTCGCGCGGCGAACCGTTGTTGGGTCACGGTAGTTGGGTTTCTAGTGTGGCTTTTAGCCCCGTTTTCGAGCCGGGCGGGTTGCTGCTGGCCTCCGGCGGTTGGGATCATACGGTCATGTTGTGGGATATGGCCTCGCGCCAGCCGATTGGTGAGCCGCTTCAGGGGCACACCGGCCCGGTGATGAGCGTCGCGTTCAGCCACGATGGTCGTTTTTTAGCTTCGGGCAGTCGGGACAAGCGCATCATTGTGTGGGATGTCGAGACGCGGCAGCCGTTGGGACAGCCTTTTACGGGGCATATCGGCCAGGTGCGCAGCGTGGTTTTTCACCCGTTCGAGGCGCTGCTGGCTTCGGGGGGCAGCGATCAGGTCGTCATTTTGTGGGACCTCGAGGGGCGTTCTTGGCCCGGCGAGCGGTTGGTCAAGCGCCAAAGCGGGACGTTTACCAGCGCGGCTTTTGCTCCCGACGGGCAGACGTTGGCCTGGGGCGATTCGGAAGGTGTGGTGACGTTGTGGGATGTGGAGGCGGGGCAAGAGACGGAGCGTTGGTCGATCCATAGTGCGTGGATCAATGCGCTTGCTTTTAGTCCCGATGGTCGGGTTCTGGCTTCGGCCAGCGATGACAAGAGTGTCGTGTTGTGGGATGTCGCTCGCGGCCGGCCTTTGTTCGAGCCGATGCAGGGGCATATCGGCGAGGTGACGAGTGTTGCTTTTGCGCCGCAGGGCAAGGTTTTGGCCTCGGCCGGCGTCGACCAGAGTATCATTTTGTGGAACGTCGAGACGGGGGAGCCGATCCGGCTGCTGCTTGATGCGCATGCCGGTTGGATTTGGGATGTGGCGTTCAGTCCCGATGGTCGAACGATGGCTTCGTGTAGTCAGGATGGGGCGATCATTTTGTGGGATGTCGCGTCGTGGTCGCCGCGCGGCGAACCGCTGGCGGGGCATTCTGGGGGGACGTTTGCTCTGGCTTTTAGCCCCGATGGGCGGACGCTGGCCTCGTGCGGCGGCGACAAGACGATTATGTTGTGGGATGTGGCGACCGGGGAGCGGATCGGCGAGCCGTGGAGCGGGCACAATGGCCGCGTGCGCAGTGTGGCTTTTGGCGCCGGCGGGCAGGTGCTGGCCTCAAGCGGTGAGGATGACGCGATCATTTTGTGGGATGTCGCCACCGGGCAGCGTATTGGCCCGCCGCTGGGCGGTCATACGGCGGCGGTCGTTCAGATCGCTTTTAGCCCGGTCGCTCCGGTGCTGGCGTCGGTGAGCCGGGATGGGACGAGTTTGCTGTGGAATCTCGACGTCGGTTGGTGGCGATCGCTGGCCTGCCGTCGCGCCAACCGCGATCTGACGCCGGCCGAGTGGGCGCTTTTTGTCGGCGCTGAAACGCCTTATCAACCTGGCTGTTCGCAGCTGCGTTCCGGCGGCGAATGATCCGGTTGACAGCGGCGGCGTCTTTTGATAGAATGGGATACAAGAGCCGTTGTTTGGATTGGTCAAGGAGGGAAAAAATGAAACCTGATCCCAAAGAGAAAGCCAAAGAAGCGGAGGCCGTTTCGGAAGAGGAATTGTCCGAAGAGGAATTGGACGAGGTGGCCGGAGGGATCGAGCCGCCGCCGCCGCCGCCCGACGATTAGCGTATCGTTGGGGGGGCGAGTCCTGCCGATATTTTGGCAGGACTTGTTTTTTTGGGTGTGTTTTGCTGTTTCTATCTTGCTTGCGTATAATGAATTCAGATTTGATTGGCTTGCTCGGGATTGGAGGGTGGCGATGGAACATTTTTTGGATCTGCCCGCGCGCACGCGGCGGCCGCGTGAGTACGGCCTGACCCACGTTTTGGACAAGGGGCAGGGCATCCGCGCGATTCGCGATTTGCTCGATGTGGCGTCTGAATATATCGATATTGTTAAATTGGGTTGGGGTACGGGGTATGTAACCGGCAATCTCCGGGAAAAGGTGCGGTTGTACCAGGATTACGACATCGTGCTTTGTTTTGGCGGTACATTGATCGAGATTGCGATCGCCCAGGGTCGGTTGGAGGCGTTTCGTTCTTTTTTGCTCGAATTGGGGATCACCCATATCGAGCTTTCGGATGGCGTGGTCGAGTTGGCGATGCAGGACAAGGCGAATTATATTCGCCAATTGAGCCGTGATTTCACGGTCTTGTCCGAGGTGGGCAGCAAGGACCCGCTGGTGCAGCGATCGCCGTTCAAGTGGGTGGAAATGATCGAGCGCGATCTCGAGGCCGGCGCGTGGAAGGTGATCATTGAGGCGCGCGAAAGCGGCACGGTGGGTCTGTTTCGCCGCGACAGGTCGATCAAGGAGGGGCTGTTGGACGTCATTGCGGAGCGTATTCCGCCGGAAAAGCTCATTTTCGAGGCCCCGAACAAGGCGCAGCAGGTTTATTTGATCAAACGCTTTGGCAGCAACATCAATGTGGGCAACATTGCTCCCGAACAGGTGATCCCGCTGGAGACGTTGCGTCTCGGTTTGCGCGGCGATACAATGCCCAAGTTCATTCTCGGTCGAGACTAGGAGCGTGCTGCAAGATCGCAAAAGAAAACACACTCTGGAAAAAAACTCGTCAACCGCAGGGAGCGCAAAGCCAAGATGCACAAATCCAATCCTTATTTGTTTCTCAATTCTTTTACGGCAAAAAATGCGCGGCTTTTTTTTGGCCGTGATCGCCAGGTGCGGCAGTTGGCCGGGCTTTTGGATGCGCACCGGCACGTGGCGTTGTTTGGCCCCGTCGGCGCCGGAAAAACATCGCTGGTGCAGGCCGGGTTGACGACCTATGGATCGCAGCATGGCGTTCATGTTTATACGCTGTGGATGATCCGGAATCAGGTGTGTCAGGTTCACGCGCCAGACGGCGCAGCGCGTTTGCCGCTCGTCGACTGGGCGCAGTGGTTGGCGCGGCATGCGCCGTTCGAGCGTCCCACCGTCGTCGTTTTTGATCAGTTGGACCGCTTTTTTCAGACGGTCTCGCCGGCGCAGATCGAGGCTCTGGCCGCCGAGTTGGCGCAGGCGTTGGTCGATTATCCCACGCTTCAGATTGTGTGGGTGGTGCGCGAGCGAAATCTCTTTTACCTCGATCTTTTTTCCCCCATGCTGCCCGATGTTTTGAGCGCCCGCTATCACCTCGATCATTTGCACCCCAAACAAGCCGGGCAGATCATCGTCGAGCTGGCAAAACACGCCGGCGTTCGGTATACAGACGAGTTGGTGGCGGCTTTGTTGTCCGATCTGGCTTTTGAGTCGGGGAAAATCGCCGCGCCGCGTTTGCAGGTCGTCTGTTGGGCTTTGTACCAGGGTTTGACCGGGGGCGAGACCGTCGTCGACCTGGCTGCTTATCGACAACTGGGCGGGGCCAACGCCATTTTGACCAGTTATCTGGATGACCTGTTGGCCGAGTTGCCTGATGAGGAGGAGCAAGACCTGGCGCGGGCGCTGCTCAAAGAGATGGTCGATCTGGTCGATCCGGGGGCGGCGTGGGATTTGTGCGTGCCCCGCGAGCGGGATTTGAGGCGTTTGACCGGAAACGCGCCGCAGCGACTCGATCAGTTGTATCACTTTTGGCAGGCGCGCGGGATTGTCCGCGAGGTGCCGGAGGGGTACACGCTGGCGCATGCTTTTTTGGTCAACCGGGTTTCCGAGTGGGCGCAGCAGGACAAGTGGGCGACCAAGGATGTGCGCGATCTTTTGCGGCGTTCATTGTTGGCCTATTGGCGAACGGGCAAATTGATCGACAAGCAGGGGCTGGGGCGTTTGCGGCAAAACTATGCGCGGATGCGTTTTTCCGATCAAGAGCGGGCTTTGATCTTGCGTTCGGCGCTGGCCCAGGGATACCAGTGGCGTTTTTGGGTCGATTATGCCGCCGGTTCGGACATTTCGGTGTGGGACATTGTGCGCGAGGCGTTAAAGAGCCAGGATGCGCACAGCCGCAGCAGCGCGGTCACGGCCTTGAGTGCGTTGAGTGGCCCGCAAGTGGTGTCGCTGCTTTCAAGCGCGTTGACGGATGCTTATCCAAATGTGCGCGGGTTGGCGCGTTCGGCGCTGGCGCGGTTGAACACGGCCGAGGCGTTGCAGGCGTTGCGTCAAACGCCGCCGCCAGAGATGGTGCTTGTGCCCGGCGGGACGTTTGTGATGGGCAGTGATCGCGCGCCGGATGAGCAGCCCGCGCGCCTGGTTTACCTGGATGCGTTCTATATCGACCGTTTCCCGGTGACTAATGCCGAGTATGCCAAGTTTATCCGGGATACGGGGTATCCGCCGCCGGCTAATTGGGAGCAATATGGCAATGTTTTGCCGCCGGGACGGGGCGATCATCCCGTGTCGCACGTGTGCTGGTTCGACGCGCGCGATTACGCGGCCTGGGCCGGCAAGCGGCTGCCCACCGAGGCCGAGTGGGAAAAGGCCGCGCGCGGCCCAGACGGTCGCCAGTATCCGTGGGGCGATCAGTTTAACTCGTTGTGCTGCAACACCGACGAGTCCGAGTTTTGGGATACGACGGCGGTCGACGCTTTTGTGCCGCAGGGACAAAGCCCGTATGGCGTCGCCGACATGTCGGGCAATGTGTGGGAGTGGGTGGCCGACTGGTACGATCGCGAATATTATCGCGTTGCGCCGGAGCGCAACCCGCCCGGCCCGGTCACGGGCACAACCAAGGTGGTGCGCGGCGGGGCCTGGGAGTTTAGCGCCAACGAATCACGTTGCTCGACGCGCAATCACGAGTATCCCGGCCCGCGTCACGGGTTGATCGGCTTTCGTTGCGCCGCCGACCCGGAACCCGGTGAAGTCTAGATTTCGCTTTTTAACCTAGTTGTGCTATAATGTCCCGCTGACAATTTGGTGAGGAAAGGAAGCAGCGTTGAAAGTAACAACCGAGCGTTTGGAAAACTGTATTGTCGCCTTGGACATCCAGGTCGATGATCAAGAAACCGATCAGTATTTGCACAGTGCCGCGCGCAAGATTGCGCGCGAGTATCGTATCCCCGGTTTCCGGCCGGGGAAAGCGCCGTATCACGTTGTCGTCCGCCGTTTTGGCGTCGACGCCGTTCGTGGTCAGGTGTTTGACCAATTTGGCGACAAGATATTTGAAGCCGGTCTAAAGGAAAGCGGCCTCGAACCGGCCGATCAGGCTTCACTGGAAGAGGTGACCTGGGAGCCGTTTACGCTTCACCTCAAGGTGCCGGTTGCGCCAGAGGTCGATCTGGGCGCGTACCGCGACATTCGCGTCGATTGGGAAGCGGTCGAAACGACAGACGAGGATTTGGAAGAAGAACTGTTGCGTCTCCGCCGGCAGCATGTCGAGTGGGAAGAAGACGTGGAGCGCGGGGCCGAGTTGGGCGATCAGGTGGTCATTGACATCACCGGAACGATTGATGGCAATGTGGTGTTGGGGAATACCGCGCGAGAGATGGTGCTCAATGCCGATTCGCCTTATCCTGTGCCGGGCTTTGCCGGGCAGGTGGTGGGGATGAAGGTGGGCGAAACCCGCGAGTTCGACCTGACCTACCCTGAGGATCACTATAACCCGGACAGCGCGGGCAAAACGGCGCACTTTGAGGCCAAGCTGCACGGGATCAAGGTGGAAAATTTGCCCGAACTGAATGACGAGTTTGCCCACCTGGTTGGCGATTACGAAAACATTGAGGCGCTCAAGGCCGGACGGCGTCAGGCGCTTCAGGAGGATGCCGAGAACCAGGCCAAAGACGAGTATCTGGAACAGATCTGGGCCAGGCTGTTCGAGACGGCGCATGTCGTGTATCCGCCGGTGTATGTGGAGCGCGAACTGGAGGCGATACAGCAGCAGCTCGAGGGGCAGCTCAAGCAGAGTGGCATGGACCTGGAGAGCTATTTCCGGTTGACCAATACCAACGAGGCCGATTGGAAGGAGAGCATCAGGCCGCAGGCCGACGAGCGGCTGAAGCGTCGGCTGATTTTGGCCGAGGTGGCGGTGCAAGAAAAATTAAAGGTGGAACAAGCCGAGATCGACGCCGAGATCGATCGGCTCGTCGATTCGGACAGCGAGCAGGCGCAAAATATGCGCGACTGGCTGCGTTCGCCAACGGGAATGCAAATATTGGTGGAAGACTTGGTGACCAATAAAACGATTGAGCGTCTGGAAGCGATTGCCAGGGGCCAGGCGCCGAGCCTGGAAGAACTGGTCGCCGAGTCAGAGGACGATGAGGCGCCGGCGACAGACGAAGAAGCGTTGGCGGCCGGCGAGGCGCAAGACATCGAGGCCGAGACCGTCACGGCAGTTTCAGAGGCGGCAGACGCCGAACCGGTTGTGAAAGTGGCCGAAGCGGCGGTCGACCCGGAGGTCGATGCGCCGGCGGCAGAAGCGACTCAGGCAGGCGAGGATGGGGTGGAGGAAGCGTGATGGAATGGAGCGGCTTGATCCCGATGGTGGTCGAGAGTTCTGGGCGCGGCGAACGCGCCTTTGACATTTATTCGCTGTTGCTCAAAGAGCGCATTGTCTTTTTGGGCACGCCCATTAACGACCAGGTAGCCAACGTCATTGTCGCGCAGCTGCTTTACCTGGCGCACGAAGACCCCGACCGCGAGATTTTGTTTTACATCAATTCGCCGGGCGGGCAGATCACTTCTGGTCTGGCGATTTATGACACGATGCAGTTGATTTCTACCCCCGTGTCGACGGTGGCGCTGGGCATGGCGGCCAGTATGGGCACCATTTTGCTCACCGCCGGCACCTCGGGGCGGCGCTATGCGTTGCCCAATGCCACCATTCACCTGCACCAGCCGTTGGGCGGTGTTCAGGGGCAGGCGTCTGATATCGAGATCGAAGCGCGAGAGATTTTGCGCGTTCGCGATCTGTTGAACGGGATTCTCAAAAAGCACACCGGCCTGGACGACGACGAGATTGCGCGTTATACCGACCGCAATTTCTACATGACCGCTTTGCAGGCCAAGGACTTGGGGATCATTGATGATGTTTTGGCGATGGAGCCAAAGGAAGAACAAGAGGGCGAGTAAAGATTATGTCGCAGCACGCAAACGGCGCCAAATGTTCCTTTTGCCGTCGCAGCAGCGAGGAAGTGAATCGGCTGATTGCCGGGCCGCCGGGGATTTATATTTGCAACGAGTGTGTGGACATTTGCACCGAGATATTGGAAGAAGAGTCTGAACAACAGAGCGACGAGCAGCCGTTTGTGCTTGAGCGTTTGCCATCGCCCAAGGAAATTTCCGCCTATCTCGATCAATATGTCATCGGGCAAGACCAATCCAAGCGCGTTTTGTCGGTGGCGGTGTACAACCATTACAAGCGCATCATCTCTGAATCGCAGAATAGCGACGCCGGGACGGATGATGTCGAGTTGACCAAGAGCAACATTTTGCTCATTGGCCCCACGGGCAGCGGCAAGACGCTGCTGGCGCAGACGTTGGCGCGTTTTCTCGATGTACCTTTTTCCATTTCCGACGCGACCGCGCTCACCGAGGCCGGTTATGTCGGCGAGGATGTTGAAAACATTCTTTTGCGCCTGATCCAGGCGGCCGATTACGACATTTCGCGCGCCGAGTGGGGGATTGTCTATATTGACGAGATCGACAAGATTGCGCGCAAGACGGGCGACAATCCATCGATCTCGCGCGACGTGTCGGGGGAGGGCGTTCAACAGGCTTTGCTCAAGATCGTCGAGGGCACGGTGGCCAATGTGCCGCCGCAGGGCGGGCGCAAGCACCCGCAGCAAGAGTTTATCCAGATCGATACGGCCAACATTTTGTTCATTTGCGGCGGTACGTTCGATCACCTTGAGGACATCATTGGCGATCGCGTCGAGTCGGGGAGCAGGGTGGGGTTTGCGTTGGGCAATGTCGAGCGGCAGCGCGAGCAGCAAGACCTGGCGCGTTTTTTGCCGTCGGGGCTTAAATTGTCGGCGCGAGAAGAGCGCGAGCTTGGGCGCGTGGCGCGCGATATGGCCCGCAAGGCCGAGATGCTGCATCAGGTCATTCCCGACGATTTGCTCAAGTTTGGCATGATTCCCGAGTTTGTCGGGCGGGTGCCGGTTGTGGTCAGCATTGACCCCGTCGATGAAGAGATGATGATGCGCATTCTCACCGAGCCGCGCAATGCGATCATTCGCCAGTACCAGAAATTGTTCAAGTTGGAGGGCGTCGAGCTGACTTTTAGCGATGACGCTCTGCACGCGACGGCGCGGCAGGCGCTGCGACGGCGCATCGGCGCGCGCGGGCTGCGTTCGATCATTGAGGAACGGCTGCTCGATGTGATGTATGAATTGCCTTCGCGCCAGGATGTCAAACGTTGCGAGATCACGGCGGAGACGATTATGGAACGCGCAACGCCGCTGCTTTATGATCAGAGCGGCAATCCGATCGACGTGGTCGAATTGGACAAAGCGGCGTGAGTGCAGCGAGTCCGAACAAGACGGTGTAATCTACCTGGTATCTAGTTGTGATTCCAATCTACCCTCCCAGAGGTTCAAGCGAAGCAGACCTTGGACAATCTCGGGGAGGGTTGTTTATACGAGGTCGAATGGCTCAAGACAAGATCGTCGTGCGTGGCGCGCGCGAGCACAATCTGAAAAATATCACCGTCGAGATTCCCCGCGACAAGATGGTGGTCATTACCGGGTTGTCGGGCAGCGGCAAGTCGAGCCTGGCTTTTGACACGATCTATGCCGAGGGACAGCGTCGGTATGTCGAGTCGCTTTCGGCGTATGCGCGCCAGTTTTTGGGGCAGATGGAAAAGCCCGATGTCGACCAGATCGAAGGCCTCAGCCCGGCGATCTCGATCGACCAAAAAGGGGTCAGCCACAATCCGCGCTCGACGGTGGGCACGGTGACAGAGATTTACGACTATTTGCGATTATTGTACGCGCGCGTCGGTATTCCACATTGCCCGCAGTGCGGGCGACGTATTGAGCGGCAAAGCGCGCAGCAGATCGTCGATGCCATTTTCAATATGCCCCAGGACAGCCGGATCATGATCCTTGCTCCGATCATCCGCGACCGCAAAGGACATCACCAGGCTGTGTTCGACGAGATTCGCAAGTCCGGCTTTGTGCGCGCCCGCGTCGATGGTGAAATGTTGGACCTCGATCAGGTGATTGAACTCGACCGCTACAAGATGCACACCATCGAGGCGATCGTCGACCGGCTGATCATTCGCCACGGGGTGGAGGAGAGCGGCGAGCGGGCCGATCTGGTCACTCGCCTTACCGATTCGGTCGAGACGGCTTTGCGTCTGGGTGACGGGATGTTGATCGTCAACGATATCACTGCGGAGCCACGGGACATTCTTTTTTCCGAGTATTTTAGCTGTCCAGATTGCGGCCTTTCATTCCCCGAGATCGAACCGCGCACATTGTCCTTCAATTCGCCGCATGGCGCGTGCGTCGAGTGCCAGGGTTTGGGTACGCGGCTAGAGGTTGACCCCGACCTGGTGATTCCCAACAAGGACCTGTCGCTGGCCGAGGGGGCGCTCAAGCCGTGGAAGTTTGACGGCGGCGACCGGGGGTATTATGCGCAGCTTTTGCGCGCCGTGTCGGGGGCGTTCGAGATTCCGTGGCGCGCGCCGATCCGCAATTTGAGCCGGGAGCAGTTGGATATTTTGCTTTATGGCGGCGGCGACAAGCAGTTGATGATCGATTATGTCTCGTTCGAGGGACAAAAACGTCGTTATATGACCACGTTTGAGGGGCTGGTGCCCAATTTGCAGCGTCGTTACCGCGAGACCAGTTCCGATTACCAGATGGCGCGCATCCAAGAGTACATGGCCGAACGTCCTTGCGAGACGTGCGGCGGTAAACGGCTTTCGCCGACGAGTCTGGCGATCGGCGTTGCCGGGATGGGGATCGATCAGGTGACGGCGATGCCGGTGGTCGATCTGTTGCAATGGGTGGATTGTCTGAGCGCCGGGGGCGACGACTGGCCCAGGGCGCGCGACGGCGCGCAGCCGCGTTTTCCCGCCGAGGTGCGCGCGTTCAACGAGCGCGAGCAGATGATTGGCCGGCGCATTCTCAAAGAGATTCGAGACCGGCTGAGTTTTTTGGTCAACGTCGGCCTGGATTATTTGACTCTCAATCGTCCGGCGGGAACGCTGTCCGGCGGCGAGGCGCAGCGCATCCGTCTGGCTACGCAGATCGGGTCGCGGCTGATGGGGGTGTTGTACGTCCTCGATGAGCCGAGCATTGGTCTGCACCAGCGCGATAACGCGCGGCTGATTCAGACCTTGTTGGAAATGCGCGACCTGGGTAACACGCTGCTCATTGTCGAGCACGATAACGAGACCATGCTCGCCGCCGACTGGATCATCGACTTGGGGCCGGGCGCGGGTCAGGATGGCGGTTGGGTCGTGGCGACGGGCGCGCCGGGCGAGGTGATGCGCAACGCGCGTTCGGTCACCGGGGCCTGGCTCTCCGGGCGCAAACGGATTGCCCTGCCCTCGGCGCGGAGGCCGGGCAATGGGCAGTTTTTGACCGTTTTTGGCGCATCTGAAAACAATTTGAAAGAAATTGACGTTAAAATCCCGCTGGGCAAGTTTGTGTGCATCACCGGCGTGTCGGGATCGGGCAAGAGCACGTTTTTGGTCGAGGTGTTGTACAAGCGTATGGCGCAGATCATCAACCGGTCGCGTGAGCGGCCGGGCGCGCATCGCGCCATTGATGGGGCCGAGTATGTGGACAAGGTGATCAATATCGATCAAAGTCCCATCGGACGCACGCCGCGTTCCAACCCGGCGACATATACACAGCTTTTTGGGCCGCTGCGCGAATTGTTTGCCAAGCTGCCCGACGCCCGCGCGCGCGGTTACAAGCCGGGGCGGTTCAGTTTCAACGTCAAGGGCGGGCGCTGCGAGGCTTGTCAGGGACAGGGGCAGCTGCGGATCGAGATGCAGTTTTTGCCCGATATTTATGTGCCGTGTGATGTCTGTCATGGCCGGCGGTACAACCGCGAGACGCTTCAGGTGCGCTATCGTGAAAAAAACATCGCCGAGGTGTTGGACATGACCGTCGATGAGGCGATCTCGTTTTTTGCCGCGCACTCGCGCATCATCGGCAAACTCGAGACGCTGCAAGCGGTCGGTCTGGGCTACATTCGTTTGGGCCAGCCGGCGACGACGTTGTCTGGCGGCGAGGCGCAGCGGATCAAGTTGAGCCGCGAGTTGAGCAAGCGCGCCACCGGCCAAACTCTATATGTGCTCGATGAGCCGAGTGTGGGGCTGCACTCGGCCGACGTGGCCCGGTTGTTGCAGGTGCTCAACAAGCTGGTCGACAAGGGCAACACGGTGGCGATCATTGAGCACCATCCCGACATTGTCAAATCGGCCGATTGGATCATCGATCTGGGGCCAGAGGGCGGCGACGCCGGCGGTTATATTGTGGCCGAAGGCACGCCGGAAGAGGTCGCGCGGACGCCACAGAGTTATACCGGGCAGTTTTTGGCCCGCGTTTTAGAGATGGCGTCGCCGCGCGTCGTAACGGGCGGATAGTGGGCGTCTTGTGGGCGTCTAGTCAAAGATAAAAGGGAGGAAGCAATGACGAGAAAGGCATTGATCGTATGGGGCGGTTGGCTGGGTCACGAGCCAGAGCAGGTGGGCGAGGTGTTCAAGAACACGTTGGAAAAAGAGGGTTTTGCGGTCGAGGTTTCGGACACGCTGGCGTCGCTGGAGGATGTTGAAAAGCTGAATGGGTTGCATTTGATCGTGCCGGTGTGGACGATGGGCGAGATCAGCCGCGATCAGGTCAGCGCCGTCACCGAGGCCGTTGCCAACGGCACGGGTATCGCCGGCTGCCACGGCGGAATGTGCGACTCGTTTCGTACCAGTGTGCAGTGGCAGTTTATGACCGGCGGCAACTGGGTTTCGCACCCCGGCGGCGATGGCGTGGAATATGTGGTCAATATCAAGAACAGTTCCAGCCCGTTGACCGAAGGGATCCATGATTTCAAGGTCGCCAGCGAACAGTATTATCTGCACGTCGATCCGGCGGTCGAGGTCTTGGCGACGACCCGTTTTCCGACTGTGACCTGGTATCACTCGTCCAACGGCGCGGTCGATATGCCGGTGGTGTGGAGCAAGCGCTGGGGCGCCGGGCGCGTGTTCTATAACTCGCTCGGCCACCATGCCGACATTTTTGACATTCCCGAAGCGCTCGAGTTGATGCGCCGTGGTTTTCTCTGGGCGGCCGAGGGCAAAGACATTGCCGTCAAGGAAGGGTGGGACAGCAGCCTGTTCAAGAGTGAAAAGAAAATGTTTTGACCCGAAATTTGCGATGGCGGACGGCGTGTGCTATACTGAGGCAGGTTGACCAGGTCTTGCCGGGGTAGAGTGCCCCGACGCGGCTTTAGAGGGGAGCGCAGGACGATGACGATCACTTTTTTTGATGTCTTGATCTTGATGGTCTTGGTGATTGGGGCTGCCTGGGGGTTTTACCGGGGCGTTTTCAGGCAGGCGTTGACAACGCTGTCGATTTACATTTGCACGGTGGTTGCGACGTTGGCCCACCGGGGGTTGAGCAATATGCTCACCGGCACGGGCCGGCCGGGCACGTCGGCGACCGATCTGCTGGCTTTTATCATCTTGATGGGGATATTTTCCCTGTTGTTATCGTTGATCATCAATGATATGGTCAAAGATATTCAACTGGAAAAGTGGGGGATGTGGATCCACATCGGCGGGCTGGTGTTTGGCTTTATCAATACGGCGATTTGGTGCGCATTGTTGTTGATTGTCATTCGCTCGGCCACGGCCGGCGATCCCTGGATTGGCTACCAGGGCGTGCAAAAGTTCTTTCAGAGTCAAACCAGGGATTCCTGGATGGCGTTTATCTTTGGCCCGTTTATGCGCCTTTTGGTGGCCGCAATCCAACCCTGGCTTTTTGGGCGGGCGCTGCCGCCATTGTTGAACCTGTTTTTCTAGCGGTTTTTTCGACCGCCGACAGGGATGCGCGTTTGTTTGGCCGGCTATGGGTTCGTGCATGGCCGGCTTTTGTGTTGCAAATTGGTCAAGAATGGCCTGGTTGAAAAAGATGGCGATTCGATACCCACGTCCTTTTCTTTTTTCAAGAGATTCGAGTATGAAGTCAAAATATTGGGATACTTTGGAACTGCCGGCGGTTTTGCGCCGCCTCGAGGGTTACGCCTCGTTTTCGGCGGGCAAGGCGTTGGCCGCGGCGTTGACGCCTTTGTCTGACCCGGACGAGGTGCGGCGGCGACAGGCGCAAACCGCAGAGGCGAGACGTCTGCTCGAGATCAAGAGCGACATCACGATGGGCGGCGTACACGATGTGCGCCCGTTGATGGATAACGCGCTTTTGGGGGCCAGGTTGTTGCCGCAAGATTTGTTGAACATCAGGGATACGCTGCGCCGGGCCAGGTTGCTGCGGCGTTCGATTGACAGGCAAAAAGAAGAGTTTCCGCTGTTGGTCGCCATCACCGCACAGTTGTCGCCTTGTCTGGACGTGGTCGCCGAGATTGAACGCTGTATCGACGATTATGGCGAGGTGCTGGACAGCGCCAGTCCGGCGTTGTCGCGTTTGCGCTCGGCGCTCAAGGTGGCGCGCGACCGGTTGATGGACAAGCTCAATCGCTTGGTTGCCAACCCGGACAATGCCTCTCACCTGCAAGAAGGGTACATTACGCAGCGCAACGGTCGATATGTCGTGCCGCTCCGGGCGCAGTCCCGGGGACGCATTCCCGGCCTGATTCACGATCAATCGTCCAGCGGCGCGACCTTGTTCGTCGAACCGCTGGCGACCGTCGATCTGAATAACCGTTGCCGCGAGCTTGAGCTGCAAGAGCAGCGCGAGGTCGAGCGTATTTTGTTGGCCTTGTCTGCGCTGGCGGCGCAAGAGGCCGAGTCGATCAAGGCGACGGTTGCGGCTTTGGCCCAACTCGATTTGATCCTGGCCCGGGCCAGGTATGCCGATGCGATTCAGGCCACGCAGCCCGAGATTGTGCCCTTTTCCAAACCGCGCGTCGAGAGGCGGCGACGTGGCCGCAAAAAGGAGGGCGCGCCGCCGGTTCATCCCGGCTCGGTCGTCGATCTGCGTCAGGCGCGGCACCCGCTGCTCGACCCGCAGCGCGTCGTGCCCATCGACGTGCGGCTTGATCGGGCGAGCGGCGATCATGTCATCGTCATCACCGGGCCGAATACGGGCGGCAAGACGGTGTCGCTCAAGACGGTGGGGTTGCTGGCGCTGATGGCGCAGTGCGGGCTACATTTGCCCGTTCAAGAGGGTTCGCGGCTCACCGTTTTCGAGCATATTTGCGCCGACATTGGCGACGAGCAGAGTATCGAGCAGTCGCTATCGACGTTTTCGTCTCATTTGACAAATATCATTGATATTTTAGAGTCAGTTGACGATCGCTCGTTGGTCTTGCTCGATGAGTTGGGCGCCGGCACCGATCCGGTCGAAGGCGCGGCGCTGGCGCAGTCGCTGCTGATCCATTTGTTGCAGCGACGGGTGACGGCGCTGGTGACGACGCATCACCCGGAACTAAAGTTGTTTGCTCACAATACGCCGGGGGTGACCAATGCCTGTGTCGAGTTTGACGTTGAGACGCTTTCGCCAACGTATCAATTGACGATTGGTTTGCCCGGTCGCTCGAATGCGTTTGCGATCGCCGCGCGGCTGGGGTTGTCCAACGTCATCGTGCGCCGCGCGCGGGGCATGGTGGCGGGCGACGCGCTCGATGTCGAGCGATATTTGGCCGAGATCAAGACGTTGCGCGAGCGCGCAGAGCAGACGCGCCTCGAGGTGGAGCAGCAACGCGCCGAGGCGGCGGCGCTGCGGCGCGAGTTGGGCGAGCGGCTGGCGCAGATTGAACGGGAACGCGACGTTATTTTGGACCGGGCGCGGGAACAAGCGGTGCAAGAGGTCGATGCGCTACGCAAAGAGTTGCGCGCGTTGCGCCGGCGGGTGTCGCCCGCAGACCGGGCGCGCGCCGATTGGGCCGCCGTCGACGAGCAGTTGACTCGCTTGTCCGAGGGCATGGCCGTGGATGAGCCGGCCGCGCTGACCGTCGCGGCGCTGCCCACGGATGTCGAGATCGAGATCGGCGATACGGTCTGGGTGCCCGACTTGAACGCGGCCGGCGAGCTGGTGGCGCTGGACGACGCCGTGGCGCAGGTGCAGGTTGGGGCGTTCCGGGTGCGCACGCGCAAGCGCGGTCTCGAGCTGCGGCGCAAAAAGTCTCAGCAGCCCGCCCAAACGACCGATTCGCTGTTGTCGCTGCCGCCCGCGCCCGCCGTCAGCCTCGAGATTCACTTGCGCGGGTTGCGCGTCGATGAGGGGCTGCGGCGGTTGACCAAGTACCTCGATGATGCGTACCGGGCGCAGGCGCCGTTTGTGCGCATTGTGCATGGCAAGGGCAGCGGGCGGATGAAAAAGGCCGTGCGCGGTATGCTGCGCACGCATCCCCTGATCGCTTCTTTTCGAGATGGGCAGGAAGGCGAGGGCGATACCGGCGTGACCATCGCCAGGTTTGAGCAAGAGGTTGGAGCGTAAAGATGCGTTTTGGGTTTTGGCCGCAGGCGGCGGGTTTGGCGCTGTTGGCGTTGTGGTTGGTGATCGTGGTTGGGCATGCCGGCGGGGTGGACGCCTGGTTCGAGTCTCCTGTTTCGCCCATTGGCTACGGTGCGGCGGGGTTCGACGCCATGTTTTTCGCGCCGTTTTTGTCGTCATGGTGGGTGTGGTTTGGCGTTGGCCTGCTCTTGTTTGGGGGCGGCGCGGCGGGGCTGCTCCGTTGGCTGCGCCCAAGGGAGTTGCCGGACGGATGAGGACGGATCGACGCATTTTGAAGCAGGGCGCGCTGCTCTTTGTGCTGCTGTTGGCGTTTGCGCTTCGCGTTTCCGGGTTGACGGCGCAGAGTATGTGGCGTGACGAGATCGATGCGCTGGAATTTTCGCAGGCTTCGCTGCCGACCCTGGTGGGTTATTTTGTCCGTCCGGGGTGGAATGGCCCGTTGTTTTACGTGTTTTTGCGTCCCTGGGTGGCGCTGGCCGGCCGCAGCGAGTTTGGATTGCGTTATTTTTCGCTGTGGTTTAGCGTGTTGGGCGTGGCGTTGCTGTATCGATTGGGCAGGGCGTGGTTTTCGCCTCCGGCCGGCGCTTTGGCCGCGTTGTTGAGCGCGGTGTCGGCGTATATGGTCTGGTATGCTCAGGAACTCAAAATGTACGCGCTGGTTTGCACTCTGGTTTTGGTCGTGTTGTATGTGTATCGGCTGGCGATACAACGCGCCGATTGGCGGCTTTGGGTGGCCGTGATCATTTTGACGTGGGTGACGGCGGGCGTTCACATTATGGGGGCGCTGCTTGTGCCGGTGCTGGTGCTGCTTTTTGTGGTGTGGTGGCCGCGGTCGCGGTCTCAATGGAAGGTGGCGTTGGTGGCGCTGGCCGGGGTGGCGCTGCCGGGGTTGGTGGCCGGGCCGTGGGCGCTGCCCACTTTGCTGCACGGGGGCAATATCGGGCACCATTTTGTGCCTTTGGGGTCGATGGCGCGTATCTTGTTGTCTGCTTTTAGCCAGGGGATCACGAATTTTGGCGGGGACTGGGCGCTGGTCGTTGTGGTGTACGGGATGTTGGCCGGGACGTTGCTGCGTTCTGGCAGCGACCAGGCGCGGCCGGTGATGACGGCCTGGGTCTGGCTGGCGACGCCGGTTTTGGGGCTGTATGCCATTTCGCTGCGTGTGCCCATGTTTGTCGATCGCTACCTGATCTGGATTGGCCCTGCGATCTATGTGCTCGTTGCGCGGGGAATCGTGCAGCTGCGGCGGCGCTCGGCGCTGCTTGGGGTGGTGTACCTGATTTTGGTGCTGGGGTTGAACGGCTGGGGAGTGTGGAAACAGCTTGGCGAACCGATCAAGTCGGATTTCCGCGCGGCGGCGGCGTTTGTCCGCCAGCGCCGCCGGCCGGATGAACTGGCGCTGTTTCACATTTCGTATGTGCGCAAGACGTTCGAGTATTATTATGGCGATGCGGCGCCGTGGGCGGATGGCATTCCCACCGATGAGCAAACGCGCGAATCGGCGGTCGATGCAGAGATGCGGGCGCATACTGCCGGATACGAGACGGTGTGGTTGGTGCTTTCGGAGCCAGAGATGTGGGACCGGCGGGGTATGACCGTGGATTGGCTGACCCGGCACGCGCAGTTGGTGTCGCGCGCCGATTTCGCGCGCGTATCGGTGCGGCAATACCGCTTGTCGGCGCCTCGTTCTCCTTGACACCGCTTTTGAATCGAGTATAATATGCGACTGGGTCAAGGTGGTAGCTAGCAAAAAGTGCATTCCTCTCGTCCTTGCAGATGAGAGGTTTTTTTCGTGTGCAGGAGGAACCGGGATGGCGAAAAAATCTCAGACCAGAACAACTGTGTCTTTGCCCAAGAATTACGATCCGGGCAAGGTGGAACAGCGCATCTATCAATGGTGGGAAAGCAAGGGGTATTTTGAGCCAAAGGCGCATCCCTGGAAAAAGCCGTTTGTCATCTCGATGCCGCCGCCCAATGTGACCGGACAGCTTCATCTGGGACACGCGATTACCGCCACGCTGGAAGACATTATGATCCGCTACCATCGCATGATCGGCGATCCGACGTTGTGGTTGCCCGGCGCCGATCACGCCGGCATTGCCACACAAAATGTGGTCGAGCGCGATCTGGAGCGGCAGGGGCTGTCTCGTACCGATCTGGGACGCGAGAAATTCATCGCCAAGGTTTGGGAGTGGAAGGGTGTTTACCACAAACGGATCGACGACCAGCACCGGCGGCTGGGGGTGAGTTGCGACTGGAAGCGTGAGCGTTTTACCCTGGACGAAGGTTTGAGCAAGGCTGTTCGCGCCGCGTTTGTCCAATTGTATGAAAAAGGGCTGATTTATCGTGGCACTTATTTGGTCAACTGGTGTCCGCGTTGCGGCACGGCGATCTCGGATTTGGAGGTCGAGCACGAGGAAGAGGCGTCGCATCTGTGGTATCTGCGCTATCCGGTCATCGACGAAGACTGGAGTGGCCCGCAAGCGCCATGGCCCGATCCCAGGTGGTGCGCCGGAGCGACGAGATTTATTACCGTGGCGACGACACGTCCCGAAACGTTGCTCGGCGACGCGGCGGTGGCCGTTCACCCAGAGGATGAACGATTCAAGTCATTGATCGGCCTCAAGGTGGTTTTGCCCGGCGTCGAGCGCGAAATTCCAATCATTGCCGACGATGTGGTTGAGCGCGAGTTTGGCACCGGCGCGGTCAAGGTTACGCCGGCGCATGACCCGACCGACTATGAGATCGGCAAGCGCCACGCGCTGACCGAGATCGATGTGTTGACCTGGGCAGGGGTGATGAACGACAACGCCGGGCCGTATACGGGACAAGACCGTTTTGCCTGCCGCCGGCAAATCGTCGCCGATATGGAAACGGCGGGCGTGCTGGTCAAGATCGAGGATTATGCGCATTCGGTCGGTCACTGCCAGCGGTGCTCGACGATCATTGAGCCAATGATCTCGACGCAGTGGTTTGTCAAGATCAAGCCTTTGGCCGAGCCGGCCGTCCAGGCTGTGCGCGACGGGCGGGTCAAGATTGTCCCTGAGCGTTTTGAAAAGGTCTATTTCAATTGGATGGAAAATATCCGCGATTGGTGCATCAGCCGCCAGTTGTGGTGGGGGCACCGGATTCCGGTGTGGTATTGTCAGGACTGCGACAACGAGTTCGCCGCGCTGCAAGACCCGACGTCCTGCCCCAGGTGCGGCAGCGTCAATTTGGACCAAGACCCCGATGTGCTGGATACCTGGTTTTCATCGGGTTTGTGGCCGTTCAGCACGCTGGGATGGCCGGATGAGACGCCCGATTTCAAATACTATTACCCGACCTCGGTGCTGGAAACGGGGTACGACATTTTGTTTTTCTGGGTTGCGCGGATGATCATGATGGGGATCGAATTTACTGGTCAGGTACCGTTTCACACCGTTTATTTACACGGATTGGTGCGCAATGAAAAGGGGCAAAAGATATCCAAGTCGCTGCCCGATGCCGCCAGGTACGATCCCCTGAATGTCATTCAGGAATATGGCTGTGACGCGCTGCGCTTTGCGCTTGTGACCAGCAGCACGCCGGGCAATGACGCCAAGTTGTCGCCAAGCCGCATCGAGGCCGCGCGCAATTTTGCCAACAAGATTTGGAACGCCACGCGCTTTGTGCTCTATAGCCAGGGGGCGGCGATCACGGCGGGGCCGGGCACGTGGGATTTGTCGACTCAATCGTTGATGGACAAGTGGATCATTAGCCGCAGCAACCGCTTGTTGGCTCAGGTGAACCGGTTGATGCAGACGTACCAGTTTGGCGAGGCCGGGCGTCAGATTCAAGAGTTTTTGTGGAACGAGTTTTGCGATTGGTACATTGAAATGTCCAAGGTGCGTTTGTACGGCAATGACATTCGCGAGCAAAACGCGGCGCGGCAGGTCTTGATCTATGTGTTGGAGCGATCGCTGCGTTTGCTGCATCCTTTTATGCCCTTTGTCACCGAAACCTTGTGGCAGTCTTTGCCGCACAGCGCGCCGGCGTTGATCATTGCTCCCTGGCCGCAAGAGGGGTGGGTCGACGACGAGGCCGAGGCCTTGATGACCTCGTTGATGGACGTGGTGCGCGCCATTCGCAACGCCCGCTCCGAGTACAATGTCCAGGCGGGCAAGCGTATTCCGGCCGTTCTGGTGACCGGCGAGCGCACCGAGTTTTTCCGGGAATACAAACCGGTTGTTTGCGCCCTGGCCCATCTGGACGCGGAACAAGTGACCGTCGTCGAGGCGTTGGCCGAAAAACCTGCGCACGCTTTGGCGCTGATCGAGGGCGGGGTGGAGACCTATTTGCCGTTGGGCGATGTGATCGATCTCGACGCCGAGCGGGTGCGCATTCAGATCGAGATGGAAGACCTGACGCAACGGTTGGCCGATGTCGAGATCAGGCTGCGGAATGAGAATTTTGTCAACAAAGCGCCGGAACATGTGGTGCAGCGCGAGCGGGACAAACGCGCCGGGCTGCGCGAACGGTGGACGACGCTCAAGGCCAGATTGCAGCAGTTGAGTGAATTGTAAAAATTTACGGATTCTTTACACCTTTTTTCTTGCAGCCATGCTATAATAATTACGGTAGATCATTTTTCCACCTCCTTTCTTTGCAAAGGGCCAGCGTCCGCCAAGCGCTGGCCCTCTTTTTTTCCCCCCCTCCCAACCATTCCGCAGGTTTTCAATTTCAAGTATTTTATTAAAATTATCAATACATGCTTGACAAATCCTCAAATTTGATGTATAATCTTGATTGTAACATTGAATTATTCAACAAGATACTTGAGTTCTTGCAGGAGGTTGGTCATGGAGTTGGCGATCGTCGATCGAAAACGCACCAGTCAATCACGCTCGTCGTGTGTACGGACGTCGGGCGAGGGTGGGGGGCTGCTTGCGTTCTTGCAGTGTGATCGAACGCGCGCGCAAGGTGATTTTGAGCGCCTGCGTCGCAATCTGAACAACCCAACTTTGTACAGAATGTTCTGAGATTGGAGTAGCTATGGAAAAGAAACGATTCGAGATTGGCGCCGGCGGCGTGCTTGAACTGCTTGCCGCGCACGACGATTTGGCGATCAAGGGTTGGGACGAAGATGTGATCGAGGTGTCCCTGGATGGCGATTGGGCGGCTTGCGCCGTGGAAACGCAGCCGGAACGTCTGGCAATCGACAGCCAGGCGCCGCTGTCGGTGAGCGCGCCGGCCGGAATCGTCGTCCGTGTGGGCGTCGTGTCGGGAGATCTGGCGTTGAGCGATTTGGGAAACCAGATCGATGTGCAGCAGGTGGTTGGCGATTGCAGCGTCAAGTTTTGTGCGGCGCAATCGTCGATCTCGATGGTGCGGGGCGATTTGCACGTCGAACAGCTGACCGGTATGCTCGAGGTGGGCGAGGTCAAGTCGGATGTGCGGTTGACCGACATGGGCGCCCAGGTCACGTTTGGGCGCGTGGGCGGCGATTTTCGCGTCCAGGGGCTGGATGGCGCGTTGCAGGTCGGTATGGTGCAGGGCGACGCGCGCGTCCGCGACGTGTCCGGCGCGGTCGAGATCGAACAGGTACAGGGCGATTTCAAGGGCACAGATATGGATGGCGGAATGGAGGTTCATGCCCTGGGCGACCTGGCGATCAAGACGGATTTGACGCCGGGGGCGAACTATGTCGGGCATGCTCAGGGCGACATCAGCGCGCGTGTACCGCCAAACGCCAGCGCCCAGTTTACGCTCCAGGCGCACGGCGGCATTTCTACCCGGCTGCTCAAGGTGGAAAAGGCCGACCCCAACTGTGTTCAAGGTCGAATGGGCGACGGCGAAGCCCAGGTTACACTAAAGGCGGGCGGGCATTTGGCGCTCAAGCCGAGGGGCGGTTCGGAAGGCGACTGGGCCGGTTTTGGCGCTATGGGCGCCGAGTTTGGGGCCATAGGCGCCGAGTTTGGCCGGGTGGGCGCCGAATTTGGCGAGTCGATTGCCGCGCAAGTCGAGGCGCAGGTGGCCGAGCAGTTGGGCGAGATGAATTTCGACGAGCTGGCCCGTGTCGAGATGGAAAAGGTGATGTCCAGGTTACAGCGCGATCTCGCCAAGATACAGCGCAAAGCCCAAGAGCATAGCCGTCGCGCCGAAGAGTTGGCGCGCAAAGCGCGAGAAAAAGCGCGTCGAGGGCAAGCAAGGGCGCAGCGCGCCGCACAGCGCCAGGCCAGACGAATGCACGGTTCGGGGCGCAAGCATGCCGGACGGCGCGCTCGCCCCAAGGTCTCGCCAGAAGAGCAAATGTCGATCCTGACCATGCTGCAAGAGGGTCAAATCACCCCTCAGGAAGCCGAAGTGCTGCTCAAGGCGCTTGAAGAGTAGGTCGAGTAGCACCGTAAATATTCGCAAATACAAGACGCTCTCGGCGTCCTTGGCTAATCTTTGGGGTGTGTTTCAAATGACTTGGGTGTTTGTACCATAGTCCCTTGTGGGCGGGGGGAACAGCTGCTCCCGCCGGATCGCCAGATCCGGCGGCTGAACAAGCTGAATACGACCGGGTTTGCCATTTTGGGCCTGGATTTGGCAATTCAGGCCGAGCGCAAAGCAAGCGCCGGTACGTTTTTTTGCGTCGTTCGACAAGGTTGCCGGAAACCGGGCTTTTTCTGCCAAGCCCGGTTTCTTTTTTGGAATTGCCTGAACGTGGTTTCCGGCGGGCGGTTATCCGCTGTGGCGCAGAATTGGTTTGCGCGCCGCTTGCACTTGATCCAGCCGGCGCACGGGGGTGTGGTGTGGCGCGTCGAGCAGCAGGCCGGGGGTGGTTTGCGCCTCTCCGGCGATCTGTTGCATGTCGGCCACGAATTGATCGAGTGTACGCTTGCTTTCCGTCTCGGTCGGTTCGATCATCATTGCTTCTGGCACGATCAGCGGGAAATAGATCGTCGGTGGGTGAGCGTGCCCCAGATCGATCAGCCGTTTGGCGATGTCGAGCGTGCTCACGCCGTTTTCGCTGTGGTGCGGCCCCTTGAGCACGAATTCGTGCATGCAGGGGCGATCGATGGCCAGTGGAAAGACATCCTGGAGTTTGACGCGCAAATAGTTGGCGTTGAGCACTGCCGTCTCGCTGACCTGGCGCAGTCCTTTGGCGCCGAGCGAGCAAATATAGGTATAGGCACGTATCAAGACGCCAAAGTTTCCGTAAAAGGCGCGCATTCGCCCGACGCTGTTTTCGGGCCAGCGCAGTTGCAAAGTGGGTTCCTGGTCTGTCTTTTCGACGATGGGGCCGGGCAGGAATTGGGCCAGTCTTTGCGAAACGCCGACCGGCCCGGCGCCGGGGCCGCCGCCGCCGTGTGGCGTGGAAAAGGTCTTGTGCAGGTTAAAGTGCATCACGTCAAAGCCGAGGGTGGCCGGTTTGACGATGCCCATGATCGCGTTCAGGTTGGCGCCGTCGCCGTACATCAGGCCGCCGCAGTTGTGGACCAGGTCGCAGACCTCAAGCACGTTTTCGTCAAACAAGCCCAGGGTGTTGGGGTTGGTGAGCATCATGCCGGCCACTTGATCGCTGCAATGCGCTTGCAGGTCTTGCAGATCGACGTTGCCGCGCGCGTCCGACTTGATCTCTTGCACCCGGTAGCCGCACATTGCCGTCGAGGCCGGGTTGGTGCCGTGCGCCGAATCGGGGATGAGGATGATTTTGCGCTGCTTGTCGCCGTGCGCCAGGTGAAAGGCGCGCATGGTCAGCACGCCGGCAAATTCGCCGTGCGCGCCGGCGGCCGGCTGCAAGGTGACGGCGGCAAAGCCGCTGATCGCTTGCAGCGCTTTTTGCAGCCTGTACATGAGCGCCAGGTTGCCTTGCACCGTCTCTTGCGGCTGGTAGGGGTGGGTTTGCGTAAAGCCGGGCAGGCGCGCGGTGTCTTCGTTGATCTTGGGATTGTATTTCATCGTACACGAGCCGAGGGGGTAAAAGCCGGTGTCGATGGCATAGTTGAGCTGGCTGAGGCGCACGAAATGGCGCGCTACGTCGTTTTCGGACACTTGGGGGAGGGGCAGGTCGTCGCGCAGCATGCCGGCGGGCAGGTCGGCGGGGGGCACGTCGAGCGCGGGCAGGGTATAGCCGGTGCGGCCAGGACGACTCAATTCAAAGATCAATGGTTCCAGGGCTTTGGCTTTCATTGTGCGCCCTCCTTTCCAAGCGCGTACACCAGCGCGTCGAGCATTTCTTTGCTGTGGATTTCGGTTGCACAAAGCAACATTTTATTTCTTTCTGTGTTGTAAAATTGGCTCAAGTCAAGCCCGCCGATGATGTTGTGCTGTTGCAGCGATTGGTTGATCGCGCTGACCGGTTTGGGGCAGTCGATCATAAATTCGTTAAAGAACGGTTTTTGTGTGATCAACCGGTAGCCGTTCAGCTGGTCGATTTTGGCGGCGAGATAGTGGGCTTTGTGGTAGCACTGTTCGGCCACCTCTCGCAGGCCGCTGCGCCCCAGCGTCGACATGTAGACGGCGGAGGCCAGCGCGCAGAGCGATTGGTTGGTGCAAATGTTGGACGTGGCGCGTTCGCGTTTGATGTGTTGTTCCCGCGTCGAGAGGGTGAGCACAAAGCCGCGCTTGCCGTCCACATCGACGGTTTGGCCGACCAGACGCCCGGCCATTTTGCGGACGTGTTTCTGGCGGCAGGCGAAATAGCCCAGGTACGGCCCGCCAAAGTTGAGGGCGTTGCCCAATGGCTGTGCTTCGCCGAGGGCAATGTCGGCGCCGAACGAGCCGGGTGGGGCGATCAGTCCCAGGGCGATCGGATAGCCGACGACGATGAGCAGCGCCTTGCGGGCGTGCGCGGCGTCGGCCAGGGCTTGCAAGGCGCTGATGCCGGCCAGTTCGCCGAAAAAGTTGGGGTTTTGCACGGCCACACAACATGTATCATCGTCGATCATTGCTTGCAGCGCGTCGAGGTCGTTGTCGAGGGATTGGTCGCCCGCGATCTCGATGTCCATGCCTTGTACATAGGTGCGCACCACCTGGCGGTATTCGGGGTGGATGGTGGGCGAGAGGAGTGCCTTGCGCCGTTTGCCGCGCGACACATTGTAGGCCATGAGCACGCCTTCGGCCAGGGCGGTTGCGCCGTCATAGTGCGAGGCGTTGGCGACCTCCATGCCGGTCAGCGCGCAGATCATGCTCTGGTATTCAAAGATTGCCTGCAAGGTGCCCTGGCTGATTTCGGGCTGGTAGGGGGTATAGGCGGTGTAAAATTCGCTGCGCAAGAGGATGTGGTTGACGATGCTGGGCACATAGTGCGGGTACGCGCCCGCGCCGAGAAAGGATATGTGGTGATCGAGGTCGGTGTTCATCTCGCTGAGGGCGCGCAGACTGCGCATCACTTGCATCTCGGATTGGGGCGGGGGCAGGTCGATGGACGGATAGCGGTGTCGCTCCGGGACATCGGCAAATAGCTCTTGGACCGACGAGATGCCGATGGCGGAGAGCATACCGGCGCGTTCGTCGTCGGTCAAGGGGATATAGCTCATAGTTTGTTCTCCTTTGAACAACAAAGATGTTGTGTTACCCAAAGCATTCTGCACGATGTTGGATTTGGTTGCTCTGGTTCAGGCGGCGCATGTTTGTTGGTATGTTTCGACATCCAGCAGGTCTTGGAGGTCGTCGGGGTTTTCCAGCCGGATGCGCATCATCCAGCCTGCGCCAAATGGGTCCTGGTTGACCATTTCGGGTTCGTCCTCCAATGCTTCGTTGACGGCAATGATCTCGCCGCCGGCGGGCATATAGAGTTCGGAGGCGGCCTTGACCGACTCGACGGAGCCAAATTCTTGGCCTTTGGCCAAAATATCGCCGACTTGGGGTAGTTCTACGTAGACGATGTCGTTCAGTTCGGACTGGGCATGGTCGCTGATGCCGATCACGGCCTCGTCGCCGTCAACGCGGATCCACTCGTGACTGGCTTGATATAAGCATGTTGAATCAAAGTTCATCGCTGTTATCCTCCCAGAATGTTTGATCGATTCAATTTCATCTTGTACATATGGTAATCGAGTTCACTGAAAAAA
>CAYZYE010000006.1:18613-49345 GCA_964481205.1 uncultured Anaerolineae bacterium | reverse complement strand
GGCTCACCCAACGCGGTTTCAACCGCTGGATTGTAGAATTGAACAGCCCTGGGGTATGCCTATGTCTCATTCGCCAAATACACTAGCTCTTTTCCCTGATTTGAGATTGGGTTGGACCAGGAGGCCACTGAAAGACCAGATTTCTGAACGGTTTTCCGGGTTACAAGATCGAGGAAACGTTTTTATAACTGCGAGAGAACAGATTTGAGATACTCGCCAGGAACAAGAGTCAAAGCCTCCCCAACGGGAGGCTTTTTTGGTCTAGGCGAGTTCCAGAATTTAAATTATCCCGGCCTGGCCCAGGCAATCCGGCGAGCGCAACGTGGGCCAGTTATTTTTCTGGAAACGCCCAACCCCAACCATCACCGTTGTATCTCTTGGCCTCTGGCGTTCGCTGCAGTTGATGATAAAGGAGGACTATGGCACAAGATCGCGTGTACGTGGGAATTGACATCGGTTCAGTGACGGTCAAAGTGGTGGTTCTGTCGGCAGACAAACGCCTGCTCTGGAACCGCTATGCCAAATCCAACGGGCATCCGCGACAGGCTTTGGCGCGCATCCTCGACGAGATGACGCAAACGACGCCCCGGCAGCGCGTTGCCGCGCTGGGGTTGACCGGTTCCGGCGGCGGGCCGATCGCGCGCGCGATCGACGCGCTGCACATCAACGAGTTGGTGGCCCAAACCCGCGCCGTGGGCGAATATTATCCCGACGCGCGCACGGTCATCGAGATCGGCGGACAAGACAGCAAATTGCTGATGCTCGAGCCAGAATGGGACGGCCCCGGCGTTCGCCTGGTTGATTTTGCCATGAACACCCTGTGCGCCGCCGGCACCGGCTCATTCCTCGATCAGCAGGCCGAGCGATTGGGAGTGCGCATCGAAGACGAATTTGCCGCGTTGGCGCTCCAATCGCGCCAACCGGCGCGCATTGCCGGGCGCTGCACCGTGTTTGCCAAAACAGACATGATCCACCTTCAGCAGCAAGGCGTGCCCCTGCCCGACATTTTGGCCGGGTTGTGCTATGCCCTGACCCGCAACTTTAAAAGCGTCGTCGGGCGAGGCAAAGCATTTCTCCCGCCCATCTTGTTCCAGGGAGGCGTAGCCTATAACCGGGCCGTCGTGCGCGCCTTTGAACAAGTGCTTGCCTTGCCGCCCGGCGGCCTGATCATCCCCCCCCACCATCCCTTGATGGCGGCCCTGGGCGTGGCCCTGACCCTGCGCGATGCGCCGCCGCCGGCCGGGGACGATTGGGCGGCTTTACAATCGGCGCTAGAACATCAGGAAACGCTGCCGCAAGCGTTGCCCCCGCTACGCGCGCGCAGCGGAAACGGGCGCTGGCATCCCCCAAAAATCGTCGGCGCCGCGCCGGTCTATCTGGGGATCGACGTCGGTTCCATCAGCACCAATGTCGTCTTGATCGACACACAGCACCGCGTGGTCGCTCGCCGCTACCTGCGCACGGCCGGACGCCCCCTGGAAGCCGTGCGCCGGGCGTTGGACGAATTGAACGCCGAGGTCGGCGCCTCGGTGCGGGTATGCGGCGTGGGCGTCACCGGATCGGGGCGCGCCCTGACCGGCGCCTATGTCGGCGCCGATGTGGTACAAAACGAGATCACCGCCCAGGCACGAGCCGCCGCCGAGATCGACCCGGCAGTAGATACCGTGTTCGAGATCGGCGGCCAGGACAGCAAATACATCCGCCTGGAACAGGGCCTGGTGGTCGATTTTGCGATGAACAAAGCCTGCGCCGCCGGAACCGGCTCTTTTTTGGAAGAGCAGGCCGACCGGCTGCGCATCGACATTGCCCGCGACTTTGGCCCTTTGGCCTTTTCGGCGCAGGCGCCCGCGCCGCTGGGCGAACGCTGCACCGTGTTTATGGAATCCGATCTGATCCACGGGCAACAGCAAGGCGCATCGGTGCCCAACCTGGTGGCGGGGCTGGCCTATTCGATCGCCCAAAATTACCTCAATCGCGTGGTCAATGGGCGGCCGGTTGGCAAGCGCATCTTTTTCCAGGGGGGCGTGGCCGGCAACCTGGCCGTCGTCGCCGCATTTGAGCAACTGGTGGGGCGTCCACTGATTGTTCCGCCCCACCACGATGTCACCGGGGCGATCGGGGCGGCGATCCTGGCCCACGAGCAGCTACAGGGAGCAGACACACGTTTCCACGGTTTTGACCTGAGTCAAAGGAGCTACCGCACGCGCACTTTTGCTTGCCGGGGCTGCGTCAACCGCTGCGAGATCAGCCGCGTAACCTTTGGCGATGAATCCCCGCACTTTTACGGCGCGCGCTGCGAGCGTTACGAAAAAGCGCGCGCCGATCACTCGGCGTCGATCCCCGATCTCTTTGCCCAACGCGAAGCGCTGCTGCTGCGCGGCTACGAGCCGCCGGCAGACGCGCGCGGGCAGCCGCGCGTGGGAGTGCCGCGCGCGTTGATTTTCTACGACTTGTTTCCCTTTTGGTATCGCTTTCTGCGCGACCTCGGTGTGCAGGTGGTGCTTTCCGACCCAACCAACCCGGCCACCGTCGATGCCGCGCGCGAGTACGCCACTGCGGAAACTTGCTTTCCGATCAAACTGCTTTACGGCCATATCCTCGATCTGGTAGCCAGGGGCGTAGATTGGGTACTTTTGCCGGCGGTAACGGCGCGGGAAAATATCGCCCCCGGCCAACAGTTCAACAAGTACTGTCCCTTTATCCAGGCCGTTCCCAATCTGGTAATCGCGGCGTTGGGTGAACGGATCGAGGCCGGCGTGCTCAGCGCCCCCGTCGATCTACGCGACCCCCGCGAGAGGTATCGCACACTGCGCGAACTGGTGCGTCCCTTGGGCTGTTCGCCCAAAACGGTGCAAACGGCGATCGACGCCGGTTTGCGGGCGCAAAAGATGTTTTACCAGGATTTACGTCAAATTGGTGCCGAGTACCTGACCGATCTGGGACGCTGGCCGCAGGCAGCCGTGTTGGTCGGACGACCTTATAACACCTGCGACGACCGGGTCAGCATGGCGCTGCCCTATCAACTGCGCAAATTGGGCGTCTTGCCCGTGCCGATGGACATGCTCCCCCTGGACAAAGTCGAGCTGGCGCCGCCGTTTGATGCGATGTATTGGCGCAGCGGCCAGGACATTTTGGCCGCCGCCCAACTGATCGCCCAACGCGACGACCTGGAAGCGATCTATATGACCAACTTTGCCTGCGGCCCCGACTCTTTTTTGCTCCGCTTTTTCCGGCAGGTGATCGATGGCAAGCCATACCTCGAGCTGGAATTGGACGACCACACTGCCGAAGCCGGAATCTTGACGCGCTGCGAGGCCTTTTTCGCCGGTTTGCGACAGCGCCGCCAGAGAGGGAAAAACAATGAATACCCGGCATCGTAAAAAGGTCTATATCCCCTACATGTGCGACCACGCGCTGCCCCTGGGCGCCGCTTTGCGCGCGTTGGGCGCGCCGGCCGAGGTGCTTCCGCCGCCCGATATGGAGACGCTGGCTTTGGGACGGGCGCAAAGCCTGGGACGCGAGTGCCTGCCTATGTTCCTGACAATTGGCGATATTTTACGTCGGGCGCAAGCGGCCGATTTTGACCCCGCGCAAAGCATCTATTTTATGCCCACCACCGGCGGCCCGTGCCGTTTTGGGCAGTACCGGACAATGATCCGCCTGCACCTCGACGCAGCGGGCCTGAACGAGGTCGAGATCGTCTCGCCAGACGCCGAAAACGGCTACCAAGGAACCGGCGACCGCCCGCTGCGTTTTCGACTGTTGGCCTGGCAAGGCATCGTGGCCGTCGATCTGCTGCGCAAACTGCGACACGAGTATCGCCCCGACGAGGCGCGGCCCGGTCAGGTCGACCGGGTGTACCAGGCCGCGCTGCTTCGCCTGACGGCGGCAATCGAGGCCGGCGGAGGGCGGCGCACGGTCGAGGTGATGCGCTGGGCGGCGAAACAATTTGCCGCCTTGCCCCTTCAAAAGCAAACTCGACCCTGGATCGGCATCGTAGGCGAGATTTATTTGCGCGCCAACACCTTTACCAACCAGGACATTGCGCGGCAGGTCGAGTCTTTGGGCGGGCGCGTGTGGGTGGCGCCGATGATGGAGTGGTTTTATTTCACCATCTGGTGGACGGCCTATCGCGCGCGGATCGATCGCCGCCCTGGAGCGTGGCTCAAGGCCAAAAGCATCGAGTGGGGACAACAAGCGATCGAGGCCGCGCTGTTGAAACCGGTGGCCCCATTGATGACCTTTCCGCACGAACCGACGATGAGCCGCCTGATGCGTTCGATTGAACGATATTATTACCCCCAATTGGGCACCGAAGCCGCATTGAGCGTGGCCAAAGGCATTGATTTTGCCCGTCAGGGCTTGAGCGGCGTGCTCAACCTGCTGCCCTTTGCCTGTATGCCGGGCACGGTGGTTTCCGGACTGGCGCCGGCATTGTGCGCCGACCACGATCATTTGCCCTGGTTAGACGTTATTTACGATGCTCAAGGGGAAACAAATCATCAAACCAGGCTGGAAGCCTTTATGTATCAAGCGCGGCGCTATATGGACAAACCGCCAACCGGGGAACATTTCAATTTTGGGGTCAGGGGGTGACGGCGGCTTTGCGCTCGGCCTGGATTGCCAAATCCAGGCCAAAAACAGCGAGGCGAGGCCGGTCGCATTTAACTTGTTCTCCTGCCGGATCTGGCGATCCGGCAGGAGCAGATGGAATGGCCGGACGCTCAAGCCATTTGAAACACGCCCCAATAATTTAGATGCGATTGCCCTGGGCGCGCAACTTGACATTTCGTCTCAAATCGAGTAACATACCACCCGGTCGTGCTAGACGGGGAGGTAGCGGCACCCTGTACCCGAAATCCGCTATAGCGGGGTTGAATCCCCTCTCTAGAGCGCCAGCAAATACCTTGATAACCACTGTCAAAAGGTGTGGAGGGTTGGGTCCTGCGCGGCAAAAGCCCGTGAACCCCGCCAGGACCGAGAGGTAGCAACGGTAAGCGGTTCCTTTTGGGTGACACAGGAGCGCCTGACCTGAGCCGGATGACGACGATTGGATGGGTAGCGCGGCTCGACGGAGGGTGCACGACCACCTGGCGCGACGCGGAGGGCGGGTACATACCCGCCCTTTTTAGTTTCTGCAAAGAGAATTTATGGCCCAAATCATCGTCATCGGCGGCGGCCCGGCCGGATTGATGGCTGCCGGTCAAGCCGCTGCGCAAGGCGTCGAAACCTTGCTCCTGGAAAAGATGAAACGCCCGGCGCGCAAACTCGGCATCACCGGCAAAGGGCGCTGCAATTTGACCAACGTCGCCTCGTTGAACGAGTTTATGGCTCATTTTGGAGGCAATGGCCGTTTTTTACGCCAGGCGTTTGGACAGTTTTTCACCGACGACCTGATCCACTTTTTCCGTACCAACGGCGTCGAAACCATCGCCGAGCGCGGCGGGCGCGTCTTTCCGGCCAGCAATCACGCGCGCGATGTTGTCGACGCGCTGGTTGGCTGGGCCGGGCGGCAGGGCGTAGACATTCACACCCAGGCCGCGGCCAGACGCCTGATCGTCCAGGATGGGCGCGTCGTTGGAGTGACGCTGCGCTCCGGCCGGACAGAGCGGGCCGGCGCGGTGATCGTCGCTGCCGGCGGCGCGTCTTACCCGGCCACCGGCTCTTCCGGCGATGGCTACAAAATGGCGCGCGTCGTCGGGCACACGATCACGCCGATTCGACCGGCGCTGACGCCGTTAGAGACGGCAGGCGACATTGCCCCGCGATTGCAGGGCTTGAGCCTGAAAAACGTTCGCGTCCGGGCGCGATGGGGCGGAAAAACCCAGGCCGAGGCCTTTGGGGAAATGCTGTTCACACATTTTGGCGTTTCCGGGCCGATTATCCTGGGTCTGAGCAGGCAGATCGTCGACGCGCTGCGCGACGGCCAGAACGTCGAGCTGTCCATCAACCTCAAGCCGGCTTTGGATGAAAAAAAACTCGACGCCCGCCTGCGCCGTGACCTGGACCGGTTTGGAAAACGCCAATACCGCACCCTGCTCAAAGAACTGCTGCCGCTCAAATTGATCCCGGTCTGTATCGACCTGACCAACATTGCCTCGGAGCGGGTGGGGCATCAACTCACCGCTCAAGAACGGAAACGGCTGCGCGTCTGGCTCCAAGATTTTCGTCTGACCGTGACCGGACACCGTCCTTTGAAAGAGGCGATTGTCACCGCCGGCGGCGTAAGCGTCGCCGAGATCGATCCGCGCACGATGGCCTCGCGCTTGCGGCCGGGCTTGTATTTTGCCGGCGAAGTGATCGACATCGACGCGGACACGGGCGGGTACAACCTGCAAGCCGCGTTTTCAACCGGATGGGTGGCCGGGCGGGCGGCAGCGCGCTTTGTGCGCGGGTGATGAACCGGGGAGAAGGTTTGGACAGGCAACGCCTTGGGCCGTGGAAAGGCATAGAAAAGTGGATCGGGGCGATCATCCGTCTGGTCCCGGCGCCGGGCTGGTGGACGACGGTGGCGCTGCTGGGGTTGCTGGCCTATACCGGCAGCGGCTATGCGCGCAACCTGACATCGATCAACTTGATCGTCGACGGGGAACCGCGCCGGGTGCGCACCCAACGCGCAACCGTGGGCGCGCTGCTCGCCGATTTGGGGTTCGACCTCGAGCCGTGGGACCGCGTTACCCCAGAGCGGGACGAAGCGTTAGAGAACAATACCACGGTTATCATTCAACACGCGCGCCAGGTGACGGTCGTCGCCGACGGCGTGACGCGAACCTTGTACACCCACAGCAACGCCATCGACGAAATCCTCGATCAGGCCGGCCTGACGCTGGAAGCGCCGGACAAGCTGTGGGTCAACCACACCCTGGTTTCCGCCCTCCCTCCGGCCGCGCCGCCGGAACTGCCCGCCTGGCGCACGGCGTCCAGCCGAGGCGCGCCAGACGCCGGCCCGATCACAATCTCGCACATTCAGATCGAACGCGCGATCCCGGTTCACCTGCACGATGGCAGCATCGAACAAACGCTGCGCACCACCGCCCGGACCGTCGGCCAGACCTTGCTGCAAGCGGGCACGCTGCTCTATCTGGGCGATTTCGTCCACCCCGACCTGAACGCCCCTCTGTCGGCCGGCGTTCATATCTATATCCGGCGCAGCAAGCCGATCTATATTCAGGCCGATGAGCATACCCTCTATAGGCGCACGCATGCCCCCACCGTCGAACACGCGCTGGCCGAAGCGGGCGTCGCCCTGCTGGGGCTTGATTTTGTCACGCCGCCGCCGGACACCCCCATCGTCGCCGGGCTGCACATTCGGGTCACGCGCGTCACCGAAAAGACGATCATTGAGCAGCAAGAGATACCTTTCGAGACCAAATGGCTGGCCGACAACTCGCTGGAACTCGATCAAAAGCGCATCGATCACGTTGGCGAAAACGGCATCGATCGCCGGCGTTACAGGGTCGTTTATCACGACGGGCGTCAAGTCGAATGTTACCTCCAGGATGAATGGACGGCCAAAGAACCGCAGGCGCGCCAGATCGCTTATGGAACCAAAATCGTCGTCCGCACGCTCGAAACCCCAGAGGGTGAACTTGAATATTGGCGGCGCCTCCGCGTCTTTTTGACTTCTTATACCGCAGCGACCTGCGGCAAAAACCCCGGCGACCCGTGGTACGGCAAAACGCGCATTGGATGGGACATGCGACGCGGCATCATTGCCGTTGACCCGCGCGTCATTCCAATGTTGACCGAGATGTATGTGCCCGGCTATGGCCGGGGCGTCGCCGCCGATACCGGAGGGATGATCAAGGGGATGCACATCGATCTGGGGCACGAAATAGATAATTTTACGATGTATTATTGGTGGGGCTATGTCTACTTGATGACCCCCGTGCCGCCGGCATACGAAATCCGGTGGATCCTGCCCGATTTTCCACGGGAGAGATAATTGAGCAACCGGTACCCGGTCAAATCACGCGCCAAAAAGTCGTTGGGGCAAAATTTTTTGGTCGATCCCCAGGCCGCGCGCAAAATCGTCGACGCCGCCGCCTTGCGCCAGGATGATACCGTGCTCGAGATTGGCGCGGGCAAAGGCGCACTCACCGCCCTGTTGGCGCGCCGGGCCAAAAAGGTCGTCGCCGTCGAGATCGACGCAAGCGTCCTGCCCGTTTTGCGCGACACCCTGCGCGGCCTCGAGAACGTCGAGATCGTCCACGCCGACATTCTCGGGCAAGCGTTGGACACGCTGGTCGCGGCGCCTTTTCAGGTGGTGGCCAACCTGCCCTACTATATCACCTCGGCCGTGCTGCGACACGTGCTCGAGGGCACGCCGCGCCCGACGCGGCTGGTGGTCACGGTGCAGCGCCAGGTGGCCCAGCGCATCGTCGCTGCGCCGGGGAAAATGAGCCTGTTGGCGGTCAGCGTGCAGTTTTATGGCACGCCGCGCATTGTCGCCCGCATCCCGCCGGGCGCGTTTCGACCGATCCCCAAGGTGCATTCGGCGGTCGTCCGCATTGACTGTTTCGAGTCGCTGCCGTGGGAACAAGTGGACGAAAAGACGTTCTTTGGCGTCGTGCGCGCCGGATTCGCCCAGCGCCGAAAACAGCTGCACAATGCGCTGGCCGGCGGGCTGGCATTGTCCGCCCAGCAGGTGCATGCGGCGCTGGCCGCCGCCCACATCGAGGCCAGACGCCGCGCCCAGAGCCTGTCGATTGCCGAGTGGGTGACGTTGAGCAATGCCCTCGCGCCGGTGATGCCTTCCCGCTACGGGCGATGATGCGGCAGCAACCGCAAATTCAACGCCTGCACGCGCGCGCGATGATCGTCCAGGTCTTGGCGCAGCCGCGCGACATCCTGGCCGTAGCCCAGCCGACGGGCGAGATAGGCAAAGGCCTCGCTGCCGGACGGCGGCACGGTCAGGTCGCGGGCGTTGCCGCGCACCATGCGCAGCCCGTCGATCAGCCAGCGTAAAAAGGTGTGCGCGCGCCCAAGCCGGTCGTAATCCCCCTCGGACAAAACCCCGGCCGCAAAAAGCGCGGCCATCGCTTTGCGGATGTTGGTTGCGCGCAAGGCGGGGTCGTGCGCGCCGTGGATCATTTGCAGCCCCTGCACCAGATACTCGACATCGACCAACCCGCCGGGGCTGAACTTGGCGTTGAACGTGCCACCGGCGACGAGATGACGAATCTGGCGCTCGCGTATCGCGCGCATCGCGTTCACGTCAAAAGTTTGCGCGTCATAGATATATTGATCGCGCAAGGACACGATCTCGCGCCCCAGCCCAACGTTGCCGGCGATGGGGCGCAGCTTGACCAACGCCTGCCGCTCATAGGCCCAGGCCGGGCCGCCGGGGGCAAAGTAGCGGCAAAAGGCCTCCAGTGAAACGGCCATGCTGCCCGACTGGCCGTAGGGACGCAGGCGCAGGTCAATCTCGAAAATGCCCTCCCGCCTGGCGCGGATCGCGCCAACAAAATCTTGGACCACCTTTTCGTAAAACTCGGCGCTGGTGATGATTTGCGGCCCGGTTGTTTTGCCATTTCCGGCATAAATAAACATCAATTCGATGTCTGACGCAAAGCCCAGTTCCCACCCCCCGCACTTGCCCAGCGCGCAAACGGCCATCTCGCTGACGCCGCCATCGGCCAGACGGGGCGCGCCATAGACGGCGCGCAAGTCCTCGTGGCAAAGGTGATAGGCCGAATTGACCACCACCTCGGCCAGATGGGTCAGCTCGGCCGAAAATTCGCCAAACGCTTGCGTGTGCCCCAAAATGTGCCGCATGTCGATGCGAAACATTTCCCGGTCCTTAAAGTCATTGAGCGCCGCGCGCCACGCCGCATCGGGCGAGGGCGGCTGGGGGCTGTCGTGGACGGGACGCAGCACGGCCTCTAGTTCGGCTTGCAGCTGCGCGCGTGATTTGGCCGTGCGCAGCGCGTCGGCGTCGCGGACGACGGGAAAGAGGTTGGCGTGCTGCATGCGCAAAAAATCATCCCACAAAAAGTCGCTCACGCCGAGCAGGCGCGCCAATCGATCCAGCACCTGGACGTTTTCCAATGAGGCGAACTCGTCCGGCCAGTTTGCGCGCTGGAACATTTGCCCGACAAACTGGCCAAAGTGCAGCAACGCCGCTTCCGGGTTGGGTGAATGAGGCAGCAGATGAGTGAAATGCTTGATCAACACCGTCGCCGCGCGCAGTTCGCGCTGCTTTTTGGGCGAGGTGATTTTGCGCCCGCCGGCGTCGGTGACATAGAGCGTATCGTGGATGCGCTTGCCCACCGATTCGACGGTCACGCGCGCGATATAGATTTGATTGGCGGCAAGGGCGTTCGTAAATTCATAAAGAAATCCAATGGTGTCTTGCGTATCTATACGCATCACCGTGTACAGAGGCGAGCTTTGATTGTCGATCTCGATCTCGATTGGGTACAGCGTCATTTCGCCGCCCTCGATGTTTTGAAAAGCGGCGACAACGCGCCGGGCCAACTCTCCGCGCGCGTTTTGCGCGTCGCCCTGGTGGTTCAAGCGCAGCAGCGAGCCGAGGTCGCCGGCGTATTGGGGCCAGGTTTGTTCCGTCACCTGGCCGCGCACCGGACGCACGGTAAACACATCGACGATCTTGCGCCGCACCCGGCGGCCCCGTCGAGAGGGCGCCGGCCGCGCCGTCTGAGGTTCATAGGTGAACACGTCGCCGTCCAGAATGCTGAATCCGTGCGCAAAGAGCAGCCCGCAGATCAGCGACAATTCGCCGGGATAGTCAAAAGCGACGATCGTCACCCGCCAGCGTTCATCTTGGAGCGGCTCGGCGCTGACCTCGACCAGATGCTCGTCGTCCAACCGCCCGGCGAGTCGCGCATGGCGGGCGATCTCGGACGCGCCAAAAGTTTCGGTATAGGACGGATCCATCCGCGCCAGGTGGCGGCTGAGATTGGGCGCGGCGGCGTCAGCTGCGGCCGGCGTCGTCATTTGATCGCTTCCCAAATGATTCAGGTACACGGCGCGGATCGCCGCGCAATGTTGGTCGTAGCGGGACAGAAACAACCGGTCGGCGTTTTGGCCCTGAAAACCGAGTCGCTGCGCCAGGTGTCCCAGATCGCGTTCTTTTTTGGGCAGGGTATGGGTCTGGCGATAGTCGAGCATTTGCAGGTGGTGTTCGACGGTGCGCAAAAAGGTATAGCCTTCGACCAGCGCCCGCTGTTCTTGAACCGTGAGCAGCCGGTTGTCCAGCAGTCGATCCAGGGCATCGAGGGTGTTGCGGCAGCGGATTTCGGGATGATCGGCGCCGTTGACCAGCTGCAAATACTGGGTCACAAACTCGACGTCGCGGATCGAGCCGGCGCCCAGTTTGACCTCGCCCCAGTCGCGGCCTCGCTCGCGCAAATAACTTTCGGTGCGCTCTTTTATCGCCTTGACATCGTGGCGGATGGTTGCGGCCGGCCCGGCAAAGATGAGCGGCGCAGCGCGCCGCAAAAAGTCTTCGCCCGCCGCCTGATCTCCGGCGATGACCCGCGCTTTGAGCAGGGCTTGTTTTTCCCAATGGCGCGCCGTCTTGCGCAAATATTCGAGATACCCGGCGACCGACGTGACCAGCGGCCCCGATCGCCCCCAGGGACGCAGTCGCATATCGACGCGGTACAGAAATCCCCCGGCCGTGGCGCGGGTCAGGGATTCGATCAACCGCTCGCCGAGGCGAAAATAGCCGGTACAGGTTTGGCCGGCGACAAAGACCAGGTCGATGTCCGAGCTATAGTTGAGTTCGCTGCCTCCCAATTTGCCCATCGCCAGGACGACAAATCCATCCAGGGAGGCCGCGGGCGGCCCGGCGACCATGTCGAGGCAAACGCGCACCACGCTGTCGGCAAGGTGGGAGAGCTGCGCGGTGACGGCGCGCAACTCGATCAGGCCGAGCAAGTCGCACGCGCCGATGCGCAACAGTTCCCAGCGTTGGTAGCGGCGCAAGCGGTCGAGCCGGCCGGCGACGCCGGCTTGCAGGACACAGGCTTGAGCCGCTTGATCGAACTGTTCCGGGGTTTTGATCTGGGCCATCTCGTGGTGGGCGACCAGCCGTGGCAAATAGTCGGGGTGGCGCAGCAGAATTTCGGTGAGAAAGCTGCTGCCGGCAAAGAGCGCGACCAAAATATCGACCGCGCGCGGGGCGCCGGCCATATAGCGCAGCATGCCGGTCGCACCGTTTTCCTGCTCCACCTCGGCGCGGCGCAGAAATCGCTCCAGGCTGACCAGCACGTGATCAGGGTTGGCCGCGCCGGACAGCGCCCCGCTCAAATGCGGCAACAGCGCGTTCAACAAGGCCTGCCTGGGCGCGCCGTCGCCGATGCGGCGTAGACAACGTCGCGCGGCGTCAGGGTCGGTCAGGGAGATGGATGAGCGGAGCAGTTGATCGTCGAGCATTTTATCATTACCCCAAGTTGCTACCAGCCGTGCAGGTCCAGGCGCCCCACGCAGAAATCGACGCGATGGGACACATCCCTCGTCTCAGCAGGTGAAAATTCCACTCAACGAGTTGCAATGAAAAAATCGGGACACCGTAACGATGTCCCGATCTTGTATGTCACTTGCCCAATCAGGCTGGGGGACAGGGATTCGAACCCCGACCAAATGATCCAGAGTCATCCGTTCTACCGTTAAACTATCCCCCAGGGCAAGGCGATTTTACCACAGAACGGCTCCTTTGGCAAGTAGAAACGCAAAACCCCCTCGCGACCAGTGGGCGCATTTTAGAGCGGTGAATAATCAAATCCTCGTTATTCTAATTCTCATTTTAATAGTATAGTACTTGAATTAGTCCTTGTAATTTGGGCTTGGGTTGAAAATTGGGTCTTGACAGCGTATTCGTTCTGTGGTATACTCTATGTCGTAGGGCCGTTAGCTCAGGTGGCAGAGCACCTGCCTTTTAAGCAGGGAGTCGCAGGTTCGAATCCTGCACGGCTCATCTGGCATCACAGGGCCGCCTTTTTGACAGGGCGGCTTTTTGTTTTGCCCTGCTATGGCGGCAGCCCGTATAGGCGCACCTGCACGCCGCGAAAATCACGCCTGTCGCGCATGACCAGTTCGCGCTCTAGCGCAAGCGGGATGAGCCGCTCTGGGTCGGTGTACCACTGATGGCTATAGATCAACCAGACCCGCTCGCGCTCTTTGATCAGCGCGCGCAGACGGGGCAGATCGCTTGCCGACATTTTTGGTTCCAGGATCCCCCGCGCAAACAGATCGACCGGTACGCCGTGTCTGGCAAGCGGCGCGCCGAGCGCGCGTTCCTCGATCCGTTCAAAATAGTAATCGAACGGAATCTGGACCCAGGTGGCGTTAAAGAGCACGAGATCGTCTTTGTGAGCGGATTGTGCGACATAGATCGCCGCTTGCTCCCATTGTTCCTTTTCAAAATGCACAAAATATTGTCGCGCCGACAGGCCATTGATCGCCGCCAGAACGAGGAGGATCGCCACCCGCCAGGAGCGACGACGCAGCTGCCGGATGCCGGCCGCCAAAATCAGGTACAGCGGGATCGTCGTCCAAATCAAGGTGCGGTCATAAAAAATGGGACGCTTGAGGCTGATCGCCAGTTCGCCTAAAAACGGGAGCGACAGGAACGCCAGCAGGAACAAGAGGACGGGCGGGCGTTCGCGCCAGGCGCGTATCCTCAAACCGAACAATGCCACATAAAGACCCCACAGCATGTGCCCCCAACCCAGATCGTTGGGCAAAAAGGCGCTGAGAAAATTCTTGAGCGTCTCGGCTATTTTGCCCCAGGTCGGCGCCGGAAGCCAAAATTCGGCATAGACGCCCCGGCTTTGGATGACAAAGGGGCGCAGCCAGACGCCCCACAATACCAGGATGCCCAGTTGGAGCAGCGCCCAATTTTTCAGCGACGGCGGCGCATATCGAGCGCCCGGCGTGGTTTTGTTTTCTGACCAACGCCTCCAAACATGCCAGCCGGCGATCAGCGCGTTGGCTGCGATCGGGAAAAAAACAGCCGTGTTGTGCGTCAACATGGCGGCGACGGTGGTCGAGGCAAAAGCTACGCATAACAAAGCTGTTTTGCGTGGTGTTGTTCCCAAATCGAACAACAAATGACTCAAAGTCAGCAGCGCCAAAGATGCGTTGAACGTCAACAAGGCATACATGCGCGCTTCTTGCGCCAACCAGATGTGAAATGGCGACCCGGCGAGCAAGAGCGCAGCCAGCAGCCCGGTCGACGCGCCATCCACTTTGTGGCCCAATGCAAAAATCACCGGAATCGTCAACGTGCTGAATAGCGCCGAAAGCATGCGCACCGTCGCCGCATCATCGCCAAATCCAAGCCAAAGGTGTAACAGGGTATAGTATAACGGTGGATGCTGATCGATCTGGATCACCCAGGAGAGCATCTCTGTCCATGGCCGGCGGGCCAACCAGATGCTGAACGCCTCGTCGAGCCACAGCCCTTTGTCGCCGATCCGGTATACGCGCAGCGCGCCGCCGATCAGGGTAATGATTGCCAGGAGGATGATGACGTTTCGATTGGCGCGCAGCGAGGTCACGGGGCAGGCTCCACATAGCGTGCAATTTGCGCCGGCCGGCAGATTGTGGATCGCTTTTTGAGGGGACTGGGCCGGGCGTAAGGCGCCGTCGTAAACGGACGGCGCCAGCCGTGCCCACAAGGGGCAATGCTACAGACACCCAACCCATTTGAAAAACACCCAGACGAATTTACCCGATGGTGTGTCGCAGTTTTCTAATGCCAAACAGCGCGCCGGCCAACAAGACGCCGATCACCGGCAGAACGGACGCGCCGCCGGTGACGGGAAGTGTGCTCGGCTGCTCCGATCCATCCGTCGAGGCGGCCGGTTGGGCGACCTGGATGACCTGAATCTGCGCCTCGGCCTGCACGGCGACGTTTTCTTGATAGTACACCGCGGCTTTGTTGATAATGACCTCGTCGATCGTCGGCCCGGTGTCCACCTGGGCGTCAAGCGTGACCGTGACCATAGCGCCCGCGGCCATCCCGCTGAGGTCGGCCCACAACAGCCCGTTTTCACAGGTCGCGCTCCCCTGGCTGGCCGCAGCCCCGACACAGGTCAACCCGGCGGGCAAAGAGCCGGCCACGATCACCCCACTTAGGCCTTTTTCCCAGTGATTGTTGACCGTGATCGTGAACGACGCGCGATCTCCTTGCTCGACCTTGGGTGCCGACGCGACCATAGCAATTGACACAATCGCATCCGGCGTAACGCTTTTGGGATGCAAAGCCATGTTGACGACGAGCGATTGCCCCACCTCGGTCTTGACCGGCAGATCATGGGTCAGCGACGCCAATTCGGGACGATTGTCGGGAACCACGACGTTCAAGCGCGCCACTTCATTGCCGATCTCTTTGAACTCGTAACGCCCATCTTTATCCGTCTCGGTCGAAATTTCCCAGCCATCCCCCGCCAGCGTCACCTTGACGCCGGCCGGCATATACCCGTTTCCCCAGTCAAAAATCGTTCCGTATAGACGAGGGACGCGGATTGGCGCTGTCGTTGGCGTCAACGTTGGCCGGGGCGTGTTAGTAGACGCGCTATAGCCGGGAGGATCAGCCGCGACGGGCACAGCATTACACCAGGCAATAAACAAAACCAGAACAAGACTTGCCCCCCAAACGGCCAAAAACCTTTTACTCATCATTCCGCTCCTTTTCTGCCATTTGGCTTTTTTACATGCACCATCCATCGCTTTGAAACGATGCACCAGGCCAAAACTAGCGAATATAAAAAGGTCCAAAGATATTATTGTCCTCATCCGGCTCAAAGATGCCGCCTTGAGGCGCAGGACCAAAGCAGTCGACCATAGCCCAAAGTTCGTGCATGATGTCATTCGACCCCAGGTCGCCCGGCCAATAGCTGTAACGTCCCGACTCGACATGTCCGCCGTCCAGAACGTCTGGATCGTTCGTGCTCAGAGTGATCGTTGTCCCCGGCGCAAACGGGCGTTGGATGTACCACGTCTTGCCGCGCGGAGAGACCTCGTGCCACAGGACGTTGAGTCCCACCGGTTCTGCCGGGTCGAGGTACAGATCGACCCAAAAACCGTTATTGATCACGTCGCGGCCATTGTTGCGGATTGTGACCAACACTTCATACAGATCATGGCCTTGTTTGTCCTGACCAACATGATTGGTGACGATCGAGGTCACTTGCAGATCGCCGGTTGGATAATGGCGCACGATCACCGGCACGTACACTTTGACCCACTCGATATGAACCGTCGTCGTCATATCGAGGCCATTGCAAATAAACGCCCTGACCGTGACATCGCCTTCCACATCGGTCGAGAGCAGGGCAACACTGGCCGTACCGCTGACGTTGGTTGTGTCCATCCGCGAAGCGGGATCAAAGGTCACTGCCGGGCCTGAGAGACGTTCGACTACCGCGTAACACCCCGACACCGGATTGCCATACCAGTCTTCGACATAGACCTCGAGATCGGACGAACGTCCCTGGGGTAAAATCCACCCAGGAGTGGCGGTCAACGTCATCGTTGTCGGCTCATTTGGCTCAACCATCACCTCGACCGATTTGCCCAACGCGGCATATCTGGCGTCGAGCGGCGCGGCGACAATAGAAGCCTGTCCCATTCTTGTACCTGTAAATACAAAGGTATACGAACCGCTGTCATCTGTCCAGCCGGCCAAAGGCCCAACCCAACCATATCCCACACTGGTCGGATCGACGCCGTCATAGATGTATACATTGGGCACGGGGTTGTCATAGCAGTCCATTACCTGGACGGTCAATTCGACGCTATCGCCAGACGAGATGACATTTGTGGCCGCCACCAGGGTCATTTTCTCCGGCGCGCCGTTGGTTACGGTGATATTGACCGACTGGACCGGCCCACCGACCGCGCTGATCGTCACGACTGCGGAGCCGGTGACAACGGAGCCAAATTGAACCACCGCCTGCCCGTTCGCATCGGTGTTTGTCGCCGCCGGAACCACCATGCCCACCCCGCTGGATGTCAGCGTAATCGGCCAACTTGGCACCGGCTGGTTGGTACTGTCGACCAAAGTCACAACAAGGTCGTTCCACATACAGGCGGAAACAACCGGGTTATAGGCGATGGTCATTGTGGTCGGCGGCGCAGCCGCCACCTCGACAGGCGATAAAACCGACAATGCCTGTTCGGTCCATCCGGTAATGCTCAACGCCAACGGCGCCGCCCATTGCACCGAAGCAGGCGTGTGCTCGAATGCCTGTTCGACCGCCGGCGTCCAAGTCGGCGATGTCCACGGAAGAAAAGAAAACAAAATCGCCCAAATGAGGGCACCGACCAGCCTGCTTTTGAGCGCCAACTTGACGCTGCTTTTGTTGCTGTGATACTGGTGGATGATCCAAGAGAACAACTCGGCCATTATGCGCTCCTCCCCTTATCTACCCCCCACAAAAATCTACATCCCCGGCATAAGACATTGTCCATCGCACACACAACTCGCACAATTGTGATGCGACCTGAAAACACAGCCCCCTAAATTGAACGACCTAACTTGTTTTATGTCAATATTATACACCTTTTCCCAAGTCTCGTCAACGATGAATCATAAAATATGATGGTTCATATTCATATTGCACTAGCTATTGTTTACACGCCAGGAGAACAACTTGCATCCCCTCCGGCAAATGCCCGGCCCGAATCTTGAACCCCGGCAGTGCCGACGTCTCACTCGCGTTCATTGCTTTGAGAAACCGCGCCAACGGTCCAGGCCGGTGCGCAAGCTCGACCGGGCGATAGTGCATTGGGATGACGATATTTGGCTCCAACAGGCCAACTACCTCACCCGCCTGCTCGATCGACAATGTCGACTCGCCGTCAATGGAAAGTAGCAGCACGTTGACGCTGCCCAACGCCTCGCCCTGGCTTTGGGCGAGGATGCAGCCCGGCCGGCCCAAATGACAGACGGTCAACCCACCAAAGTCGTATAAAAAGGCAATACTTGGCGACTGTTCTTTGTCTTGCCGGCAAAAAATGGGCACAGCGGTAATAAACACGCCGCCAACTTCATACTCGCCCGGCGTTTGAAAAATCAGCGGCGAACCTCGAATCCCCCGTGGTTTCAGGCCCGCGCCCATGGCGCATGAATATGTGACCACATCGGCGCGTATGCGCGGTAAAACGTGCTTGCTGTCTTGATCAAACGGGTCGGCAATCACGGTCACGCCCATTTCCCGAATGCGAAAACAGGCCTGACCATACCATACAATCTCCACTCGCTGCTCCTAATCTGAGTAAATCAATATTCTATGATGCCAAAGGAAACGTTGCGTAAAACGTACTGCCCTGCTCCGGCTCACTTTCAACCCAAATGCGCCCCTGATGCTTTTCGACAATGCTGCGCGCGATCGCCAACCCCAACCCGGTACCCTGGACATCGACGGTCTGCTCGCTGCGCACCCGAAAGAAGCGATCGAATACATACGGCTGATCCTGGGCAGCGATCCCGATGCCGGAATCCTGGACGCGCAAAACTGCCTGTATCCCCCGCTGCGCGAGGTATACGGAAATTTGCCCGCCCTTTGGCGTGTACTTGATGGCGTTATTGAGCAAATTGTCAATCACCTGGCGAAGCCGCGTCGCATTCCCGTACACGAAAACCGGTTCCGTGGGCAGGTCGGTATCAAAAGTATGATCGCGTTCCTGCGCCGATCGCTGCCAATAACGGCACGACTGCTTGACAATATGCGCCAAATCACACTGCTTCATCTCCATATCGATATCGGCCTCCAGACGTCCCAGGTCCAACAAATCGCTGGTCAGGTCAATCAAGCGCCGAATCTCTTGCTGCGCATTGATGATAAAGTCTTTTTGCTGTTGGCTCAACGGCCCAATATGTTCCAGCACATCCAACAAGCTCAACACCGTACTCAACGGCGATCGGAGATCGTGCGAAACGGTCGCCACAAACTCGGACTTGAGCCGGGACAACTCGGTCAGCTGTGTGATGTCTTGCATCACCGCGACAAAGCCGACGCCGGAAATCGGCGTCACCGTCGCGCTAAAGGTCTTGTCGTCTTGAATGGGTATCTCGCTGTGCTGGACATGGCCGCTACTTTTGGCCTCTTGAAACAAACGTTTGAGGTTTTTGTCGCCGATGACATGCGGCAGTAGCATCCCCGTCCCCATCGCGCGGCGCGTGCCGAACACCTGCCGCGCGGCGGCGTTCATCAGCAGCACGGTACCTTCGACATCGGTCACGATCACCGGCTGATCGGTTCCCCTGATCACCGCTTCGAGTTTACGACGTTCGGCTTCGATTTGGCTAAACAACCTGGCATTTTCGATAGCCGCCGCCGCGTGAACCGACAACATTGTGAGCACATCGAACTGCCGCGAGGTGAATTGATTTTGCCGGCCGCGCCGATCCACATAGATGGCCCCAAGCGCCCCCGACGAACCAAGAATCGGCACACAGATGACGGCCAGACCGTCTTGGACCGAGTGCGCCAACCCGTGATCCTCGATGGTGGTATGAACGGGCTGCACCTGATCGAGAACACGACGCACGATATAGCGCCCCGAACGAAAGCCGGCGCCCTCGATCGTCCGGCGATCAAGCCCGTGCATAGCATAAGACACGTACAGACCACTCGCTTCGTCCAACAGCGTAATATACCCGCGCTCGGCTGTGGTCAGACGGATCGCCTCACTGACCACCATATCCAACACCGACTCGAGACGCAAGGTAGAACCAAAGGCCGTGCTGATCCGATAAACCGCAGAGCGTTCAAGCTCCCCTTCGATCTTGCGATAGAGACGTGTGTTTTCAATGGCAATGGCGGCATAACCGGCCAAAACCGAGAGCATATAAACATTAATTTTGTCAAACCGGCCGTTGGGATTCAAGCGGGAAACCCGCAGCACGCCGATCGCCCGCCCTTGAGCTTTTAGCGGCACCTGGAGCAAAGCCGGCACCGGCGCGTGCGCGGCGACGGCGTCTTGACCAAAGAGCGCCATCGACTCGCCCGAGTCGATGACCTGTTGCGCCAGCACATCGTGAACCTCTTGATTGGCCGCCTGAGCGTGTGGATACTCGTTGGCCCGCAAAGCGCGAACGTACAATGCGCCCGATTCACGATCCTGGAGCAAAAGGCTACCCTGATCCGCGTCGGTAACAAAAACGGCAGCCTCGACGAGGCGGTTGAGGATTTGTTGATACTCGAGAGGAGATGTAACAGCCTGCGCAATCACATACAGCATTTTTTGCTGCCTGGTTTGCTGCTGCAACTGCATTTGAACCTGCTCCAACTGACGCCTCAGGCGGCTTTCAGTCAAGGCACGTTCAATCGCGCCCAGTACGTCCTCGACGCCAAACGGTTTGCACACATACTCGTTGACGCCCGGACACAGACTCGACGCTGAAAAGGGTTTTGTCCTCTTGGACACGAGCGCAATGGCTGGGATATTGCGTCCTCGTTCTCGCAACAAAGACAGAATCTGAAGCCCTGAAAAACCCTCCATATCCATATCAAAAATGATCAAATCAGGATGCACCTTGATCGCCTGTTGCAACCCCGATCGACCATCTATCGCCACAATAGAACGATAGCCGTATGGAGCCAGTACGCGATTAGCAATCAATTCGCGGACATCGGCTTGATCATCGACGATCAAAACCAGCTCATTTGCCAAATTGGCCTCCTTGGCGTGCCCCTGCGTATGATAACGCCTCCCCACCTTACCCCGACGCCAAAGCTTTAACCTCCATTTACAGATAAATTTAGACTTTTCATAATCATATCATAGCATACGGAAAGCGTCAACAGGACTTGCATCCTATCGGCACTTGACGAAAATCCCATTTCGGTGTATCTTTGCCTGGGGGCGAGTCGCGTCCGGTGGCGCGCGCGGTCTTCAAAACCGGCTGAAGGGGCGTAAGACGTTCCTTGGTGAGTTCGACTCTCATTCGCTCCCGCTAAACACAAACCTCCCTGCTTGCGGCGGGGAGGTTTGTGTTTTACCTGCGCTCCGGTTGATCAGCGATCGTCCAGCGCGGCCAGGCCGGGCAACACTTTGCCCTCGAGCATTTCCAGCGAAGCGCCGCCGCCGGTTGAAATATGCGACATTTTGTCCGCCAGACCGGCTTGTTGGATCGCCGCCACCGAATCGCCGCCGCCAATGATCGTAATGGCATCGCTTTCGGCCAACATTTTGGCAATAGCCACCGTGCCCGTGGCAAAAGGCTCAAACTCGAACACGCCCACCGGCCCGTTCCAGACGATGGTCCTGGCCTTGGCGATCTCGGCCGCAAAGAGCTTGATCGATTCCGGCCCAATGTCGAGTTTTTGCCACCCCGGCTCAATATCGGCCAATTTGGACACGCGCCGGTTGGCCTCAGGCGAGAACGCATCGGCGAGCATACTATCGACGGGCAAGACCAACTTGTCGCCGCCCAATTCCAACAACTCTCTGGCGACATCATAGCTGTCCGGTTCGACCAATGAATCGCCCATTTCGTGGCCTTGCGCGCCCCAAAAAGTGTTCGACATCCCGCCGCCGACCAGCACCTTGTCGGCCTTGATCAACAGAGATCGAATCACGCCAATCTTGTCCGAGATTTTGGCGCCGCCAATGATCGCCACATACGGACGTTCCGGGTTCTCGACGGCCTGCCCCAAAAACTCGATCTCTTTTTCCATCAACAACCCGGCCACGGCGGGCAAATGCCCGGCCACACCAACCGTCGAGGCGTGTGCGCGATGCGCAGTGCCAAACGCATCGTTGACAAACAAATCGCCCAATTTAGCCAGACTGGCGCTCATCTCTGGGTCATTCTTGCGCTCCCCGGCATGAAAGCGCGTGTTCTCGAGCACCAACACCTCGCCCGGCTTGAGCGCCGCCGCCATCGCCGCGACCTCGTCGCCGACGCAATCAGGAGCCATCTGCACCGGTTGCCCCAGCAACTCGCCCAACCGCGCCGCCACCGGTCCAAGGCTCAGTTCCGGCTTGACCTGACCCTTGGGGCGTCCCAGGTGCGACATGAGCACCAACGCGGCGCCTTGATCCAACAAAAGCTGAATGGTTGGCAAAGCCGCGCGGATGCGGGTGTCGTCGCTGATTTTGCCGTCGATCAGCGGCACATTGAAATCAACGCGCATCAACACCCGTTTGCCCTCGACATTGACATCTCGAACCGTCTTTTTATTCACCGTTCAACCTTTCTATCAAAAAAGGGGCAAGGCAAGCAACCGACGACCGGAACAGTCCGACCGGGTCGCAATGCCCCTGCCCCTGATATATGCCGGGTTCCCAAACTAGAGAATCTGATTGCCCTCGTCATCAAAGCTGATAAAGTAAATCAAGTCGGCGCAGCGATTCGAATAGCCCCACTCGTTGTCGTACCAGGACAGCACCTTGACCATATTCTCGCCGATGACCATCGTGGACAACGAATCAAAGATCGAAGAACGCGGGTCTTCTCTGAAATCGACGCTCACCAACGGCTCGTCACAGTATCCGAGGATTCCTTCCAGCTCGTCGCTTTCAGAGGCAGCCTGGAACGCCTCGTTAACGGCTTGGACCGAAACCGGCTTGACGGTGTTGACAACAAAATCGATGATCGAGACGGTTGGGGTAGGAACGCGCATCGCCATCCCGTTCAACTTGCCGGTCAATTCGGGCAGCACCTTGGTCACGGCGACGGCTGCGCCGGTGGTGGTTGGAATGATGTTCAACGCGGCGGCGCGGGTACGGCGCATATCCTTGTGCGGCAGGTCGAGGATGCGCTGATCGTTGGTATAAGAGTGAATCGTCGTCATCAGGCCGCTGACGATGCCAAAACTGTCGTTGAGCACTTTGGCTACCGGAGCCAGACAGTTGGTGGTGCAAGATGCGTTCGAGAGCACGTGATGCGCATCGGGGTCGTACTCGTCATGATTCACACCGAGGACGATGGTCTTGACCTCGCCCTTGGCCGGAGCTGAAATGATCACCTTTTTGGCGCCGGCCGTAATGTGTCCCTCGGCCAACTCCTGGGTGCGGAACAGCCCGGTCGATTCGACGACCACCTCGACGCCCAACTCTTTCCACGGCAATTCGGCCGGGCCAACGCGCCCGCCAACCACCTTGACGCGACGTTCGTACTCTTGGCCGTCCATATCCTCCCAAGAAAGCACCAGCGCGTCGCCCTGCACCTCGACCTCACCCGGAAAACGTCCATAGTTCGAGTCGTATTTGAACAGGTGAGCCAACATATCGGCGTCAACGATGTCGTGTACCGCAACCACGTCGATTTCTTCGGGATAGTTTGCCAGGCAAGCCTTGAGTACCTGCCGCCCGATGCGCCCAAAACCGTTAATACCTACTTTGACTGTCATTAAAACCCTCCTATATTATCCTAACCTGAATAAACCAGAATCGCCAACGCCACGCACCAAACCCGGCCAAAATGTACCGAAATTTGGGAAATTGGGCCGCCAGAGGCTGTTTTGGCGTCTACCGCTCATATTATATGCCGATTTGCAGTCCAAGTCAATCGTATAAATCATCTATTTTCCCCAAAACCCCTGTTAGGACGCCGAGACTCTAGATGGAAATCCCACCTTGCTGCAAAAAATGAGCTTAACGCAAAGACGCAGAAATATGATTATAACATACACAAAATTATGAATAGTTACAACGCTACTCGATGTTTTGTTCCTTTGTGATCTCGGCGTTCTCTGCGGTGGGCAGGCTTTTCAGCACGCCCTAGGCCAGCAGCGATTCGTACACGGCCAGCACGCGGCGCGCCATCGCCAGCGACGTAAAGTCGTCAGCGCGCTGCCGCGCTTCAGACACCTTGCGGGCGTACAGCGCATCATCGGTGAGCAAACGCACCACCTGTTTTGCAAATGCGATTTCGTCGGGCGGGCTGAGCAGCCCGCCGGCCTCGTTTTCGAGTTGATCGAGTGTGCCCGGCCCGCGCACGGCCACAACGGGCGTGCCCGAAGCCATCGCCTCGATCGTCACCAGACCCTGGCTCTCGGTTTGAGAGGAAAACAAGAACAAATCGGCGGCGGCGTAAACGTCGGCCATTTCGGCATAAGGCCTGTACCCGGCAAAATGTACCCACGGCGTTATCCCCAATTCGGCGGCGATTTTTCGCAGCGTCCCCTCGGCCGGCCCCTCCCCCACAATCACCAGCCTGGCCGGCGGCGCATGTTGGTGAATGTGCGGCATCGCTCTCAAGATCAAGTCGATGCCTTTTTCAAACCCCACGCGCCCGGCAAAGAGCAACAACTTTTCGCCCGCCTCGACGCGCCACTCTTGCCGCAGCCGGGCGCCGTCGCCACCGCTCAAGTGCTCCAACTCGATGCCGGTGGGAATGACATCGATCGGCGGAGTGAGATAGTATCCCTGCAAAAGATCGACCACTTGCTGCGACGGAGCAATGATATAATCGAACTGGTTGCAATACCAGTGAAAGGCATTGGTCGAAAACCAGTGCGAAAACTGGCGCGAAATTTTTTCCGGCAGATAGCAAAAAGGGTAATAACAGGGGATAAACTCTTCAAACAAAGTATGAAAGGTATGCACCAGCCGCGCGCCCTGACCGCGCTTCCAATACATCGAGACGATACCCAGCATAAGCGGGGTGTGGGTATGAATGATGTCAAAGCCCATCTTGCGTATTTCTTTGACGTGCTTTATAAAAGAACGACTAACCACATTCACAGAACAATCTTCGGGAAAAAAGAGCAGCGAGTGCGCCGGAAAGCGAATCACTCCCTCGACGGGATCGTCGTCGCCAGAGACAAACTTGCGCCGCGACGGCAGATTGGAATAATCGGGGGCAACAATATAGACCTCTTGCCCCAGCGCGCGCAGCGCCCTGGTGAGCGTGGTGATGGAGACCGAAACCCCGTTAATGCGCGGCCAAAAGGTATCGGTGACCATGCAAATTTTCATAAGCCTTCCTAAAAATGCGGCGACAAGACTCGGCTCAAAATCAAGGCCCAGACTGCGCCGGTCAAGATCAAGCCAAGGATCAACAAGAGCGCATTGATTGCCTTAGCGCGTCGTGGATAAGCCGGGCTGAACAAATTGTGTACCAGGATTGGGCCACTGAGCAAATACAAAAAAAAGACCGTGTCGAGCGCAGTAAAGAGACCCGCCCTGACCTTTTCTTTGGTCGTCAGTTCAGAGGCAATATAGTTTCTGTCTAGACGAGTTTTTGGTTTGGACATCTGTTTAACCCCCTCGGTTCCGATTGGGATATTTTAACGTATCCTGGTAAAAATGCAAGTTGACCGGTCATCTCACCAGCCTTGTAATAAAAAACGCTCCAGGCAGCTCAAAGTTGCTGGAGGAACTTGAGGGAGGGAAAAAAAAAGGTACCGACCACCTTGAACGTGATCGGTACCGCCGATTTCGCCAGAACCCGGTCGTCCGGCCCGGCTATGGCCCAGACGCGAAAACGGCGCGGCGGATATTGTTATACACACCGCCCCAGATTTCATGCGTTTCCAGAATACTGCCATAGTCCGTGTCGGCATGCGCCGAGTCCACCTGAACACACACTACCGTGCCGGCCGCAAGCGGCCACGAGATATGGCTGTGTTCATCCGCCTGCCAATAATAGTCGCCGTTGGAAACAAGCGTCAGCGTGCCGCCCGGCGCCAGATTCGAAAGCGCCGTATTGGGAACGCCCCAGATACCGCCCTGGTTAGAAACCAGACGCCAGACCTGATTGGCCGCCGTCGGTTCCGAGCCTGGGTTGATGTACAGATCAACCCAAAAGTCATCCTCGACGGGCGCATTGCCCTGATTCTTGATCACAACCCGAATCTCGTTCTCTGTTACCACAATGCTTTCCACAACCAGGTCCGGCCCGGACACCGGGAGACGGTTCCTGGTCACAATCGGCATAAAGACTTGATAGACCGGAGGCGCGGGGGCCACAACACTGATCGAGTGCGTCAATTCGACCGTGACGACATCCCCTTCGCGGTCTTGACCGGACATCGTGACCGTATCGACCAACACGTCCGGGTCGCCTTCCTGAACGGTGTATTGCGTCACAAAAATCCAGGTTTCGTCGCCGTCCAGCAAGCCATCGCCGTTGGCGTCGCCGGCGATCAATGGTGCCAGCCCCATGATACTGCTATCGACAACGACATCGCTGAGCGGTGAACCGTCGCTGCCGGGCGCGTGGCGAACGGTAAACGTATAGATCACCGTCTCGCCGACAACGGCCTGCTCTGGCCCTTCGACAACCAACTCGAGCACCGGGTTGAATCCCCGGTAGACAAAAGTGGCCGTGACCACTTTGTTGGTGTCCATTGTCAACGACGCCGGATTCGCCGTTCCCGTCAAATCGCCGCTCCACGCTTGCAGCGCCCATCCGTCGTCGGGGATTGCGGTCAGGCGCACTGTCGAACCACGCGGGTAGAATATCTCATCTGGTTCTTGAGCAACGGCGCCATTTCCGACGACGTGAACCTGGAGCCGGGACAACGAATCATCGACCGTCACCGTCACCGTGGCGACATCCGTTCCGCCGTTTCCGTCCCCAACCGTGTAGGTAAAGCTATCCTGGCCGTCGAAACCGGCATTGGGCGTGTAGGTGACTCGAGTGCCGTCGTGCGTCACCACGCCGTTGGCCGGCTGCGTGACCCCAACCACGCTCAACACGTCGCCTTCGGCGTCCGTGTCGTTGTTCAACACAGCGATCTCGATGGCCGCGCCTTCAGCCGTCGTCACACTGTCGTCGTGAGCCTCCGGCGGGTCATTGACCGGGTTGATCGTGATCGTCACCGTCGCCACGCCGCTTTGCAAATCGCCATCATCGACCTTGTAGGTAAAGCTGTCGCCGGTCGTTTCGCTGCCATCGTGGGTATAGGTGAACGACCCATCCGCGTTCAGCGTCAATGTGCCATGGCTCGGCGCGCCAACCAGGATCGCTTGCAGTGGATCATTCTCGGCGTCGGTGTCATTGTCCAGCACACCCGGCGCGCCAACGACCAGCGTTTGCCCCTCATCGACCGTATAGGCGTCGTCTTGAGCCAGCGGCGCATCGTTGACCGGGACAATCGTGATCGTCACCGTGGTCACGTCGCTCTGCGCATAGCCGTCGCCGGCCCGGTAGGTAAAGATGTCGATGGCCGTTTCGCTGCCATCGTGGGTATAGGCAAATGACCCGTCCGCATTCAGGGTCAACACGCCATGGCTGGGGCCATCGACCAGCAGCGCTTGCAGCGGGTCGTTGTCATCATCGTGATCGTTGCCCAGCACCCCCGGCGCGTTGACGGTCAACATTCGTCCCTCGATCACACTATAGCTGTCTTGATCGGCCACCGGCGCATCGTTGACCGGATTGATCGTGATCGTCACCGTCGCCACGCCGCTTTGCAAATCGCCATCATCGACCTTGTAGGTAAAGCTGTCGCCGGTCGTTTCGCTGCCGTCGTGGGTATAGGTGAACGACCCATCCGCGTTCAACGTCAATGTGCCGTGGTTCGGCGCGTCAACCAGGATCGCTTGCAGCGGATCATTCTCGGCGTCGGTGTCATTGTCCAGCACACCCGGCGCGCTGACGACCAGCGTTTGCCCCTCATCGACCGTATAGGCGTCGTCTTGGGCCAGCGGCGCATCATTGATCGGATTGATCGTGATCGTCACCGTGGTCACGCCGCTCTGCGCGACGCCGTCGCTGGCTTTATAAGTGAAACTGTCGCCGGTGGTCTCGCTGCCATCGTGTACATAGACGAACGACCCATCGGCGTCAAGCGTCAGCGTGCCATGGTCTGGCCCATCGACCAACAGCGCTTCCAGCGCGTCGCCATCTTGATCGTCATCATTGCCCAGCACGCCGGGCGCGCCGACGGTCAAAGTGGCGTTTTCGTCCACGGCGTACAGATCGCCGTTTGCTTCCGGCGCATCGTTGACATCCAGGACGGTGATGGTAAATTGTTTCTGGTATGTACCGCCGTTGCCATCGTCGGTTTCGACACGAATCCGGTAGCTGCTCTTGGTCTCGTGATCAAAACGCTCCGCCGTCTTGAGCGTGTCGCCGTCGATGGTAAAGGAAGCATTGTCATCATCCCCTGCTCCAGACACCAGGCTGTAGGTGTGTGTGTCCGAGACGTCCAGATCGACGCTGCTCAACGCGCCGACGGTGGTGCCGGCCGGTTCGTTTTCGGGTATCTGGTCATTGCTCAAAAGAATGTCCGACGGCGCATAGTTTTCGTCCGGATCGACCCAGTTGGGAATGCCATCGCCGTCCACGTCGCCGGTGCCTTCGGCAGCGTCAGGCGTGCCATCATTGTCCGAATCCGTATCCTGCCGGTTCGGCGTACCATCGCCGTCCGCATCGGGGTCCGGGATGCCGTCATTGTTGGCATCGACCGTGTCTTCGGCTCCGTTTGTGATCCCGTCGCCATCTTGATCGCCCAACGGGCCGTCGTTGTCATCCGCATCGATCCAGTTGGGAATGCCGTCGCCGTCCACGTCGCCCGTGCCCTCGACCACATCCGGCGTGCCGTCATTGTCCGAGTCCTCGTCGGTCAGGTCGGGCGTGCCGTCGCCATCGCTGTCGATGGGCGGGGTGCCCGGATCGGCGTCCCCGGCCTCGACCGAGTCGGCGATGCCGTCGCCATCCGCGTCCGCATCGAGATAGTCGGGCGTACCGTCGCCGTCGCTGTCGTCGTTGCCCGGATTGCCATCGCCATTGGCGTCTTCGTCCACGGTCAGCACGCTGTCGTCGTCATCATCGGTATCCAAATAGTCGGGCGTACCGTCGCCATCGCTGTCATCGTCGGTCGGATCATTGTTGCCATTGATGTCCTCGTCCGCCGTCGGCACACCATCGCCGTCGTCATCGGCGTCGAGATAATTGGGCACACCGTCTCCATCGCTGTCGTCGTCGGTCGGGTCGTGGTTGCCATTGATGTCTTCGTCCACCGTCGGCACGCCGTCGCCGTCGTCGTCATCGTCGAGATAGTTGGGCACACCGTCGCCGTCGGTGTCATCGTCGGTCGGATCGCCATCACCATCCACATCCTCATTGGCCGTCGGCACACCGTCGCCGTCGTCATCAGCGTCGAGATAGTTGGCTATGCCGTCACCATCCGTATCATCGTTACTCGGATCATGGTCGCCATTGACGTCTTCATCAACCGTCAGCACACCGTCCCCGTCCGGATCGCTGTTCGCATCGTCATCGACGATACTGGCCGTTACATCACTGATCGAGATACCGTCATAATCTACATCGTTACTGGTAGCAGTATGTGTAATCAACCCGCTGTGCGGGGTGCTTTCGATCAACACGTCGTCTATGGCCGTGACCGTCACCGTCTGCGGTTCGCTCCAATTCAGCGTACTGAAAACCAACGTCGCCGGGCTAACCGACGTTTGACCATCGGTGGACAACTGGACCGTCACCGTATCCGTTGGCTGGGTGGTCAGGACAATTTGATACGTGTCTGTCACGCCGCCTTCAGCCACGCTGACGCCGGTCGGCGACACATTGATCGCCGAGATGGCTATATGGACGGTCGCGGCGCTGGCCGCATAGGTCGCCCCATCATAGCCGTTCCAGTCGAAACTGTCAGTACCCATATAGCCAGTGTCCGGTTCATAGGTCAGAGTATCCAAATCACCAGCGTCGATCTCGTCCCCCAAATGCACATCGGAACCGTTCAACTTGAGCGTGCCGTGATCGGGCAGATCGGTGATTTGAACCTTGATCAGGCTATCGCCATCTTGATCCGCGAAATGGCTGACAAACTCGCTCCGCGCAAAACCGATCGGCGTATTGATCGGACCGGTCTTGTTCCAGTCAGCTACAACCGGCGCGTCATTGACATCAATGATCGTAATTATAAACTGTTCTTCATAAGTCCCGCCATGCCCGTCATCGGCTCTAATGCGGACGTGATAATCGCGCGGCGGCTCATAGTCGAGCACTTGGGCCGTCTTGAGCGTATCCCCATCAATGGCAAAGAGCGCATTGTCGCCATCCCCGGCCCCAGACACCAGGCTGTAGGTGTGACTGTCGCCGAGATCGGGGTCCGAGGCGCTCAATGTGCCCACCAGCGTTCCCACCGGCTCGTTTTCCGCCACACTGCTGTTGTCCAGGTCAATGTCATCGGGATCGTCATTGACCGGGTTGACGGTGATCGTCACCGTCGCCACGCCGCTTTCCAGATCGCCGTCGCTGGCCTTGTAGGTAAAGCTGTCGCCGGTGGTCTCGCTGCCGTCGTGGATATAGGTAAACGATCCATCCGCGTTCAAGGTCAGCGTGCCATGCGCGACATCGGCGACCAGTATGGCTTCCAACGGCGTGTTCTCGGCATCGGTGTCATTGGCGAGCACACCGGGAGCGCCGACGGTCAGCGTGGCTCCTTCATCAACGCTGTAAGCATCGCCATTCGCCACCGGAGCAACATTGACCTCGTTGACGGTGATCGTGATCGTCTCGGCATCGTCGAGGGCCGGGCTGCCGTCGTCCGTCACCCGCACGGTGACGGTATAGACGCCGGGGCCTTGCCCCTCAGATGGCGTCCAGGCAAACACGCCGCTCGCCGGATCGATGACCGCGCCGCTTGGCGCGCCCGCATCCAGGCCAAAGGTCAACGTCTGCGCCGGAAGATCGGCATCGCTGGCGCTTGCCGTAAAGGTCAGCAGCGTCCCTTCATCGACCGTCTTGTCGCCAATGGCGTCCAACACTGGCGCCGCATTGACCTCGTTGACGGTGATCGTGATCGTCTCGGCATCGTCGAGGGCCGGGCT
>CAYZYE010000006.1:0-18513 GCA_964481205.1 uncultured Anaerolineae bacterium | reverse complement strand
GTAAAGGTCAGCAGCGTCCCTTCATCGACCGTCTTGTCGCCAATGGCGTCCAACAGCGGGGCATCGTTGAGATCGTTGACGGTGATCGTGATTGTGGCCGTGTCGGTCAAACCGCCGCTGTCGGTGACAATGACGGTCAAGAGATAACTGGAAAAAGTCTCGTAATCAAGTTGCTCGCTCGCGTTCACGGTGATATCGCCGCTGGCAGCGTCGATGGCAAACACGTCGTTGGTGTTTCCGCCGCTGATGGCAAAGGTCAATGTGTCGCCGGCGTCAATGTCGTTGGCCGTGACCGTGCCAACAAGCGTGCCGTTGGCGCTGTTTTCGTCGATGCTGAAAGCGGCATCGTTGACCGTCGGCGGGTCGTTGACATTGATGACGGTGAGCGTAAACTGTTGGGTAGAGGTCACACCGGCGGCGTCTTGGACCTGGAGCTGCACCCAGTGCTCGCCGACCAGGTCGTTGGTCGGCATTCCCGAAAGCCGCCCGGTATGATCGCCATGATCGACCAACGTCAGCCAGGCGGGCAATATCGGCGCGGTGATGGTTAACGCCCCCCCCCCGCTGGCGTCGTTGACAGTAATGTTGTAGACATACGGCAGCTCTTCGGTTGCGGTCGTCACCGGCGTGCTGACAAATGACGGCCCGTCCAGGACATCGAGGATATAAACGGTGAGTTGTTTATCATATACGCCGCCATCATCATCGATAGCCCGCACGCGAATGCTATAGCTGTGCCTGGTCTCATAATCAAAACTCTGCGCCGTCTTGAGCGTATTTCCATCAATGGTAAAGGAGGCATTACCCGTATCCCCCGGCCCAGCGACCAGACTAAATGTATGTGTGTCACAACTATTTGGATCGACGGCCGAGAGCACGCCGACAACCGAATCAATCGGCTCGTTCTCGGTAATGCTGTCGCCGCTCAAGATGACATCGGTGGGAGAGACATTGACGGTTGTGACAACGAGCGGCACAGCCGAAGCGTCATCATATGGGTTTTCGACGGTGAGATGAACCGTAAAATCGCCAACCGACATAAAGCGATGGGTGATGGTTGGATTGTTGGCCACCTGGACCGAACCATCGCCAAAATTCCACGTATAGGTCATCGGCAGTGTGGTATCGACCGATGTATAACTCGCGGTAAAGGTGATCGGTTCGCAAGAGAGCAGCGGATCGGGAGGAGGCGCGAGTGATGCGCCGGTGACAGCAGGAAAGCCGCTGACCTGAACGTTGTCGACGTACCACTGCAAAGCATTGGCCGATTCAGCATGGAATCGAACCTGAAGATGGTCGGTTTCGCCATGCACACCCAAGTCTGCATATTTGAGTGTCCAGAGCGGCGAAGCCAGAGTAAGCGTGAGCGCCTGTGTCCAATCGGTGCCATTTGTGGACACCTCGACTCGCCCATAATTGTTTCCAGATGGCATCTGGTAACACGCATTGAATCGCAACGCCGGTTGAACATAGTCAGATGTGTCCAGTACAACTGTAGTGAGCCGGCCGTTTGTGCTCCCCGAGGCCTGGGCTTTCCAGGCGTGTGATGCGCTGTACCACACATCGCTCACCAACGACCACGGAGGATTATTCCACGTCCAATTGCCGCTGCCGCCCTCTATGTCGTCGACCAACAGGTCATCGGAAGAACGCTCAAAATTATCCCGCGCCCAGGATGGCGTCGTGATCGCCACATCGACCTGATCTTCGAGCGTCGCCGCGCCCAGGTTCCCGCTAAAAATTTTGACTGCAACCAAAGTGAACGAATGTGGCGAAGGCAGAAAAGCCATGCGGTCATAGATCATTCGCCCGTCAAATACCAACTCGAGTTCTTGAGCACCCAGTCCCAGTGTTTGAGGCTCACTCACGCTCCAGGCAACTGGATTGCCGTACTCGTCGACCAACAAGCCCTCGATGCGATAGTCCCCGCCGCTGTCGGAAACAACCACGCTAGCGCGGATCACAATCGCGTCATACCGGCCATCGCCATCGTCGTCTCTGGTGGTCGTGGTAAAAACGTGAGTCGAGTTTACATCCAGCGCAGATATACCGCCGGATGCTTGCAAAAACTTGTCGGCCAAAGAGATGGCTCCCAGATCAACCTGGGCGGGCACACTCTCGACTTGATAGGCCTGATAGAATCTCGAAGAAAGAATATCGCCATTGGCATCTAGCAGGAACAACCGCTCAAGCGTATACGGCGGAACTGTTTTTTCTATATCAAAGTTGAGCACAGCAGCCGAATGGGTACCCTGCCATACAGCATTGCCTACAAATTTACCTCGCCCATCGTAAAGCACGCCTTCAACCCGATATGTTCCGGGGTAATTGATTTGGAGTGGAATGTTGATGTTGAGCGATTCAATGCGTCCATCCTGGTTGGCGTCTTGCCACTGGTGGGAAAACGTCTTTCCAATCAACGCTTTGACGGTCTCGAATGAGCTGGCCTGGTAAAAATCGGTTTCGTAAATCAAGTCGCGGTAATCGATCGTCTCCTCGGGAGCAACATATTTTTGGATCGCCTGACTGGGGTCTGCAACCCACAACTGAACCACTCGATAATGTCCATCCAACGCCGTACTGCCAATGCCCTGTCCATCAAAAGCAAGACTGATGACCTGCACTCCTTGGGTCAGATTGTACACCCCAGATGTCCGGCTGTTTCCAGACTGAATCGGCCTTTCGCCGACGAGCAACACCCCGCCGACTTGATAAGCGCCGGCTTGAGCAGCGTTGACCTCGACTTGGACCACCAATTCGTCAAAACGTCCATTATCGTCCCAGTCTACGCCATAGTTGGAGAGAACCCGACCCAATTTCACGGCGTTGGCTTGAATAGAACGTTGGTTGGATGAAACAATGGGCAGGAAAACGCGGTACCTGGTAGTGGTAGACGACGCTGAATCATCCTGCGAAACAGGCGGTGAGATCGCTGTGCTGCCCATGCCAGACAGCATGTCTGCACAATCTTGTGTACCAACGGAGGAAGGGCTGCACACAGTAGGAACAGGGTTGTAGGGCCAGTCCTCAATCGGGTCGCCCGGCAATGGAACGCCGGCGGGCACAAAATACGTCTGCGTCACTGTGCGCCCGGCCGGATTGCTTATCGCCGGGTCGCGCCATTCTCCCGGCGCCCAATCATTCTTGCTGTTCCAAAGCTCATAGTTGAGGATAACGGCATAAGGGGATCGTTTGATCTCTAGCGGCCGGAGGCTGTTCCAATTAATGTCCCAGTTGTTGTTGGGATAAGCAAACTCGGCAGAGGGAATACCCTCCATTTGACCATCCCACACGGTGTTGACCATCCCACCACCATTGTTGCCATCTTGCCAGTCCCATCGTTCATCTGAACTGATGATCAAATCGGCAATGCGTTCGGTGCCCGTGCCGCTATAGCCAAAAGACCTCAACGCCCGATACGATACGCGACCGTTGTAATATTTGTTGGCGTCATCATAGTACACGTCACCAGACTCTTGTCCATTATAGCTGCGCGCGGCCCACCATTGACCATTCAACCAGATCAAAACCGAATGATCGTATTCATAGATGCCGCCGAGATAGGACTCGCTGTGTCCGGACGTTTTGTTATAGTCTTTGAGAAACGGTTTGGCCGGAATGCCAACCGAACGGAGAAACGATGTGAACACATTGGCATTGTCATGGCACGCTCCACCATCCATAGTCAGGCGACCATTGTTATATTTGTCGTACTTGCGCAGCGCGGTCGACCAACTGTTGTGCGTATTTTGATAGATGGTGCGAAATTCTCGATCGGCCAGTGCTGTGATTCTATTGATCGCCCCATTCGGCCAGGATCCGCCCAATTTGGTCTGCCCGTGGATCGCCTGGATGCCATGGTTGATAAAGACTTTTTGGGTAAACTGTTCGGTCCAAAACGCTTGCGCATAACCATAAGCATGATGATAGCGATCGTTAGAGCAAGGGGAATCGGGATAATCCGCGTTGCAGTCCAGCGGCGGGCTGGGCGGAGACTCGTTCTCAGTCCAGGGCGGAGTATAATAATAGCTCCATTCTGGCGTGCGCCACCAGACCGAAACTTCATCTCGTTTATTGGCCGGGTCGTCGTCGTAAATATAGGCATCGATCTCGTTCTGCGTGAGATCATTTGGAAATTCAAAGATAACATAAAGGGGGATGCTTTTACTCCATGCTCCCAAAGACATTGTCGCAGTGTAAACGCCAACCGTGGCAAACGTAAGCGGCGAAACGCTGACCGTAATTGGAACAGTGACCTCCCAACCGTTGAGACAGGTATTGGTCAGCGGCGTCAACGAGGTCATTGTTGGCCCGCTGTGATCATAGTCGATGGTCAACGTCGCCCCCTGGGGGCCGCCGACGTTAAACGTCGTACCGCGACGCACGACCATAGCATCGGTCATCAACAACTTGTCTCCACCCTGCAAGACGGGCAAGTAACGCCGGATCGGATTTCCAAACTCGTCTACTTCGATCTCGTTTTCGGCGCCAAAATACTGTTTGGTCTTGAACCCATCCTGATAGCGAATGTAAAGACCGGGGTCGGTTTCATCGGTCGGATCGGTACCGTACAGTTTCTCCTCACCGTCAGAGAGTCCATCGCCATCGCTGTCTGGATCAAATGGATCGGTGACAAACGGCCCGCCGGCCAACGTATACCAACCCGCCGACTCTAAATCATTCGCCAGGCCATCGCCATCCAGGTCTGGAGAGGGCAACGGACCTTGCGCATAAACAGGCCATATTGGAACCAGCAACCCAACCAGCATCAGCAAAACCACGATCCTAAAGATAGGGTTATATTTTTCGCCCGACTTGATTTTCATAATACATCCTGTCGCCTAACATATACCTGACAAAAACCAACAATGTTGAGATCATTACCGAACTGAGTTGTCCACCCGCGCAACGGAACAACAAAATACACACAACAAGCCGATGCTTCTTGTAGACAACTTGAGTATAGATGGTAAAGGTAAAAACGGCGTAAGATGTTGGTTAGAAATTGGTTAGAGATGCGAGATCAACAAACGGGGCAATTCGGGGAAATAGTCGAACATCAATTACGCACTCGATCATTCGACTGCATGAGCAATACGAGTGATCTGTTTTCTAAAGAGATCATACGTCAAAACCCCCCATAGAAAATAACTGGGTTGTTTTAGCAAAGACATGTATTCGGATCGACTTAGAAAGCCTGGCACATGGATATCCTCAACCAATGGACGCAAAGGCCCGGTCTGCAACCAATCAAACCAATCCGTTTCAAAAATTGTGGCCCCTTTGGGTCTCTTGGCGATAATGGAAGAACGAGTCTGGCTTGCCAAAAGCCTTTTCAACAAATATTTATGTTGAAATCCCTTTATATATCTGATCTCTGGGCGAAAGGCAAAAGCAGTTTGTACAAGCTCTTGATCGAAAAAAGGATGCACTTGTTCTGTGCAATAGGCCAGAAAAAGTTGTTGTCGCTGGACACTCACCTCATAAGCGTCGGTCAACAGATCGACGAGATAAACTTGCTCCAAATAATGCTCACTCGGTAGATACTGCTCTACCAATGCGCGTCGGTATTGCAATGCGTCACACACCGCCCGATCGCCAAAAACACGTCGAACCATATCCAACTCGACATATACAGCAATCGTATTAGGCGGGGATGCAAAGGCATCAGGGCGATGTGCAGCGTCCAATATATCGACTCCTTTGAGAATAGCCCGCGCATATCTGGATGTCGGATGAAACAAGGTCCCCAATCCCCTCAACGCCAGACCCGAAAAAGGCAAATGTCGAATGATCTCGACCAATTTGAGTTTTCTGGCCCCGCTCAATCCAAAAAGCGCATCTGCACCCTGACCAGAAAAAAAATAGCGAATCGCAAGACCTTGCTTTTGTATATACTCGGCCACGGTCAAAATACTCGGCTCGGTCGTGAGCACGGGAGGTTGGGCCAAAATATCAATAGACTTGATCAAAAGAGTCGGAAAATCTCGAGGATACAAATCAACCAATGTATGCTCGGTTTTGAAAAATTGACTGGCATGTTGCGCATACTCGATCTCGAACTGAAAACTGGGCACCCTGGCCGCAAAACTCAGAGAGCGTACAGGCAACCGGGATGAAACCTTGTTAATATACAACTGAACAAGTGATGAATCCACGCCACCAGATAACAAATTCGCCAAACCTTGTTCCTTTGCCTCGATCTGGGCCACATAATCGCCAACCACCTGTTGTAACGACAATGACAACGCTTGCAGAGAGCGCCTGTCGGCCCTGGCAAAAGATCGATCCTCGTCTTTGAAATCCAGCCCTTGAACCAATTGGCGACGCATCCGGCTATCGATCCAATCAAGACGTTGCCCAGACAACATGCGCTGCACATTAACAAAACAAGTACGCTCTCCCGGAACAGAACGAAACAAAAAGTGCATTGGAAGAATATCTTGGTCCAGTTTGACCTTGTCCACCACCTGAACGATACACCGAAGATTATCAGAGCAAATAATGCCATCGTCCAGTATGCAATAATACAGCTGCGGAATCGAAAGAATCATCTTGAACACCCAAAAACTGGGCCGAGTTTTGCTAAAAGCGGCCAACAAGGCATTCCCACGCAAGCCTTGATACTGGCAATGGCCGCGGCCGATGATTTGATGCTCCACAAGCTGCTTTGCCGAAAGCGGACTTTGGGTTCGTGAACGCACAAACCCCAGTTTAAGCGCCACAACCTCGTCCGACTCGGCGATATCGCCATACGATGAATACAAAAACAAACTGCCGGCCACGCCATAATCGATAACGGCTGGTCTGATCCCCAAACGCAAGGGAATATCTTGTTCCAACACTTTTTTCGGGTTTCTTGTAAAACCAAAAACAGTCAAGTCACCCTGTACCGGCGGAAATTTGCGCATTGTCACTATCTTTGCACCCTGCCCCACCATCTCGATTACACAGATAACTCTGAAATTGCATATCGATACTTGCCCGAAGCCAGAACCGGAATCTCGACGGGAAATTCAAAGCGGACCTGCACCTCGTCCCCAAAAGCCGTGTGTATCGTTTGCGTCAACTCGTCCAAAACGGATTGAGGAATTTCGCCTGTTTTGACCAACTTGACCACCATCAAATCCAAAGACTTTTGGACGATCTGAAATTGTTTGACCGCCGGATGTGCAAGTGCGCTGTACCCCGCTCCGGCAAACCCGGCCCAAGCGGTACGTCCATCATGCGTCCTGAACGAATCTACGACCCGACCTTGAACGGTTTTCAGCATCGGAGCAGCGCGACCGCAAGAACATACCCGCGCATCCCAGGCTGCGGCGTCGCCATTGTAATAGCGAATGAACGGCATCCCCAAGTTGTTCAAATTGGTGACGACCACATCGCCAATCTGCCCCGGCGACGCAGGTTGGCCGGCATGCAGGATTTCAACATGGTTATTTTCGGCGCTGACGTGCAGCCCGGTATGCGCCTCGCATTCGCAGGCGATGCCGCCCAGTTCCTTGGAGCCGTACCGGTTGTACACACGACAGTCAAACGTCTCTTCGATAAACTGCCGCACCGCCGGCCATAACACCTCGGCCGAGGAAAAAACGCCGGCGAACTTGATATCCCGATACTTGAGCTCCCTGACGTATCGAGCAAAGCGGTGCAAGCTGGACGCATACCCAAACAAAATTTTTGGCCGCCGTCGACGCACCTGACGAACAAAAGCAGCCAAAGACGCTTCGGTGAGCAAAAAAGCGTTGGTCAAAAACCGGTTCCAAACCCAATCCAACGCTTTGGTACGCAGCGCATATTGTGTGCTGACCTCAAAGTTTGCCCCCCAAATGTAGGCGTGACACTGCCCCATCTTCCAACCAGCCCAGCCAAGATGGCGTTGAATATCGGCAGTTACGCTATCTCGATAATCATTATCTTGCATAAAAACCAATGGTTGTCCGGTTGAACCCGATGTGGTCACCCGGCTCAATTGCTTTCGACGAACCGGCTCGGTCGTCAACATGTCGGCGAAATTTTCGCGAATGATCTCTTTGGTCAACACCGGCACGGCCAGCAAACTGTCCGGATCATGACGCAAATCATCAGGGCGAAACCCCACGCGATCAAAAGTGCGTTTATAGTATGGCACATATTGATACGCGTATTCCACAAGGCGTTGCAATTTTTCGCGCTGCAACCGCAAAAGCGCGTCCTGGTCAAGCCACTGAGTCTGGTTCAACACTTGCAGCCGTCCAAGCACCTGACGTCCGGTCAACAGGTGATGCAGATAGAATACGCCCCGTCTCGGCCACGAAAACATATTTACCTCCCACCATTCTTGACGCTAACTGGCCTTGTCCTGATAACGAGTATGTCGCCAAAAGCCGATGCGCGTAAATGTGATCTGCGCAATCACTTGCGCCCCCATCTTTTTCTGCCACACCGCCAGCGAAGGAGCATTGTGAACGTCAATGTAGGCAATAACACGCCGTTGGCCTTTCTCTTGGGCAGCGCGCAACCGCGCTGCCGAAAGCACACTCTGCACACCCCGACCGCGCGCCGCCGGCGCAGTAAAAGCGTCTGTAAACAGCACGTCGCCCGGAGCCAGGGCCAGATCGACCCGCTCCAAAGAAACATCCGTGCAGCTCCAGGCATAGCCAACAATTTGCCCATCTATGCATGCCGCAACGCCATTGTGACCGCGCTCCAATCGCCGGGCACACAAATGCGCTTCAGAAACCAAATACTCGCGACGCACAAAATCAAGATCGGTGGCAGTAAAGGGACGCACCTCGATCTCGACTTTGGGGCGCGCGTCGGGGACCGGCAGCGCCAACGAGCGCGCGACCACGGCAAATGTGATCCGGCGATAAGGCAAAGAGACAACCTCCTGCCCAATTCGACGCCAGACCGTTCTCCATCCATCGCGGCGAACCAAAAGCCGCCAATCCTGAATCAACTCGCTAAAACGATCAAACCATTCCACAAGCTTGAATTCCTGTAACCACTCGACCTACCCTCCCCAAAAAGTTATCATCCGGTATATCGACACAATGGAACGTTCATCGAGAACACGCTTTCTTGCAAAATCGACACAACCTCCAGCAAGTTCCAGAATTTAAATTATCCCAGACTGCTCGGCTTGGATTGCCAAATCCGGCGAGAGCAACGCGGGCCGGTTATTTTTCTGGAAACGCCCACCTGAATCACGTCAGTGACCTCGCTTGTTATACACCAAAGGATGATATTGACGAAACCCGCCAACCAGCAGATGCACGGTTTGAGTATATTGACATCCATTGCCGCTGCCAACGACCGGGATATCGTACCACAGACCCGGCGTGAGAGACGAACCGCCATGCGTGTCGGTAACGATCAACGTCGCCGGCGTGGATGCGCTCAATGTGGTAGGGGCCAGATGCAAGATCAAATCAGTCGATGGGTTGACGACGCTCAAAGTGACAGGATATGGCGTGTCCGGGGGAGACAGCTCGATGGTGTAACGAGCCACACCGCCGGGGTTGATCGCGCGGGCCGGCGGCGTCGCCACCAGAGCAAAGCTATTCTCATAGCGCCCGATGTCAAAAGCAGCACCGCTGCGAGAATCATCCACGCCAAATTGGGCCAACAGCGCGTTCAAAGACACAGGCAGCGACACAGTGCCCCGATCAATCGCATTGATGCTCCCGCCGCTCAAGCGAAAATCAGGCCAGGAGCCGTCAAACATATCCCGGTCGGCCAGAGTATAGCTCCAAAAGAGCGGATCGCCACTCTGACCGTGATCTTCCCACACGGTACCGGCTTGTAATTGCGCCAGCGTCTGGTAATACGAATTCAGATACGCGCCGCGATAGATCACCATGTCGCCCGGCTTGTAAATACCGCTGCTCCAGCCATTTCCATGATACAGGTTGTAGTCAAAGTTCAGATTGGTCACGTTGCCAATGAGATCCGACGGATCGTCATACACAATGCCATAGTTTTCATTGTTGATCAAAATATTGTTGAAAAACGAGGTGCTGGTATTGATAGGCGGAACGCTATTCAGACAAGCCAGATAAAAACCGTGCAATGAATTGGCCGCAACGTTGTTATAATACGTCAGGTTGTCATCGCGCCACAAACCACACAATTGAAAATCTGCATAAGCATTATTATAAGCAATGTTACGATAAATATGAATGCCGCTCGTCATATTGAGGTACAGGCCAAAGCCACCCATCCCCTGCACGGCGCTGCCCGCTCCCCCGGACCAGGTCTTGCGTTTTTGGGCCACAAAAGACCACCCAAACGTGTCACGGAACACATTGCCGACGATCAGCATATTCCGATACACATGCCTGTCGGGCGGATCACCCCAAATCTTGAGCGCACCACAGTCGGTAGTCAGCTGGCAGGCCTTTTCAAAAATATTGTCCTTGATCAAAATATCGCCGGTTTTAATTTCTTGTGGCGTAAAGCCATACCATTTGTGAGATTGAATCACCGAATAGGAAAACTGGACGCCATTGTGAGCGACATGATGGACATGGTTGCCCTCGAAACGCAACCGATCGGCGTACAAAATGGACGCGCCCACGGCATTGTCGTAATCCGAACGAAACCCCAGGTGATGCAACTCGTTGTTGCGGATCACTGTACGAACGACGCCCGCGTGGGTAAACGAATTGGCTTGATTCCCATTGGCCCACCAATAGAGAAAATACAGCGCACTGGTGTCCATATACGCAATTTGCGAGTTCTCCAGGGTAAAACCATCGATCGCGTTCTCCGGCGCGCCGCCGGCGCCCTGATCAAGCACGATACCCTGATTGGCATATTGAATCGTCGCATTGCGCACGATCACATTGTACGATTTCTGATTGTTGCTATTGCCTATTTCAATGACAGTGCCGTTATAAAACTCTAGACGCAAGCCGTCCAGGGTAATGTACGAGCGATTGCCCAGATTAAACCCACGGGCGCGGCGCGAAATTTCAATGTTTTGCCCGGCCGGGCTGCCCGCCGACGGTGGCCAGAGGTATAGCCGTTTACTGCTGTTGTCATACCACCACTCGCCGGGGGTGTCCAACAAGTTGGCTTTGCCCTCGACATAATACTTGGTGCCCCAACCCAAATCTGCGCCTTCACGCCCGGCCGCCGGGCTGACCGTAATTCGACCGGCCGTCTGGTTATGCGCAACAATCGCGCGCCGGTACGCATAATGCCCAATTCGCCCGTCGATCATCACCGCCGTTGCCCCGGTCAAATTGCCCAGCGTGGTCAAATTGCCCGCCTGGACGCCGGCCGGTTCGCTGTCATTGGTGCGATCGGTCAATTGTGTAGAGGAACGCCACGGCGCATCGCAACTCCTGGGATTGGGATCCGTGGGCGGATCGCAACCCGCCGGCCCCCAACCGCCGTCGGCGGCCCACCAAAACTCGTGATATTTGAACTCGGTCGTCACCTGCCAGTCCGGCTCACGGGCCAGCGGCAAACGGCCCGCGACATCGCCGCTGCCATCCAGACGGAGCACAAAACGCGGCGGGGCCGCCAACCCCCACGCCGACAGATCGGCATAGTAAACGTTGCCCGGATCGACGCCGGCCGGCAGGCCAATAGTGTTGGCGGTCAGCTGCGTCCAGGTCAACGCAGAAGCGGGGTCAGAACCGCGCAAGACCGCGGTACCAGGGCCGTTTTCGGCGACATAGCGGATGGGGGATGCGCTGCTGCCGCTCGCTGCCGGACGAATGGACTCGCGATAAACGCCCGGCAAAATGTGAATGGTGGTTCCGGCGACGGCGGCGTCGGCCGCTTTTTGAATGGTGCGCAAGGCCGCGCCGGCCGAGAGACCGCTATTGGCGTCACTGCCGTGTACTGCATCGACCCACAGGTCAGAACCTTGAGCCAGCATCAGGTTGCCATGCCCCTCGGCGCCCAACAACATCACCACGAGTACGAGCGCCGCAAACGCTTTCTTGCACAATCGGTTGTGTAACACGTAACCCTCCCTTGATTAGCGCCAGGATAAACAGCGGTACATCTCGTATCCCAGCGTGCTCAATTTTAGCAGCAAAGGCGAGTGGACACAAGTGTTTCGACCAAAACCAACCAGATCGCCGCCAAATTTGGCCTTGAAATTGCGCACGCCATATTCTTCCTCCGGCTTGCCGGCCCCGCCAAAATCATAGACCCTAAAGCCGTTTTGCGCGCCCCATTCCAGAATATGCCAGGTGAGCAGCTCGTTGGGATACAAATTGCCATAAACACGGTCAGTGCCGCCGTACCAACCATAAATCACGTCTTTGTACAACAGTTCAACCGAGACCGCGGCATAGACATCGCCGACGCGCGCCGCCGAAAAAAGAATCATATCTTTGGGGTAAAGCACGTCAAACGCCGACTCAAAGAGCGAACGATCAGCCAACGGCACTTGATTGCGGCGATATGTCTGCTGCATCACCTCGTACCAACCGCCCAGTTGATCTCGCGAGGTCAAGGTTTCGATCACGACCTGATGCTGGCGCAAAGCGCGGCGAATTTGCTTGCGCGTGCGCGACCCAAAACCTTGCATAATTGCTTCAGGCGAACGATCCAGATCGATCAAGTAATTCAAATGTTCGGCATAAGCAAACCCGCAGCTTGACAACACAGATTGAACGGCGCCCATATCGGATACATTGCGCAGTTCGGTGAAAAGCAGCTGACGTTTTACTCGCTCGTTATAGGCATCCAATAAACGCTTCAAGGCCACCTGACCGGCCAGAGAGGGATCGTACAACACGCTTCCATAGGCCACCGCGCGGGTGGTCAGACGGCGCAGCAAACCATCAAACAACGTGATTTGGAGCGGCAAGAACAGAGCCAAAAGATTTTCCTCGCCGTCGATGGCGGCCCACAACTGCGGCGTATAGCCGGACACGCGAGAAAAAACCTCAAACATTTCCGGCGTGTGAAAAATACTAGAGCCTGGATGTCGATAGACGCTGCGCCATAACGCCCGATCAAGTTGGTGAACGATCTTGAGCGATACATTGCGATCACTATCCGCCATCCGACTTGGTCCTTGATAACATCTTGAACAAAAACTTTTTGACGACCCAATAACCCATCCGGCTCACCCGAAGCCCAAATGGCCTATGGACACATATATTGCGTCCATAGTTGACCAGATCACCACCGAATTTGGCCTTGAACCTGCGCGGGCCATACGCTTGATCTGGTTTGCCGGCTCCTCCAAAATCAAACAATTGACAACCTCGTTCTTGCCCCCACTGCATAGCCTGCCACACCAGGTACTCGCCGGGATTATACGAAGAAAAAGCCAGATCGACACCCGTGTACCAATACAAAACTGTTTTCTGGCACGCCAATAAAAAACATGTACCAATATCCTGGTCGTCTATGCGAGCCAACAAGGCGCAAAACATCCCTTTTGGTTCCAAGATGTCAAAGGCCGCTTCGAACAGGCTGAAATCGGCGAGCGGAACCCGAACGCGGGCATAGACCTTTTTCAACAATTGATAACCCACAAGCAGCTGTTGCTTGCTTGTGACCTGTTCGACCACCACCCCTTTGTTACGCGCGGTCCGAATGCTCTGCCGGCCACTTTTACTGATCCGCCGCCACAAAACCTCTTGCGACTGACTCAAATCAACCAAAAAATCCAGGTGATCCTCGTAGGCAAATTTGTGCTCGCTCAAAACAGGCTGTAGATAACCCAGGTCCGACAAATTGCGGCACTCGGTAAACAAGGTACCGCCTATCCCCTGGCGTTGATAAGCCGCCAACAGAGACGACAGCGCCGCCTGGTCGACCGAACCGGCGCCGCACAGCACACTGCCATACAAAACAGTCCGGTTGGCGAGCCGGAAAAACGCCCCACCGGGCAGAGTCACGCGCGTTGGCAGCCACAAAACCAACGGATTGCCGGCGCCGTCCAACGCAGCCCACAACTGCGGCCAATGTCCCCTGGCGCGGTCAAAGACCTGAAACATCTCTGGGGTGTGAAAAATGTTGCTTTGCGGGTGGTCCTCGACAAATTGTCGCCATTTGTCTTCCGCGAGTTTGTTAACAATAGTAATGTTTTTCACGACTTTGGAAATAACCTCCCAATATAGTCCCACAAGGTCAAACAATCAATGTCGCCGGTCACGGCCAACGCGCTGCGCGCCCCACCGGGCCAGCGCCCCAGGCGCACCAGTGGCCGGTCAGCGCTTTCGATCTCGGCCAAGAGTGAACGCCGGCGCCCGGCGGAAAAATCGACCCGATCCAAATAACAGGAGCAAGTTCCTTGTGCGGCATCTTGCTCGACAATATAACCCTGCTGCCGCAACCACCCGGCCAGCCCCGGTGACGAAGTGGGCGAGACGCCGATCCACGGTGCGATACGCGAGTCAACGGTAAATGTACGAGAGGTCATTTGCACATAGCCATCGGCCCACGGGATGGCTGGCGCATCGGTATGAACGCCGCGAGCTAAAATGACCGCGCCGGGCGGCCCATCCACCTGAAAACGAAACCCGCCCTGGCCAAGTCGTTCGATCTGAACGGACGCTTTGCTTCGGGCGCGCCACCAGGCAGCGATCTCGTCCAGCCGGGCAATCCAAACCGACGGCGTCAGCGAGCGCGCTTGGGCAAGAACAGCTGCCAACGCCTCTCGACACAAAGCGGCTCGTTCGGGGTGCAAACCAAGCGTAAACATTTCACCCAGCTCATAGGTTCGCTCCAGGATCGCCAGCCACAGCTTGCTTGACGCCTGCGCGTCCATATTCAGTCGTTCGACCAGCGCTTCATCATCCGGCAAACTGTAAGGAATGCGCACCAGGCGGCCCTGAATTTCAGGCACAGACAGGTACTTGGGCGCCGGCAGCGCGCCGTAAAAATCCAAGACGTGGAGGTAAGCGGGCGTTTCGCGCCCGTCCAACACGTCCCAGGCCAATCCTTGACTGCTGTCGTAGCTAAAACCCTGCGTTTGCAACGCCGCCAACGTATCCGCGTTCCAACGCAAATAAGGGCCGCGAAAACCAACCGCCGGGATGCCCGTTTGCGACAGGATTTGTCTGGCCTGGGCAAATTGCGCCAGTTGTTCTGCTTGCGAGAGCGTCGAGTGATCGATGTGGCGATAGCCGTGAACGGCAAACTCGATCCCCAGATCGTGATACTTGCGAACAAGGGATGGATTTCTTTGCAATGTAACAGCGGTAATAGGCCAGGTGGCGCGGCACTCGAACCGGGCCAAAATGTCTACCAGCTGAGACAGAGCGCGTTCCATCTTGCGCGGCGTCCAGCCATACCGGCCAATCAGGTTGACGCCGCGCCGAACAAATTGGCGTGCTCCTTTGCCCCGGAGGGCAATAGCAAATGGGTTCATTTTCAATCGACCAGTTTTTGATATACAGACAAATAGGCCTGTTTCTGGTTGGGCCATTGGTATTGCCTGTACAACTTTTGCGAGACCCGGACCAGACTATGACGTTTTTCAGGATGATGATAGAGATCGAGGATCGCCTCGGACAAACTGGATGCGTCGCCGGGTGCAAAGAAACGCAGCGCGTCTTGGCCAAAATACGCCTGCACCGACTTGAGCCGTGAAGCCAGAACGGGTTTGCCGAAAGCCATAAAATCATACATCTTGCCGGTATGCACCAGATTTGAATAGGACGAAGATTTTTGCGCCACAATCCCCACATCGGCGTGAGCCAATTCGTCGACCAACTGCGGCAGCGACACCCAGCCAAGGTATTGCACCCACGTGTCCAGGCCCATCTCGTCGATCAGCGCCAAAAATCGATCCCGGTAGCTGCCCATACCCATAATGCGCAGCCGAATGTCGGGCGCCTCGTCTTTGACGATTTGGATCGCTTGCAGCATCGTGTCATGACCATACCGCTCTTCAATCGCGCCATGACAAACCAATGTAAAATGATGATCAGGAACAAGGTCCGATGGTGTATACTGTTCCCAAAATCGCGTCTCTGGCGCGTTCAAGATCACGGTGATCTTGTCCGCGTTGGCTCCACGAGCGACAAAGGTGTCCTTTTGCTGCGCCGTGACGGCAAACACGGCATGCGCGTAACGAATGGCCGCTTGTTGAATGATCGCCATCAGCCGTGCCGCCCAACGACGTTGGTACAAGGTCTCCCATAGTTCGGGCATCGGCTCATACATGACCAGCGTCACCTTGGCCCCCAACAGCCGTGGAACCAGCGTCGCAAACACCAAGAAATCGGGCATCGTGTTGACCTGGATAACCGAAAAAGGCTGCCGCAAGTGCAGCATGGTCAACTTGAACGCGGCAAGCAGGAAAAAGAGCATATATTTATAGACATAGAGAACCAGGTGTCCCTTTTTCTGAGGCACAAAAAGGCGATGAACACGCACGCCATCCAGTACCTCTTGGGCTTGATCCGTGGGCAAACGCAGGCAGATCACATCGACCTGGAAACCGGCGTCGCGCAGCGTCTCGGCTTCTCGCCGCACCAGCAAATCTTGAGGGTATACATTCTGCCGGATGATGCAAACACGTTTGACCACACTAGCTCTCCTCTGAGGACATTTTCATCTTTTGCTGGACGAGTTGTACCAGATCATCGACCTTGCTCCACCACTCGCGGCGACGTTCCTGCTGCAATTCTAAAATGCCACTTTGATAGACGCCAAGATGTTGGCGCATCTCGATGACGCTCTGGCGAATCTGCTCCACGGAATTGTCTACATAAATGGTTCCTTTGCTAAAATACCGTCTCAAAATAGGCCAGTCCGAAGTGATGAGCGGTTTGCCCAGCCAGAGCGCCTCATTGTTGCCGCTCAAAAAAGTATTGTCCTCGGAGGTCAAACAAATGATCACATTGGCCGCATTCAACAATGGCATAAATCCCTCGCGCAAATAGCCCGTAAAATGAACGTTAGGCGGCGCGTTTTCGATCACGCCTTGATGATGACGCGAATGCTTGAAATCCCCGGTGATATAAAAATCACAGTCGGCCAAACTCGCAGCGACTTGCACGACCTCTTGGACCGGTTCATCATAATCGGCAGTGCTGACCATCACCACCTTGAATGAATCGCCCGGCAAAGTGGTTGGCTCAGAGATCAAAGCCTGGATGGGGGGGTCCTCCAAGACCATACAGCGCTGCCCCCAACCCACAACCATGTCTCGCAATCGATCATTGGTTACAATGGTCGTGATCGCTCGACGTTCTAAAAACCGATGCAGCGGCAGGGTCCATTTCCACCATAAAGCCTGAAGCGCATCCGTATGAGAATCAATAATAAAATATGTCTTTTGAAATAAACCAAAGAAATATACCGTCAATACAGCAAAGATAGGCGGGTCTTGCACAAACACCAATTCATATTGGTTCCTGGCCAGAAAAAACAGGGTTGCAAAAAACTGCCAGGTATATTTGAATGGAGCAAGCAATTTCCCCTGTCGGGCAATGATGTAGATATGCTTGATATCCAGACCCAACAACCGGGCGATCAACTCGCTGCGATGCGATCCCTGCGGCGCGCCCCACACCAGAAACAAGGCCTTGATCCCCATCCGTTCAAACAAGCGTTCAGGCTCGGCCATCGTTGCTCCCTCCCAGGCGCACAAAAACATCGTAAACTGCACGCACATTGCGTTCAATATCGAACGTTTCGATCACCTTTTGCCGTCCTTGTTCGCCCAATCGCTGCCGCAGCGCCGGGTCATCGAGCAAACGGGACAGAGCGTCGGCCAGCGCCACCGCGTCTCTGGGAGGCGTCAACAACCCGTCAACCCCATTTTCGATCAGCTCGGGAATCGCCGAAACCGGCGTCGACACCACCGGAAGCCGAGACGCCATTGCCTCCGGCAGGACATTGGGGATGCCGTCCAGACTGCCATCCTGACCGCGTATACAAGGCAGCGCGAAAACCGTCGCCCGGCCGTACTCGTTGATCACCTGATCATGGGGCAACGCGCCGCGTAAAATGACCTTGTCTTGCAAACCCAGATCGGCGATCAGCGCCTCCAAACTGGCGCGTTCCGGCCCCGGCCCGATGATGTGACAGACAAATGAATACCCGCGCTCCCAGAGATGACGACAGGCGCGAATCAAATACACAAACCCTTTTTTCTCCACCAGCCGTCCCACCGACAAGATCAGCGGCGGCTGGTGCGGCCGATCGCCCGGGGCATAGTGATGGAAATCCAATCCGTGGTGAATGGCCCAGGCTTTGACATCCAGATCGGGAATCCCGGCTTGTTTGAGATAATCCAGGTTATATTGCGTGCAAGAAATGGCAAATTTGGCCCCGGCAAACTTGGTGGGCAGCAGAACCGGATGCACATAAATATCTTCGCCGGCATGCACGGCCAAACTGTAGGGAACGCCCAGCAATCGACCGGCCACCAACGCCACCGTCGCCGCCCGGTCGACAAAGTGGGCATGCAGATGGTTGACCGACCTGGGACGCAGCAAGTGCGCGGCATACACGCCTTCGGCAAAATGCAGCATCGTCATCCAGCGATCTCGGCTCGTTGGATGGGGACGTGTCAGTAAATAAAACAGCGTGCCGATA
>CAYZYE010000005.1:0-49975 GCA_964481205.1 uncultured Anaerolineae bacterium | reverse complement strand
GCCGCCGCAGGCGGCGCAGTGAAGAATCTCGTGGCTTGAATTTAACATACAAGAGGAGATTCCCTTCGACTGCGCTCAGGGCAGGCTTCGTCGCTCCGCTCCTACTAAGAAACAAACTTGGTCAAATTAGAGCCAGGAGATTCCTCGCTACGCTCGGAATGACAAGCTCTTTGAAAGTGCTGTTTCTTGCTGAAAGCGTGACGCGTCAGCGCCATAGCCCACTCAGAATGACGGTCCCAGGAAAGTCCTGCTCTAGTACTAGAAAGGCCCAAACATCGAGTTCTTGGATAGAACGAGTTGCTTTTTGATATATCTCGGGTGCAAAACGCCCTCCATGACTCGAACTGCGTAACTCGTGTATTTATTATCTCAGTACCTGGCGAATCCCGGCAATGATCGCCTCGACATTGGGAATATCGGCGTCTTCCAGCGGTTCGCTCATCGGCACGGGCACATCGGCGGCAGCGACACGGACGACCGGCGCGTCGAGCCAGTCGAACACCTCTTCCTGAATGCGCATCGCCAACTCGCTGATGAACGAGCCGGTCTTGTACGCCTCGGTCACGCCGACCACGCGCCCGGTCTTTTTCACCGACGCGGCGACGGTGTCCATATCGAGCGGCTTGAGCGTGCGCAGGTCGATCACCTCGACGCTGATTCCCTCCTCGGCCAATTTTTCGGCTGCCTCCAGGGCGCGCAGCACCATCCGGCTATAAGTAACGACGGTCACGTCGTTGCCCTCGCGCTTGACATCGGCGACGCCATAGGGAATGATGTAATCCTCGTCGGGCACGTAACCATCGGTGTTGTAGAGCATTTTATGTTCGATAAACATCACCGGGTTGTCGTCGCGGATCGCTGCTTTGAGCAAGCCTTTGGCGTCATAGGGTGTAGCCGGCATCACCACGTAAATGCCGGGGAAATGCGTCCACAGCGCCTCGAGCGACTGGCTGTGATGGGCAGCGATGCTGCGCCCCGCACCGCCCTCAGAACGAACGACCATCGGCACTTTGGTCTTGCCGCCAAACATGTAACGGTTTTTGGCGCCCTGATTGGCGATCTGGTCCATCGCCAACGGCGTAAAATCGACATACATGATCTCGGCCACCGGGCGCATGCCGGCCATCGCCGCGCCGACCGCCGCGCCGCCGATCGTCGCCTCACTGATCGGCGTGTCCTTGACGCGATCGACGCCGTATTTTTGAAACAGCCCCTTGGTCGCACCATAGGCGCCGCCGTACAAGCCCACATCTTCACCCATAATGAACACGCGCTCGTCGCGCTGCATCTCTTCGTCCGCCGCCTCGACCAGCGCCTCTTTGTACAGTACCTTGTGTACCCCCGGCGTGTTCTCGTCGGCGTTCTTGCACAGTTTGCGCAAACGGCGCTCGCGGGCAAAATCCTCCTCGCGCCAGACAAAAGGCGCATAGACAAACTTTTCCAGTTCGGCCGGGTCTGGAAAGGGGGAATTGAGCGCAAATTCTTGCGCCGCGTCGATCTCGTCCTCGACCTTGACCTCTAGCGCGTCGATCTCGGCCTGGGTGCAAATGCCGGCCTCGACCAGCCGGGCGGCAAAGGTTTCGATCGCGTCGCGGTCGTGCCACTCTTGCTCTTCCGTCTTGGTGCGATAAGCGCGCGGGTCAGAGCGGCTGTGGCCGTAATAGCGGTACGTCTTGGCCTCGATCAGCGTCGGCCCTTTGCCCAAACGCGCTTTTTCCACCGCTCTGGCGACCGCCTCGCGCACGGCGAGCACATCCATGCCATCGACGACCTCGCCGTCCATCCCATAAGCGCAGGCGCGATCGGCAATGTCCATCAGCGCCGAAGCGTTGCAAAAGGGCACGCTCATCCCATAGAGGTTGTTTTCGGCGATAAAGACGACCGGCAGGCACCAGCGCGAGGCCAGGTTGAGCGCCTCGTGAAAGTTGCCGGTGTTGGTTGCGCCGTCGCCGAAAAAGCAGAGCACCACCCGGTCGCTGCCCTGCATCTGCTGCGCCAACGCCGCGCCGGCCGCCACAGGAATGTTGCCGCCGACGATGCCGGTCGCGCCAAGGTTGCCCTTTTCGACATCGGCAATGTGCATCGAACCGCCGCGCCCCAGACAGTAGCCGGTCGCCCGGCCGCACAATTCGGCCAGCATTTTGTTGTAATGCGCCGTCTTGTCCGCTTCGCTCTTGGCGATCGCCGCGCCGCGCGCGTGACAGTGCCCGTGCCCGCGATGCGTGCTGGTGATCAAATCATCGTCGCGCAGCGTCGAGATCGCGCCCACGGCGACGGCCTCTTGCCCGGCGTAAAGGTGCGACGCGCCCTTGATAATGTTCTGCCCCAGCAGCTCATAAACCCGGTTTTCGAACATGCGGATCTCCCACATCTGCCGCAGCAGATCGAGCGCCTGTTCTTTGGTCAAACCCGCCTGAACGAGAAAATCTTGAATTACTTGCATTTTGTCTCCTTGTGGTTAAACTTGATCCTACGCGCCTTTCAACAGCGCTTGCAATGCCGTAAATTGCTCCACCTCGTCGAAAATCGCCCGCACCGGAATAACAAAGCCCGCAATGGCGATGCTTTCCAACACGCCGGTCAACGCTTTGGAGTGCAATTCGTAAACTCGATCTTGGAGAAAATATTGTTCGACAAATTCTTGTTCTGGATCAATGATCCAATATTCACGCACACCGTGAAACGCATAATCCTCAAATTTGATGCCCCGATCGTTGGCCTCTGTCCCTGGAGAAGTGATTTCCGCTATAAAGTCTGGAGCGGGAAACCTGGTCTGCTGCGGCGTAAAGTGCTGCGCTTTTGCCGGGCCAAAGTAGCAAAGATCGGGTTCATAATCATTGCGCGTCAGCGTGATGAGAATTTTCTCATATCCAATGTAACCTAGTTTATGTTTGCGTACAAAAGTGCCCATCAAGTGCAACAAGTTTTGTCCAACCAGATTGTGGCAAGACCTGACCGGTGAATGCACAATCACCTCCCCGTTGATAAATTCTGTTTTTTGCGTCTCGGACATTTCCTCATAAAACTGCTCGCGTCTGGCTTGTTCCCTTTCCATCCAGATTTGCAACTGCCGCGCATACAATGGCAGGTACGGCGAACAGAAAAGTTCCGTCCTGATAATTTCGGGTATATCGATCAAATCCTGTCCTGCGGTAGTCATTTCTGCCTCCCACTGATCCTTGCCAACCCGGGGATTTCGCAATGAGCCTCCTTGCTTCCTGGCGCTCTCGGCGTTCTCTGCGATTGGAAGGTTTTTCAGCACGCGCCTAGATATTCTTGAACCCCAGGTACTTTTGATACGCCTCATCCCACCGCGACGAATCGCCGGGTTCAAATCTCTCCACGTCAAAGGACTGGGCGACGATTCTACGCCCCTCTTCCAACGACGAAATCTGCCCCATCGCCATCGCCTGCACCAGCACATTGCCGATCGCCGTCGCCTCGACCGGCCCGGAAACGACCGTGCGCCCGGTCGCGTCGGCGGTAAACTGGTTGAGCAACTTGTTCTTGGACCCGCCGCCGATGATGTGAATCGTGTCCAGGCGCTTGCCGGTGAGTTTGTCCAGACTTTCGGCCACCCAGCGATACTCGAGGGCCAGACTTTCCTGCGCACAGCGCAAAATCTCGCCTTTGCTCTGCGGCGCGCTTTGACCTGTTTCCCGGCAAAACGCTCGAATGCGCTCCGGCATCCCGCCCGGCGCGAGAAAACGCGGATCATCGACCAACACCAACGGCCCGAACGCGGGCGCGTCGGCGGCCATCCGCGTCAACTCGTCGTAACTGTACACCTGCCCCGCGCGTTCCCACTCACGCTTGCACTCTTGGACCAGCCACAACCCCATAATGTTTTTGAGCACGCGAAAAACATTTGGCGCATGCGGCGTATGCGCCACGCCGCCCTCGTTGGTCAAATTAAAATAAAGCATATCCTCGCTGATCAGCGGTGTTTCAGACTCAATACCCATCAGCGACCACGTGCCCGAACTGAGATAAATATAATCCTCCCCCGTCGCCGGCACCGCCGCCACCGCCGAGCCGGTATCGTGCGTCGCCGTCGCCACCACAGGGATCGCCCCCGCGCCCGTTTCTTCCTGCACACCGGGCAACAGATCGCCGAGCACCGTGCCCGGTGGGACAATCTCGGCAAACATTTCTGTGGGGACGCCCAATCGCCGCAACAGATCGTAGGCCCAATCGCCGGCGCGCGGGTCATAGCACTGCGTCGTCGTGGCGATCGTAAACTCGCTCACCCGGCGCCCGGCCAACCAAAAATTGAGCAAGTCGGGCATGGTGAGCAATGTATGCGCCATCGACAACGCCGGCGCGTTCGCCTTGACCATCGCCAAAAGCTGGTACAGACTGTTGAGCTGCATAAACTGGATGCCGGTCACGTCAAAAATCTCGGCGCGCGGCACGATCTCGAACGCGGCGTCCATCATCCCGTCGGTGCGGCTGTCGCGATAATGGTACGGGTTGCCGAGCAGCGTACCATCCTCGGCCAACAGGCCAAAATCGACGCCCCAGGTGTCGAGGCCGATGCTGGCGATGTCATCGTATCGTTTCACCGTCATTGTCAAACCGGTCTTGATTTCGCTCCACAGACGCAGCACATCCCAGTGCAAATTGTCGCCCACGCGCACCGGCCCGTTTGGAAAACGATGAATCACCTCCAGACTCAACTTGCCGCCGTCCAAATGTCCTACCACAGCGCGGCCACTTTCCGCGCCCAGATCGAAAGCGAGAAACCTGGTCATACCCATCCTCCTTGAAAACAGTGGTCACCAACCACCAACCACCAACCGCCCGCCTACCGCATCTCTTGCCCGCCAGTGACATTGATCGCCTGACCGGTCATATAACCCGCCTGCTCGGAGGCCAAAAAGACGACCACGTTGGCGACATCCTCGTACTCGCAAGGACGCTTCATCGGCACCTGATTGATGTACTTTTGACGTACCTCATCCTCGGTGATGCCCTGATTTTGAGCGTACTGTTTGAACAACGAATTGACCCACAGCGGCGAGTTGAGCAGATTGCCGGGGCACACGGCATTGACGCGGATGCCCTCGCCGGCCAGCTCTAGGGCCAAACTCTGGGTCAGGCCGATGCCGCCAAACTTGGCCGCCGCATAAGCCGAGTTCTTGAAACTTCCCTTCTTGCCCGATTTGCTGTTGATCTGAATGATCACGCCGCGGCCCTGTTTTTTCATCGCCCGCGCAGCGTGCTTGGCGCAGATCATATAACCGACCAGATTGACATTGATCACCGCCTGCCATTTGCCCACCTCAAACTCGTCGATCGGGCCGGAGAGCAAAATGCCGGCGTTGGAGACCAAAATATCCAGCGCACCAAATTTCTCGACGGCGGTTTGCACCATCGCCTCGACCTGCGCCTCATTCGTCACATCGACGCCCACGGCAATGACCTGCTGCCCGCTTGCGGCGGCGATCTCGGCGGCAGTCTTTTGCGCGCCTTCCAGGTTCAAATCGGCGACCACGACGTTGCAGCCCTCTTGAGCCAGCCGCAGGCACAACGCCGCCCCCAACCCCTGCGCCCCGCCGGTGACAACCGCGGTTTTGCCGTCCAATATTTTATCCATATCGCATCCTCCTACAGGTTCATAATATCTATGACAACATCTGCTGCAAAAACTCGGCCTCGGCCTCGGTCGTCCACTCGCGCCCATCTTGGAGCAGCGCGTAAACGGTCGGCAGCACATCCTTCAAATCGACCAGCGCGGTCAGCGCCAAATCCTTGATCTGCGGGTACACCACCACCTTGCCGGGATAGATCGTATCGACCATGGCCTGAAAACCGTCGCGGGCCGCGTCCAACGAGCCGACCGCGGCCACCGAGCGGTTGGGCGAAAGCGTGCCGCTCTCGGCCTGAGACAACATCAACTTCATATCGTCAATGCTCGACGCCGAATGGCCGATCACGCGCACGCCCTTGAGGTAGGCATCGCTGAGGTCAATTCGCGCCAGCTTGCCGCGCTGAATCCCGGCAAAGATGTTCATCACCCCTCGGGGAGCAAGGTACGTCGCCGCGTCGGCGATCACCGGCGCGATCGGCGCCAAAACGACAATGTCGTCCAGGCCGGTTTCTTTGAACGGCGCCATTCCCCCGGCATACGCCTCTTTGTTCATCGGATTGAGGCACACGAACGCGATCCCCTTGCTCTCCGCCTCTCCGGCAAAAGAGAGATACAGGTCTTGCAGCCGCCCGTCGCTGACGTCGGTGCAGACGATCGTCTGCGGGCTGTTTTCGGACTGGATCGCCCGCTGGACGTGCATACGCCCCATCGGCCCGCCCGCGCCGACAAACCAGGCTTTGCCACCCGGCTTGAGCGTCGAACGCGCAGGCACGGCGCTGTACGCCTGGGCAATGTCGGGGCCGGCGCCGCCCACATAGAGCCAACGCGAATAATGGACGCGCCCCACGTCGACGGACACCGGACGCGCCATCGGCTTGTCGTCGATCAAGGCCATAATCCCAAACTGGGCCAAATAAGGACTGAGCCGCTCGATGCGGTCGGGATCGGCGCCCAACAGCACAATATCGTCCACCGTTTCGACCGGCGGCGCGTCGAGGGCCACGTTTTCAATCACCTCGACGCCCAACTCGGCGGCGCGCGCTTGCAGCCAGACGGCAAACTGCGCCGGTACATCGGTGAGCAAGAGTTTGGCCGGATGTGAGGCGGCATCGAACCCGGCGCCCACCACATAGTCGTCGCGCGACGCGCCCGGCGTCCCCACGACCCACATCGCGCCGCCGTCCTTGAGAGCGGTGCGATAGCTCAGCTCGTATGCGGCAATGACGCAGGCCCACGGCTCGGTCAACGCGCTCTCGGCATAGCCGGTCGTCGCCTGAACGGGCAACAGATAGCAGCCGTCATCGCCGGCCAACACCTTCCAATCGATCACATTATACTGCGATAATCCACCCTGAATTTCATATCCATACGCCAAATTAACGCCTTTGGCGTAAATATCGGCCTGCACTACAAAACGGTCGCCCACCCGGTACTGCCCGTTGAGGTTTTCGCCCACACCGACCACGGTCAGCGCCACCTCGTGGCCGAGGACAACGGGATCGACGCTCATGTCGCGGTAAATGCGCGGGTGGTCTTGCCCGGCGCGGATCACCTTGATGTCGGAAAAGCACAACCCGCAGGCATCGTGGCGCACCAACAGCTCATCGGGGCCATAGTCGGGCATCGGCGCGTCGATCGGCTGACCGTTCTGGCCCAAGTTCTCAAACCCAGCGCCGTACAGCGGCCACAACCTGTTCTTTTCTGGCAGCGGGCCATCGCCGCGTTTGTATTCCGTCAATTTATCAGACATTGCATTCAACTCCTTTGAACTTGATCCCGGACAAACGATCGTATTGTAAGCGTCTGCCCGGCTTGTGTACTGAGTGTTAAAATATCTCCCTTTATCGCCTTTTGTTCTCCTGTTGAGGAAACGATTTCGGCTTGTGCCGGCCACGGGTTCGCTACACGAAAAACACCGCCCACCTGGCTGCGAATCGTCACCCGCGTCACCGTCCCATTCACCCGTTCCGCGCCGACCAGAAACGCGCCCGCAGCGCGGATGCCGTCAAAGGCCACTCGCGACCAGGCCGCAGGCGCGCCGGCAAAGAGATAATGCACGCCACGCCGTTCGTGCAGCATCATCTCCATAATCGCCGTGGTCGCGCTCATGCCGGCGTCCATCTGCATCTTTTCGGGCAAATGAACGGGGTCAATCATCCCCGGCGCGCCGATCAGCGTAAAGCCGGGAAAGACGCAGTCGTGCAGCGTGCCGTGCCCCTCGTTGGTGTAGACGCGCTGCCAGATTTCGAGCAGCAACTCGGCCATCTCGGGATTATTGAACCGGGTGTGGATCATACTCGCCCAGGGCACACACCACCCCGACCACATGCCCATCCCCTCGCGGACCCAGGTACGCAGCGATCGCTCATAAATCGGTTGCCAGGCAGGGTTGTCGAGATCGAGCGTGTCAAAGGGGCAGATGCCCGCCAGGTGCGAGTGGTGACGGTGGCTCTCTTGGAGCGGCGTCCCCTCCCAGAGCGCAATCTGCGCGCCCCCCTCCGCGCCGTACAGCGCCGCCAGAGGCAATCCTGCCTGGATGCTGGCCCAAACCGGCCTGGGCGTCTCGCCCAGTATCCGCGCCGCCTCGCCGAGGTTTTCGCACAAGCGATGGATCGCCGCCAATTGAAAACTGGCGTTGCGCCCCCAGGCGTTCATCGCCGAGCCGCGATATTCGGGCGAGACGCTGACCGGCAAAGCCCAGCCATCGCCGTCGCGTTCGAGCATTTCCTCATAGACCCGCATCGCCCCGACCATAAAGGGATAAGCCGTCCGGCGCAAAAAATCGACGTCGCCCGAATAACGATAATAATCGTACATCATTTGCGCCACCCAGGCCGTGCAGCCATGATCGACCGAGCCGGTCCAAAAACCGCCCATACACGTGCAACGATCATCGACCGCATGCGGAAGCATAAACCCATCCTCGATCCCGACAAAAACGCGCGCATTGTCGCGCAGGCGCGGCGTCCAACCGGCGATCAATTCAAAGAGCGGTTTGAGGTGACTCAACCGGTTGCCGCGATAAGCAGGCCAGTAGCACATTTGCACATTGATGTTAAAGTGATAATCGCCCGACCAGGGCGGCAGCTGGTATTCCTCGATCCACGGCCCTTGCAATCCGGCGGGCACTCCTCCATCGGGACTGGTCAGCCCGGCAAATTTGTACATGCCATAGCGATACAGGAAATCGAGACGCGGGTTGGGGAGATCGAGTTTGGGCACGGTCGCCCAATAGCGCGCCCACCAATCGGCGACATCGACGCGCAACTGTTTGCTGCCTTGCGCAGCGTAACGATCGACCAACCGCCCCACCGCCGCCCGCGCCGAGGGCGCGTCATTGCCGTATTCCAACCCCAACCACAATTCGCCGTCTACAAGGCGATAGCCAAGACACAGCGGCGGATCGACCGGGCGCGCCTGCACCCAGCCGGAAAGAGTTTCGCCGTCGAACAACTCGGGTTCGGCAAAGGAAATGTCGCGCAATTGTTCGCCGACATAATCCCACGCCGTCACCCGCCGGAGCGCCGGAAACGCCGCCGAGGCGCGAATGTGCAGCAGCGGATCGACCATCGACAAAGTGAGGAGCAGATCGCACTTGCGCCCGCCCCCCGCCGCGTGGACGATCACCTGCCCGCGCTGCATATCGAGATCGGCGCTGGCGAGCGACAACGCCTCATCCAACACCAACTCGATCCGTCCCAGGGGCAGCAAACTCGGCCGGCGCGGATGCCCGGACTGAACCTCACCCGTCTCGAACAACGCGCGCAGCCCGGCCTCGTCGCCCGTCTCAAGCAGGCGTCGAATGTTGGCATAGCTCATCCCATCGACCCAGGGCTTGCCGCCGCGGTGGTCCCAAAAATCGCCCCGGTTGACGGTGACGCGCAGCACATTGCCCTCGCCCCAGATCATCACCCCCATCTTGCCGTTGCCCTGCAAGATGCCGGTGTGTGTGCGTGGGAGAGGAAACTGCCAACTATCAAAATGATTCACAGTGTACTCCTTTGTTCCAAATTGTGCAATTCAACCGGCAACCCATCCCGATCGAACAGACTGTTCCCTTACGCAGAGATGTTCAGACCTGATCACAAATTAGAATTGAACAGCCCTGCCCTTACGCCGACAAGAACGCCTGCGGCGCGCCGGCGCCAATTCGCCTCAACCACGCCAACCCGGCCTCACCCGGCGGTGTGCGGCGTCCCAGAGCGGTATAAAAGGCATTTTCCTCACTATGCGAAGCGAAATGCGCCCGCGCCCACTCGCTCCGGCAGCCAATGCCCAGCGCGCGCTGGGCCGCCGTGTGCCCATAGATAAAATACGCGCCGTCGATAAAAGCCTGGCGCACCGGCGCAAGCTCTGGCGCGTCAAAAGTATCGATCCGCTTGAGACCAAAGGCGTTCATCTCGGTGCCGATGTTGAGCGGCAAGTCGAGGCGCTGCGCCAATTCGACCACATCGTACAAGTTTTGCAGCTTGCGCTTTTTGACCTCCGGGTCGGCAATGTTCCAGTTGCGGTCTGGAACAATGTTCAACGCCGCCACGCCCTTGTCGATCAGCAGCCGGAGCAGTTCCTCTTCATCCTGCTCGCCCGGCAGAGTGCCGTCGAGCCAAGTGGCGCAGGGCAGCGCGCCGCAAGCGGAAATCAACTCGTTCACCTTTTCCACCGTTGGAAAAGAACCGCCGTCGGGCGGCACATAGCCCACCCCGCCGCGCTTCATCAACCTGGCGCGAATCAGCTTTTCGAGTTTGACCGGGTCGTCGAAAACAGCGGCGATCTGCGCCGGCGGCAGCCGGAGCTTGCACGACCAAAAGGCCGCCGGGTCATCGATCATCCGCGCAGCAACGGCGGCATACGCGGCGGTGATGTGACGCTCGGTGGCGTTGCCCGACGGCGTAAGCGGCAGCACGTCGCGCTCATAGTCGATCTGCACCGGCGCGAGGTAGGCGTTGACCCGCTCGATCAACCCCCGGTTGCGCGTCCCGGCGCGGCGCTTCATTCCCGCCAAAATGTCCACGACCGTCCCCGGCACCCGGCTCGACGTGAACCCGATGCCCATATAATAAGAAATGCCCGGTTCGCCCGGCGAGTTGATCTCGCGCGTAGCAAATTCGGGGATGAAAACGCGCGTCTCCATCCCCGCGCTGCCGCGCACGCCGGCGAGATCGCAGGCGGCCAAAAACTCGTCTACCGCATCGAGCACGTCAAAATCGACGACGCCGATCAGTTTGTAGCCATTCTTTTTCGCCAGCCAGGCCAACGCCGTCGGCGAATAGCCATAGCCGTTGAAAGAGAAAAAGGTGTGGCAGTGCATGTTGGCGACCTCGGCCTCCGGCGCGACTTCGATCTTGGCCTGTTCGACCCAGGACAACAATTGTTTGAGCGCCTGCGTCCGCACGCCGAGATCAAAATCGTTCAATTTCTCTTCCCATAAAATCCGGTTAATGTTGCACCTCCCCTATCGTAAATTTTGTGTATTCTCCAAATATCGACTCAAACGGTCAGCCATCTCTGTGCCATAATGATAAGCAACAAAAGCCAAATCTAGTTCCGTTTGACTATAAGAAGGATGAACCCTTTGTATGGCGCGGCGCGCGAGGTTGATCGTCGTCCGAGACAGAGAGCACATAATGGTCAGCCTTTTGGCGACCGTTGCCTGACAAAGTAGCGATATCTGAACTTGTTCCGCTTTGGGACAAGTATCAACAGATTGCGTAACCATATCGACTCCCTATGAATGGCGTCCCTTGATCACTAGCCTACAATTTCCAGCACCTTTGCCTCTATCAAAGCCGCTTTGTCTGCGTCCAACGCGCCGATGATCAGATCGCTGTGGAACGTGCCCTGGGGCGGCAAGACGCGCACATTGCCTTTGGCTTTTTCGGCGCTATAGCCTTCCGGCTCGGCCGTGCCCGGCTCGACCAGGGCAATGGCCTGTTGATCGGGTGTGCGGCTGATCCAGCGCGTGCCCTTGGGCAGTTGCTCTGGGCGATGGGCAATGTAATCGGCGTATCCCGCCGGATGCACTTGCATCGAGTGCGCCCAACCGTCGCCGCCGGCCAGATAGTCGATGAACAAAACCACTTCTGGGTCGGCCATCAACTCGGACGAAAGGCGATGATGCCTTTCGGGATGCTCGCGCAGGCCGGCCAAAAACTCGGCGTAACCGGGCCGGGGCTGGATGTGCGCCGGAATGGATGCGCGCACGCGGACGTGCGCCGGCGTCGGCTGCGCACTGTAAACCAACCGGCCGCCATCGACGGGCATAAAATTGACATGGGTCAAATAGAGCAACTCCATCGGCGAATTTTTGAGGTTGCGGATCGTCATTGCCAGATTGAACAAAGTCGAGCCGGTATGGAGCTTGAGCAGTGGTTCGGCGACGTAATCGACCCCAAAGGCGACCGTGTGACGATACTGCCCGCCCAGGCCAATGTACGTCCCCTGAGCGTCCTCGCCAGCGACGAGCCACGCCCGCTGATACGGCGCGTTGGGCAGTTCGCCGTGCAAAGGATGGGTATCCTCCGGAGCGGGGCCGCCCACCGCCATCGCGCCGCAATGCTGGACAAAACCGCCAAATGTTTCCAGAAAAGGAACGTCCGCGACCGGCATGTCACACATCGACTTCATCGTTATATTGCGCCCGTTAAACATCGCCGACCAGACTTGCTGGCCCTGAAAGGGCAGCAGCACCAGTTCGCCGACGTCGCTGCACAGACGCAAGCCACACACGCCGGAATCGAACAGAAAAGCCCAAACCGATAACGCGCCTACCTCGATCAGTTTGCTTTCACCAGACGCAAAAAAAGCCCGGCGCAGATGAACGATCGTCTCAGGCATTCATTTCCCTCCAATAAGGCTTTTCCAGTTTTTACAATGTCCCAAAACTTGCAAGCACTGGAGATAAAAAGTTGCCCTCGAAACAGACTGGAAAAACTTGGGCAATTCCATAAACTTGCTTACTTTCAACATTATTCTATGGCCTATGCCAATCTGGGACAATTATTTTTCTGGAATTGCCCAACTATCCAGGCAGTTGAGCGTCCTCAAAATACAACGCCTCCAAAGAGAAATTGACCCCCGGCGCGCCAAAGAGCGGCAAGCCACGGGTCTTCATCACATTGTCCAGATCGATCACCGCCTGCCGGTCCAGTTCCTTGATCCCCTGCCCGGAGGCCAGGGCCAGCAAGACCATCTGCGCCGTCGCCTCCAAGACCTCGACATTGAGCAGCGTCCAGCGAATGTCGCCCTGACTCATCGAAACCAGACCGTGGTTTTCCATGATAAAACTGTTGTACTTGGGCAAATAGGGGGCAAAATTTTGCGCCAATTTGTCGGTGAGCGGTTCGCCATACGGCACCACCGGCACCGGGCCGATCTCGGTCGTCGTTTCGGGATAGAGCGGACGCATCAGCCAGTTGGGGCCGTCCATAATCGCCATCGCGCAAATGTTGGGCGGGTGGCAGTGCAGCACCGAGATGATGTCGGGGCGATCGTTAAAGAACTTGAGGTACATTGGCGTCTCGCCGGTCGGACGACGCACGCCCTCAATGATCTCGCCGGTCAGATCGATCAAGATCACATCTTGCGGCGTAATGTCGCCCTTGTTGACCTGCGTGGGGGTGATCAGCAACAGATCGTCTTCCAATTTCCAGGCCAGGTTGCCCCCATAGCCGGTAACATACATATTGTTCGCCAATCGGTGACAAACGGAAACAAAAGTGGATACTTGAGAGGCATATTTGGTCAGTAGAGACATGGATGGGATTCCTTTCCGAGGTACGCGCCGCGTGGTTTATCTAAACGCCTCGTGCATTTTTTCACAATAATATTGTACATTCTCCCACCTGGCGTCGGGCGGAATACGATGATCGACACAAGGAATGAATCCGCCCAGATCGACCAGCGGCTTGAGTCGTTCAACCTCGGCTTCGATGGCGGCATAATCGTAGGCAAAAACTTTTTTGTCCATCCCACCCACGCCAAGAACGGCCTTGCCGTATTTCTCTCGCCATGGTGCAATGCTGGCGTGCCACGTGCCGACCTCGATCGGGAACATTGTATTGACGCCGTTTTCGACCCAGATTGGCACCAGGTCGTCGATCTTGCCATCGCAGTCGAGCGAGACGATGTCGATATCATAGGTATGCAGCAAGTCGGTGATCCGTTTGTATTTTGGCCCCACCCTGGCGCGAAACACCTTGGGGTTGATCAGCGGGCCGCTCTTGAAACAAATGTCCTCCCAAAAGTGCCCAAAATCAAACTGGGCGCCTGTCTCTAGCGTGGCTTTGGTACATTGATAGCACAATTCGCCGACCGTGTCAATGATCTCGTCGTACAACAGCGAGTCGTCCACTTGCAGATAAGATAACCCCACCAATCCCAACCAGTCGCGGATTTTACCGAACAGACTGCCGCAAAAAAGGCCATAGGGCGTCTCCCACTCGCCGGCGCAGAGATACGCCAATCCGCCCTCGGTGAACGGCGTCATTTCGCCCGCCACATTCACCCACCCGTCGGTGACGCGCTCTGGCGTGAACTGGAGGCGCGGCTTGAACTCGGCCTCCCACGAAGCGCGATCCTTGAGCAGGTGGTCGATCTCGGCCGGGATCGAGGTGGCGCCAGGTTTGCGCAAGACGATCGCCCCATTGCCGTCGCGGATGTGCTGCGACCCATCGGGAAACTCGGCCACGACCTGAAACTCGAACGGGGGACGCAGCCCGGTTTGCGGGGCAAAGCAGTGGTACCAGTTGAAATCAAAGCCCAGTTTGGCCGTGATCTCGGCGTCAGCGGGATTTCCATCGCGCCAGGCGCGCGCCTGCTCCGCGCTGATATGCCCCTCTTGCGCCCACTTGAGCAGGGTCTCGTCCCAAAAGCCAAAATGGACAATGGGCAGCCGGTCGTAATTTTGATAATGCAACACGGCGTTTGCTCGTTCTCGATTGTTCATCGAATACCTTTCTTTTGCGAAAAAAATCGCCTTGTTGACCTCATCGCCAGCGGAACAAAAAGCCAGGCCGGCAGCGGGGCACAGGACGCGAATCAGGGGTCACAATTCGCCGCGCAACAGTTTTTCTTTGCTGCGCAAATAGTGCTGAAAATTTGCCCAACTGACGTCGGGCGGAACGGTGTGATCGACAGTTGGAATAAAACCGCCTTCCGCGATCAATGGGCGCATTTCGCGCAAATGGGCGTCGATCGCCGCCGGGCCTTGTGCAAGCACGCGCTTGTCGACCCCGCCCCACAGCCGCAATGATTTGCCAAATGTCTTGCGCAGGCGCAGCGGGTCTTGATCGGCGGCGCGTTCGAGCGGCCACAGCGCGTCAACCCCGGCGTCGAGCATCAGCGGGATCACGGCCTCGGGATTGCCGTCGGTATCGATCACCACATAGCGCACGCCGTGTGATTTGTAAAATTCGCAAACCTTTTTCAAACGAGGATAAATAAAGGTCTTGTATGTGCCGGGGCTGAGCAGCGGGCCGGTTTTCATAGCCAGGTCTTCGGCAAACACCACATAATCCACCGTCGTGCGCTCCAAAATTGGTCGCGCCGCCTCGATCAAAAAATCGGCGTGGTGCTCCATAATATCGTGCAGCAAATTGGGCTGATCGTACCAGCCATAAGACAGCCCCTCGGTACCCATCAACTCGCGAGCAAACCAATAAAACCCCTCTGTCGACGTGTTCGGCCCAAACACCAGCGGATGACGCCGCTTTTGCCAGCCCAAAACGCGCGTCACCTCCCAGTTTGGCTCGTAGCGCTGGGGACTGGCCGGGTCAAGCCGTTTTTTGACCTCTTGCCAGTCGGCCATCGTCTGCACCGGAAAGCTGATAAAATGATCCATCGAGGCGCGCATGCCGTGCGCCGTGCCCTCTTTGAGCGCGCGGCGCACCATACCTCTGGCGTCACGAAAGGTGATCGTCCGCTCATCTTCCTCGTACACCTCGTACTCGAACGGAGGGATCATCCCGCCGTTGAAATAGATAAACTCTTTGGGAGCCAGCCCCAACGCCGCCTCGCCCGGAAACCACTGCCAATGCAGCGAGGTCGTGTCCAGTCCCTCCCCGGCCCAACGATCGCGCGTCTGCCCCCACACGCCCATCTCCCAGTTGAGCACGCGATCCACCGGTTGGTATTCCATTACGGCGATAAAACGCCCAAGATGATCCAAGGTTGCCTCCATTCCATGTCAAACTGGCATCGCCACCACACCCCAACCAGCCCCCCTACGATAATGTCATTGCAAAGGCCAGGGCTGTTCAATTCTACAACCCAGCGGTTGAAACCGCGTTTGGCGAGCCGTTGGCTGGTCGTCCCTCTACAGCGACGAGTCCCCACCAGCGGCGGCGTCCACGCAGGTGGAACGCCCGGCTTTGGCCCGCCAGCGGTGACTTTAGTCACAAATTAGAATTGAACAGCCCTATTGCAAAGGCACACCTTTTGCACCTGAAGCAATCCTCAAGCAGCCAAGTAAACCCAGATCGTATCACCACCGGACTTGAATTGCTCCCAAGAAACTGGCCCGACGGATTGCAATTTACATTTTGCCCAATTTTCCGCGTTGGCCGGCAGTATGATGCCCCTCATCACCCGCGCGCCGACAGCGTGCTCACCTCATAATCCTCGATCGCCTCCATCAAGGCCAGCCCCAACGGCGCGCCCTGCTCCAGGCAAAACTGGTCCCACACCGCGCCAAATGGCATCCCCTTGAGCGCCTCCAACAGGGCCAGACGAGCGGTATAATTGCCATCGATCTCCAGGGCTTTCATCTGCGCCAGCGGCTCGAGCAGCGCCATCAACAGCGCCCGCATCGTATTTCGCGCGCCGATCGCCCACGCAGCCACGCGGTTGATACTGGCGTCAAAGTAATCGAGGCCAATATGGACGCGGCCCAAGTACCCGCCGCGCACCAGCTCTTGAGCAATCGCTTGCAGCTCATCGGTCAAAGTGACGACGTGATCGCTGTCCCAGCGCACGCCGCGACTGACGTGCAACAACAGCTCGTCGACAAAAGGCATCACCGCCGAAAGCTTGTCAGAAATGACCTCGGTGGGGTGAAAATGCCCCGAATCAAGAGTCAACAACACGTGGTTGGCGACGGCATAAGCAAGATAAAACTCGTGCGAGCCGACGGTATAACTCTCGGCGCCCAGGCCAAACAACTTGCCCTCGACCGCGTCGAGGTTGTAAGCGGGATCGATCGGCTCGGCCAAAATCTTGTCCAGCGAGTCCTTGAGCAGCAAACGCGGCGTGGCCCGGTCGACCGGCGTGTCCTTGAACCCGTCGGGAATCCAAATGTTGGTCACGCACGGCGCGCCCAGCGCCCGGCCAAAAGACGCGCCGATCTCGCGGCAGGCGATGCAATGCTCGATCCAAAACCGGCGAATCCCCTCGTCATAATGCGACAGCGTAAAGCCGCTGCCGGCCTTGGGGTGCGAAAACAAGGTGGGGTTGAAATCGAGAGCATGCCCCTTTTCCCTGGCCCAATCCACCCAATTGGCAAAATGCGCCGGCTGCAACTCGTTGCGATCGACCGCCCGACCGCCTGTCTCGGCATAGATGGCGTGCAAATTCAGACGATGCACGCCCGGAATCAGGCTATAGGCCACATCGAGGTCGGCGCGCAGCTCATCGGCGTTGCGCGCCTTGCCGGGATAATTGCCCGTGGCGGCAATGCCGCCTGAAAGCTCGCCCTCGGGGTTCTCAAAGCCCCCCACATCATCGCCCTGCCAGCAATGCAAACTGGACGAAATACCGGCCAGCGTTTTCAACGCCTGGCCGGCATCCACACCGATCAAAGCGTAACGCTCTCGAGCCAGCGCATAAGCATCCCGAACCTGTTTTTCAGTTGGGTACCTGTTCACAATTTGACTCCTTTACACCAACATCACCTTGATTTGTCTTTCCCTCAACACCGACAACATCTCTTCTGGCGCCGACTGATCGACGATGACGCACTCGATCTCGTCCAATTTGGCAAAAGTCGCAAACGCAACCTGCCCCCACTTGCTCGAATCGACCACGGCAAACACTTGTTTGCAGCGATCGACCATCCGCCGTTTGAGCGCCACCTCGTATTGATTGACATCGGTCAACCCTTCGCCCAGGGTAAAACCACGCGCGCCAAAAAACCCTTTTTGCACGTTGTAACGATCCAAAATATCTGCGCCCAGCTCGCCGGTCAACGATGCCGACGCCGCGCGCAGCGAACCACCGGGCATCACCACCATCACACCGGGAGAATCGAGAAATTCGAGCGCGATAAACAAGCCATTGGTCACCACCGTCAACTCGCGCCGGTCCTTGAGATGCCGGGCGACATGCCAGGCGGTCGTGCTGGCATCGAGGGCAATCGCCTCACCATCCAGCACCATCGCCGCCGCAGCCCGACCAATGCGCTCCTTTTCAACGGGGTAAAGCCCACGCCGAAAGTCAAAAGCCAATTCTGCGCCGGAAATGGGCTTGAGCATCGCCCCGCCATGCGTGCGAATAAGCAACCCCTGTTTTTCCAACGTGGTCAAATCATTGCGGATCGTCACGGCTGAAACGGCAAAACGCCGGCTCAACTCGGAAACCGAAACACGTCCCTGTTCCTGAAGCAAAGTAACGATACGATCCAATCGCTCCTGAAGAAAAAGTTTGTCCGTCACCATTGAGGCATTCCCTATTCTTGTTCGAGTTGTCTTTGTTTTCGATTTCTTTCATTTTACCCCGATGTGCTATTCTTGTCAAAAGCGCATCCCAGACAAAAACACACACCGATGTTGACAGCAGAACGAGCAGGCATTATAATGGCTCACACTCGCGAGTTCGCCAAAAAACGCGCCGGCGATCCCGCCAACCGCCCAAACATGGAGGCCAAAACAATGACCGTGTCATCCCAACCCCGCATCCTCGTCGTACCGCAACCAGGCTTGTACCACACACTCTTTACGCCAGACGCCGATCGCGCCCTGCGCAAACTGGGGCATGTCGTCTTTAACGAACAAGCGCACAACCCCTCATCCCCAGAGCTGGCCGGGCTGATCCCCGATTTCGACATCGTGCTGACCGGCTGGGGGACGCCCACCTTTACCCCCCAAGTGCTGGACGCAGCCAACCGGCTCAAACTCGTCGCCCACACGGCGGGCAGCATCAAAAAAATGTTGCCCCGTCCCGTGTTCGAGCGCGGCATTGCCGTGACCCACGCCGCCGGCGCGATCGCCCCCGCCGTCGCCGACATGTCGCTGATGCTGATCATGTTGATGCTCCGTCACGCCTACCGCCACGACCAAGCCGTCCGCGCCGGCGAATGGCGCAGCCAATCCATCCCCGCGCTGGGGCAAGAGATCGTCCACCAACGCATCGGCGTGGTCGGCGCCGGCTATACCGGGCGCTGCCTGATCAAACTGCTGCGCGCGCTGGGGGTGGAAACATGGGTCTATGACCCCTATTTGAGCAACAAACGCGCCGCCGAACTGGGCGTACACCAGGTCGAACTGGACGATCTGCTCGCCAACTGCCGCGTCGTGTCGATGCAAGTGCCCTCGACGCCGGCCACCTACCACATGATCGGCGCGCGAGAACTCGGGTTGATGCAAGACGGCGCCGCCCTGGTCAACACCGCGCGTGCCCATTCGATCGACCAGGAGGCGCTGCTGGCCGAACTGGAAAGCGGTCGCATCCAGGCTGCGCTGGACGTGTTCGACCAGGAACCGCTGCCCCCAGACCACCCCTACCGCGCCCTGCCCAACGTATTCCTCACCCCGCACATCGCCGGAGCATCTGAAAAAGCGCGCCAGCGACAAGGCGACTATACCGTCCAAGAGATCGAACGTTTTGTCAATGGTCAACCGCTGCAATGGCCGGTGACGATTGATATGCTGGACACAATGGCATAACACAACATCAAAAAGGAGCCTCTGTTCATGTCTCACTCTCGCCCCAACATCCTGCTCATCACCAGCGACCAACAACATTACAACGCTCTGGGCGCCAACAATGCCACAATCAAAACGCCCAATCTGGATCGCCTGGCCGCGACGGGCGTGCTGTTCGACCGTGCCTACTGTAACAATCCGGTCTGCTCGCCCTCGCGCTCGACAATGATCACCGGGCTGTACCCGGCCTGGCACGGCTGCTGGACAATCGGCGTCAAACTGCCGGAAGACGTGCCCACCGTCGGCGACACCTTTCAGGCGCACGGCTACAACAGCATCCTTGTGGGCAAAGCGCACTTTCAACCACTGGCCTCGGCGCCGGGCAGCGAGTCGATCGAGTGCCAGCCGATCATGCGCGACCTGGAATTCTGGCGCAATTTCCACGGCCCGTGGTACGGCTTTAACCACGTCGAGACGGCGCGTATGCACGCCCACGAATCGCACGCCGGGCAGCATTACGCCATCTGGATGGAAGAAAAAGGGTTTACCCAATGGCGCGACTATTTTCAAAAATGGCCGCCCGATCCCAACGACAAGTACCGCGGCCCCCAGTACACGCGCGGAGCAATGATCTGGGACATCCCCGAAGCGTTCCATCACACACACTGGGTCGGCGAGCGGACGGTGGCCAACATGGAGCGGTCGCTGCAAGAAGACAAGCCCTTTTTCCTGTGGGCCAGCTTTTTCGACCCCCACCCGCCCTATGCCATACCCGAGCCGTGGGCCAGCATGTACGATATGGAGGATATGGAACCGGGAGAATTTGTCGCCGGCGAGATGGACGACATGCCGCCGCAATTTGCCAAAACGCAAGAACAAAACCCCGACTATTCAATGTACCGCGAGCCGAACGGCAAGGGACTGCACGGGTTTCACTCGCACCTGCACAGCGAGCACGAGCTGCGGCAGAGTATGGCCAGCTATTATGGCATGGTCAGCCTGATCGACAGCGAGATAGGGCGCATCCTCGACGCGCTGGATCGCCTGGGCATCGCCGACAATACGCTGGTGGTGTTCAGCACCGACCACGGCCACTTTTTGGGACAGCATGGCCTGATCGCCAAAGGTGCGTTTCACTATGAAGATATGCTCAGAATACCAATGATCGCCCGTTACCCCGGCGTGCTCCCGGCCGGCGTCCGCTCCAACACGCTGCAATGCCAGGTCGATTGGCCGGTCACATTCTTGAACGCGGCCGGCATCGAAACGCCGGGACTGATGCAGGGGTTGAACCAGCTCGAGGTGTGGAGCGGCGACGAGAGCCAGGCCCGCGACTGGGTGCTGATCGAAAACCGTCACAACCCGACCACCGTTCACCTGCGCACGCTGGTCACAGACCGCTACAAAATCACCGTCTACCGGAACGCCGGGTACGGCGAGTTGTTTGACCTGCAAACCGACCCGCGCGAGTTGCACAACCGCTGGGACGACCCGGCATACGCCGCGATCAAGGCCGAACTGTTGCTCAAATTTGTCCAGGCCGAAATTCAGCGCGAGCCGACGCGCATGCCGCGCATCGCCGGGGCATAAGGCTTTTCCAGTTTGTAAAATGTCCCAAAACTTGCAAGCGACAAAAGTTGTCTTTGAAACGGGCTGGAAAAGCCTGGGCAATTCCATAACCAAGAGGAGAACATTGTATGAGCACTATGATCCGCGCATTGCTCGTTGGCTGCGGTGGGATCAGCCGCGCCTGGCTCGACGCGATCAAGGCCAGAGGCGATGTGAACATGGTCGCCTATGTCGACTTGATTGTCGAGGCCGCGAGGCAGCGCGCCGCCGAATACGGCGACGACAACGCAATGATCGGCGCCGATCTCGCCGCCGCGCTCCAGGCCACCCGCCCCCAAGTGGTGTTCAACTGCACCGTCCCTCAGGCGCACGCCGCGACGACGATCACGGCCCTCGAAAGCGGCTGCCACGTGCTGTGCGAAAAACCGCTCGCCGACTCGATAGAGAACGCCGCGCAAATGATCGAAACCGCGCGCCGGGCCGGGCGCACCCTGGCGATCATCCAAAACCGGCGTTACGACCCCAACATTCGCCGCCTGCGCAAGTTTCTGGACAGCGGCGCGCTGGGGCGCATCACCACCGTCAACTGTGATTTTTACATCGGCGCGCATTTTGGCGGCTTTCGCGACCACATGCAGCACGTCCTGCTGCTCGACATGGCCATCCATACCTTTGACGCCGCGCGGTTGATCACGGGCCGCGACCCCGCATCCGTCTACTGCCACGAGTGGAACCCGCCCGGTTCGTGGTACGATCACGACGCCTCGGCAGTCGCCATTTTCGAGATGCAAAGCGCCGGCGCACCCGCGCCCGATGTCGTCTATACCTATCGCGGCAGCTGGTGCGCAGAGGGTCTCAACACCGCCTGGGAGTGCGATTGGCGCATCATCGGCGAAAAGGGCAGCGTGACCTGGAACGGCGCGGCAGGGTTTCAAGCCCAGGTGGCGGTGGAAAGCGGGGGATTTAACTCTAAATTGCAAGACGTTCCCGTGCCCGAATGGGACGCCCCGCAGATGCTTTGCGGGCACGCGGGCGTGATCGAGGCTTTTATCCACGCGGTGCAAACCCGCACCGAGCCGGAGACAACCGGCGCCGACAATATCAAAAGTTTGACTATGGTCTTGGGGGCCATCGAGAGCGCCGAGACCGGACAAAAAATCCAGATCAACGAGTTTGCCGACAAGGAGAAAAAATGACCAAGAAATTACCTGTTGCATTACAGCTTTACACCGTTCGAGACAAAACGGCCCAAGATTTTGCCGGTACGGTGCGCCAGGTCGCCCAAATGGGTTACAACAGCGTCGAGTTTGCCGGAACGGGCGGGCTATCGGCGCCAGCATTGAAAGCGCTGCTCGACGAACTGAACCTCAAGGCGGTCGGGCCGCACCTGGCGATCGACCTGCTCACCGGCGAACTGGAGGCCCAACTCGACTACTTTGCCGAACTGGGCGCGCCGTACATCACCTGTCCCTATTTGCCGGAACCATACCGCGCGCCGGAGCAGTTTGCCGAAACGTGCGCCCTGTTCAACCGCATCGGTCAGACCTGCCAGTCCCGTGGAATGCAGTTTTGTTACCACAACCACGCCTTTGAGTTTGAGGCCCGGATCGGGGACAAGACACTGTTCGACGCCCTGTACGACAACACGGACCCAGAGCTGGTCAAAGGCGAAGTGGATGTCTACTGGGTGCAGTTTGCGGGCCATGATCCCGCCGAAACCATTGCCGCCCGTCCGGGGCGTTTCCCATTGATTCACCTCAAAGATATGACCGCCGGCGACGAGCCGACTTTTGCCGAGGTGGGAGAAGGAATTATCGACATGCACGCCATTTTCGCCGCCAGCCAGGCCAACGGCGCGACATGGTACATCGTCGAGCAGGATCGCTGCCAACGCCCGTCGCTGGAAAGCGCCAAATTGAGCATCGACAACTTGATCAAGTGGGGACAGGTCTAGCAAAAACGCCAGGGCGCGGCCGGCGCCTGTGCTCCAAGGGGATTGTCAAACGCCAAGACGACTCTTGCAAAGGAAAAAGAATGATTCAAATCGACATTCCGGGTTATAAAACGCTCAAATTTGAACATGTCATCCTGGATTACAATGGCACGATCGCCTTTGACGGCCAACTGATCGCCGGGGTCAGAGAGGCATTGAACGAGCTGGCCGCACAGGTTGCCGTCCACGTCGTCACCGCCGACACTTTTGGCAGCGCACGCGCGCAGCTTGCCGGCGTCCCCTGCACACTGTCCATCTTGCCGGCCGGCAATCAAACCGAGGCCAAACGCGATTACGTACACAGCCTCGGCGCGGCGCACACGGTCAGCATTGGCAACGGGCGCAACGACCGCCTGATGCTCCAGGCATCGACGCTGGGCATCGCCCTGATCCAGCCGGAAGGCGCCGCCATCGAAACGGTCAACGCCGCCGACATCGTCAGTCCGGGCATCGTTTATGCGCTGGAACTCTTACTCCACCCACTGCGCCTCAAAGCCACATTGCGATCATAGAACAATCTATTATTCTCGGTAGCAGGAGTGATCATGAATTCATCAACGACCACCGTTTCGCCAACCACATTACGCGCCCGTAAAACTGCGCAAACCATCGGCTATTATGCCGGTTTTGCCGCCCTGGGCGTCGTCTCGGCCTCGCTGGGGCCAACACTGCCCAACCTGGCCGAAAACACATCGAGCGCCTTGAGTCAAATCAGCTATGTGTTCACGGCCCATTCACTGGGTTATCTGATCGGCTCGTCCCAAGGCGGACGATTGTACGACCGCATGCCCGGACATCCGGTGCTGGCGAGCGTCCTCCTGATCGTCGCCGCGCTGATCGTCGGCGTGCCCTTTGTCACCCACCTGTGGCTGCTGGCCGCCGTATGGCTGTTGATCGGCGCCGCCGCAGGCGTCCTCGACGTGGGCGGCAACACATTGTTGGTTTGGGTTCACCAAGACCAGGTAGGGCCGTACATGAATGGCCTGCACTTTTTCTTTGGCGTTGGCGCGTTCCTGTCGCCGCTCATCGTCGCCCAGGTAATGCAGCGAACCGACAATGTACGCTGGGTGTACTGGACACTCGCCTTGCTCGTCGTTCCCGTCATCCTGCTGATCAGTCGCTTGCCCAGCCCGTCCGTGCAGAATGCCGGCCAAGAAAAAGCAAACAGCCAGGTCAACATCTTGCTCGTCATCCTGCTCGCGCTGTTCTTTTTTCTCATCGTCGGCGCCGAGTTGGGCATCGGTGGGTGGATTTTCACCTATGCGCTGAAAATGAACCTGGGCGACGAAACGACCGCCGCCTATCTCAACTCGGCATTCTGGGGCGCATTTACACTGGGGCGACTGTTGGCGATCCCCATCGCCATCCGCTTGCGCCCGCGCACAATGTTGGCCGGCAACCTGATCCTGGGGGTCTTGAGCGCGTGCATCATCTTGATCTGGCCCCACTCGCCGCCGGCCGTGTGGATCGGCGTGATGGGCGCCGGCCTGACCATTGCGCCGCTCTTTGCCACCACCATGTCGCTGGCCGAAAGTTTGATGTCAATCACCGGCCAGGCCACGGGCTGGTTTTTTATCGGCGTCAGCTCTGGCGGGTTGATCATACCCTGGCTCATCGGGCAGCTCTTTGAAAGAATTGGCCCCCAGGTGATCACTTACACCACAATCGCCAACCTGGGACTGGCGCTGATCATCTTTGTCGCCTTGATGACATTGTTTGGAGACAAACGACAACAATTCGAGACCAATTGACCGGCCAGACAAAAACACAAAGGACACCCCAATGCCAAGCCAAGACCCAACTCGACCCAACATTCTCTTTATTCTCACCGACGACCAGGGCTACTGGGCGATGGGCTGCGCCGGCGCCCAGGTACGCACACCCAACCTCGACCGGATTGCCGCCCAAGGCATTCGTTTTGAAAATTTCTTTTGCGCCTCGCCGGTCTGCTCACCCGCCCGCGCGTCGATCCTCACCGGACGCATCCCCTCGCAACATGGCATCCACGACTGGCTGCGCGCCGGAAATTCGACCATCGAACGCGACAAAGGCGGACGGCTGATCGAGTACCTCCAGGGGCAACTGGCCTATACCGAACTGCTCGCCCAAAACGGCTACCGCTGCGGCCTGAGCGGCAAATGGCACCTCGGCGACGCGCACCACGCCCAAAAGGGCTTTACCTTTTGGCAGGTACACGCCAAAGGTGGCAGCTCGTACTATGACGCGCCAATGATCGTCGACGGCAAGGTCGTCTGCGAACCAAAATACGTCACCGACCACATCACCGACAACGCGCTAGGTTTTTTGAACGAACAAATTGGCTCCGATGCGCCCTTTTACCTCAGCGTACACTATACTGCGCCGCACAGCCCGTGGGACCGCGGCAACCATCCCCATGACCTGTTCGACGACTATTTCAACAACTGTTCCTTTGCCTCGATCCCACGTCTGCCGATGCACCCCTGGCAAGTGAACAGCGCACCACATGGCTACACCCCAGAGACCCGCCGCCCGCTCTTGAGCGGCTATTACGCCGCAATCACCGCCATGGATGCCAATGTCGGCCGGCTGCTCGGCTGGCTGGAAGAAAACGGCCTGCGCGAAAACACCCTGCTCATCTTTACCAGCGACAATGGAATGAACATGGGACACCACGGCATCTTTGGCAAAGGCAACGGCACCTTTCCACAAAACATGTTCGACACCTCGGTCCGCGTACCCACCCTGATCTCCCGCCCCGGCCACGCGCCCGAGGGCGTCGTCGATGAACACCTGTTGAGCCACTATGACATCATGCCCACCCTGCTCGAATACCTGGGGCTTGAAAACCCGGCCGCCGAACAACTGCCCGGCGCCAGTTTTGCGTCACTGCTCAATGGGAAAACCCTGGGCGGTCGAGAAAGCATCGTGATTTTGGACAACCGCAAGCCGTTCGCCGAGTACGGCCCGGTGCGGATGATCCGCAGCACAACGTGGAAATACATCCATCGCTATCCCTATGGCCCGCACGAGTTCTATGACCTGGTGAACGACCCCGGCGAGGAAAACAACTTGATCGAGGAAACGGCCTATCAAGGCCAAATTCGGGAAATGAAAGCCGAGCTGGAAGCGTGGTTCGTACACTATGTCGATCCCGCCCTCGACGGCACACACGAACCGGTAACAGGCAAAGGACAACTGGGACTCGCCGGCCCGGCCGGGCAAGGAGAGCGAGCTTTTGCCGGTGATTGGACATACATCCGAGACGCCGAAAACGCAAAAAAATAGCCCCCGGCCGGCCCCTTGGGCGTTACCCTGCTTCACGGTTGCGAGACAGCACCGTCCAACTCCCGGATTGCACCACCTGGTCCCGCTGATTGTACACCTTGACATCCAGCTCGACCAGCCCGCCGTTTAGACGCGGCATCGCCTTGACCCTGGTGATGAGCAGACGCACGTAAATGGTATCACCGATGAGAATCGGCTTGGAGAACCTGCACCGCAGTTCACGAAAAGCAATGATCGACTCGTCGATAACCCCCAACCCCATAGCCAGGCCGGTGGCGACCGACAGCCCCAACACGCCGTGAGCGACACGTTGCCCAAAAATCTGCTGACCGGCGTACACCTCGTCGGTATGCAGAGGGTGAAAATCGCCCGACAAACCGGCAAAATTGACGACGTCGGCTTCGGTGATCGTGCGCCCCCGCGTCACCATCTCTTGCCCCACGGCAAAATCCTCAAAATACGCCCCCTTGGGCAGAGATAACTGTTTATTCATTGTCTTCACCTCATTCCCAATCCGCCATCGACCGAAATGACCTGCCCGGTCACATAGGCCGCCCGATCCGAAACCAAAAAGGCCACCATCGCCGCCACATCTTGGGGGCGACCAAAACGCCCGGCCGGCGTCAACTGGAGCGCCTGTGCCTTCCACTCTGGGGCCAGATTTGCCGTCATCTCGGTCTCGACAAAACCCGGCGCAACCGCATTGACGGTAATGTTGCGCGAGCCGACCTCCCTGGCCAACGAACGGGTCAAGCCAATCAACCCGGCCTTGGCCGCCGCATAATTGGCCTGCCCGGCATTGCCGGCCAACCCCGCCACCGACGAAATGTTGACGATCCGGCCCCAACGTCGCCGCATCATCTTGCGCAGCACGGCCTGGGTGCAAAAAAACGCGCCGTGCAAATTGGTCTCGATCACATCAAGCCAATCCTGCGCCGGCATACGAACCAACAATCCATCCCGCGTAATACCGGCATTGTTGATCAACACATCGACCGCGCCCAAGGCATCCTCCACCTGAGCCGTCATCTCGAGCACGGCGTCCATCCGGCGCACATCGGCCTGCACGGCCACCGCCGTCCCTCCCCGATCACGGATCTCTTCCACCACCTGGCGGGCAGCGTCGGCGCGAGCGACGTAATTGACGGCAACCCGAAAACCGTCGGCAGCCAATCGCCCGGCAATCGCGCGCCCTATTCCCCGCGACGCGCCCGTGATCAATGCCACTCTGGTCATCCATTCCCCCTTTCTCGCCCAAAACCCCAGGCCAGAACACAAAAACTCGGTCACAATTCGTGCCATGCGCGGCAGAAAGCGAACGTCGAATTGAGCGCCCTTTACCCCAGCGCGCCAACGACCGCCTTGAGCCACGCTTGCGCGATCAGCGCGTGACCGGCCGGGGAGGGATGCACGCCGTCGGCGGTCCAAAAAGCCGGTTCGCGGCGCATCGAAGCCTGGGCAAAAATGCCGTCGAGCGGGACATAGACCGCGCCAAACTCACGCGCCAGGTCGCGGACAATAACGATCTTGGGGTCCAGGTCAACACGCCAGGCGCGGCGATCGTCGAGCACCGGCAGCAAAAAAGGCTCACAGATCACCAGCCGCGCGTCGAGCCGATTGCGCACCTGGCCCAAAATGGCGCGATACGAGCGCGCAAACGCCTCCGTCGAGGTGGGATCGTTGCTGTCATAGCGCCGCCAGGTGTCATTGATCCCAATCATGATCGAAACCAGATTCGGCTTGAGACTCAAACAATCGGCCGGCCAGCGCGCAACCAAATCCTTGGAGCGGTTGCCGCTGACGCCCCGGTTGACAAAACGCACATTCTTTTCCGGCCAGGCCGCTCCAAACCAGGCGGCGACCATAGCCGCGTAACCGCGCCCCAGGTCATGATCGTCCCTGCGGCTGCGCCCGGCATCGGTGATGCTGTCCCCCTGAAACAAAACAAGATCATTTTCGTAAATCATCGACATCCTCCACATTCAAGATTTAATCCACGCCAGTATAACCCAATCACGCCAAACCGTCAAAACAATCCCTGCAACCACCGGCTGTGAAATGATGTCACTTTGTGTCGAGATTTTGTGGTATAATAACCAGGTCTATGCCAACCAATCACCCGCTGGAAGGAGATCATTTGTGAGCAACGTTGCCACACGCCTGCTTTCACTCATCTTGCTGCTGCAATCGCGCGCCAGATGGAAAGCCTCCGAACTCAAAAAAGAGTTGAACGTTTCCGAGCGAACCGTACATCGCTATATCGCCATGCTCGAAGAAATGGGCATCCCCATTTACTCTGAACGAGGCCCGTATGGCGGCTTTTCGCTGCTGCGCGGCTACAAACTGCCGCCGCTCATCTTTACCGCCGAGGAAGCGACGGTGCTCTATATGGGCGCCAACCTGATCCGGGAGGTATGGGGACAAACCTACAACGACGCCGTCACCTCGGTCACAGCCAAACTGGACAACGTCCTGCCCGACGACCTGCGCCATCAAGTGGCTCAAGCGCGGCAAAGCCTGTTCGTCTCCGGCCTGACCGCGCGGGACTATCGCCCCTGGGAACAGGCGATCCACACCTTGCGCGAGTGCATCGCCAACCGGCGCTGCATCAGCCTGCAATATCAAAGTTTTGGCCTAAAGCAAACCGAGCGCGTGGTCGAGCCTTATGCGCTCACGCTGCAATGGGGACTGTGGTACCTGGTGGGATACTGCCGTTTGCGCCAGGATTTGCGCACCTTTCGCATCGATCGCATCCAAAACATTACGCCGGTACAAGACTGCTTTGCGATGCCGCGCGACTTTGACGTGCGCGAGTATATGGCCCGCACCAGGCATTTTGAACCCAATTATTGGGTCAAAGTACAGATTGGGGTCGCCGCCGCCGCTCAGGTCAGAGAACGATACGGGCACTGGATGCGCATCGAGGATCACGCCGACGGCTCGCTGACGGCGCACTTTGGGCAAAGCACGCTCGACTGGGCGACCGGATGGGTGTTGAGCTATGGCGCTCAAGCCAGGGTACTGGAACCTGCCGAACTCGTCGCGCGCGTCCAGGAAACGGCCAGAGGGACATTGCAGAGGTATACCGAATGAGGCAACAAAAAATGGGCGAGGAGGGACTCGAACCCACGACCTCACGGATGTGAACCGTGCGCTCTAACCAGCTGAGCTACTCGCCCATAACAGCGTCTAGTATAGCACCAACAGCGCCAAAAAGCAAATTCACCGCTTTTTGACCGGCACCTCGCTAAAAAACCACGCCGTGCTGCTGCCGTCATCCACCTCGATGGCGACATAATAATATTGGCCGCTGGTCAGGCCGGTCGCGTCGATCTGGAGCGAATAATCGGCTTCCAACGGTGAAAAACCGGCGACGACGTGATTGAGCACCACCGGCAGGTAAACCATATTCGGCCCTGCCGTTCCCCCCCCGCCCGACGGCGGCACATAGACATATCCCGAACCGAACACACCACCGACCGTCCGGTCGGTAGACCAATAGACGGTCATCGTCGGCGTGGCGCTGGCCCGAACCGCGCTGCCCAGGTTCCAGGCGGCCGTGTATGAACTGCCGGCCACGTTCTCGGCGGTCAGCATCGCCCAGTCCAGCTGCGCCGGCCACCCATAGTTGGCCTCGTGAAACATGAGCTGCAAGATGTTCCACTGCGCCGGGCCCCGGTAGGGAGCAGCCACGTGAGCATATTCCCACAGATCGATCTTGTACGTGTACCAGTCATTCGGCGCCGATCGAATATGATCCTCGTCGGGAATGAGAATATCGCTAGTACGCCCCTCCGCCCACTCCAGGTCGTTCTGATACCAGCGAATCCGGTTCACATTGCCGCACTTGTATCGATTCAGAGACTGCGGCGCGTGGATCAGCTTGTAGCGGTAAGAGAAATAACGATACTTGTATGTGTCGATCCGCTTGCCCCCCATGTTGAACGCCAGCGGGCGGTGCGGCACGCCCTTGGGAAACTCGCACGGGTCATTAGGATCATTTTCCGCAACAGTACTATTGGTCGAAATTTTCAGAATGCCATTCTCGACCTTGTACGTCGTCGAGACCGGGAGGCCATTGTGAGAACTAGGCTCGTCGGTCGTCCACAAGCGGTCGATGTCATCCACGCTGTCCATATCCCACGGGTTGCCCACCTCGGTGGCGGCAAAGTCAGCGCCGCTGGTAAAACTCGGCGCGACGATCTCGACCTCCCAGGCGGCCGGAGAGACCTCTGTGCGCCCCGCGCCTTCCGGCGCTTGCGCCAGCGCCGACGACAATGTGATCGCCAGCAGCCCAAGTGCGAGCATGGTAAACAGGTTCAACACTCGAAAAACTTGTTTGTTCGTCCTAAACATATTCTCCTCTATCGTTCAGAAATGGGCACGAGCAGCTGATCGCCGGGGGCAAGCTTGAACGGCGCGGCCAGGTGATTGGCGACCACAAGCTGCTCAACAGTGATGTTATAGGCCGCGGCAATCGTCTCCAGCGTTTCACCCAAAACCACGACATGCACCACCGGCGTCGACGTAGGCAGCGGCGTCGGCGATGGCGGCAGCGTCGGCATCAAAATCGCCGTCGCCGTGGGCAAAGGCGCCGGAGTAAAAGTCGGATACGGCGTCCAGGTCGGCGTCGGATCGATCCGACGCGCCGACGGATCGCCGAGCAACGCTCCCAAGATGATAATATTCAAAATAACGATCAATGTGACCGCCAACCACTGCTTTGCATTCATACCTGCGCCTTGTCCTCGAATCCCTCAACTTGTTTGAAACACAACCAATTGATTATATCATTCTTTTGCCCCGATGCCAACACCCTTTTTTTTGTCCACCCCCCCGATTTGCACAATCAAGTCTGTTGTGCTAACATACCATACCAACCAAACAACACAAGGGAAAATCCAAGTGATCAACTTGCACAACCACTCGACCTGGTCAGACGGCAGATACACGCCCAAACAACTGGCCCGGTTGGGCATCCAAAGCAAACTATCGCATCTCGGCATCAGCGATCATTTTTTCACCAACAAGATGTTTCTGGAACGGACATTTGTCGACGTCGACCAGATCGATGACTATCTCGATGATCTGCGCCGCGTGGCGCGGCGTTTTGCCTCCAAAATCAACCTGCTCGCCGGCATCGAAGTGGACTGGTCGGCCCGAACCCAGTCCAAGATCGCGGCGCTGTGGCCCAAGATCGACCGCTTTGACTATGTGTTGTTTGAATACGTCGAGGACGCCGAGTGGCACGGCAACAGCCTGGAAAGTCTGCTGACCGCGCGGACGTGCATCTCGATCCCGGTTGGGCTGGCGCACAACAACCTCAGCGAAAACTTTTGTTCCTATTATACCGCCGACGAATTGGCCTGGGCGCTGCACGAACACGACATCTTTGTCGAACTCTCGACCAACCCATTCACCGCCTATTACAAAAGCACAGACCCCTACTCGCTCGAACTGTGGAAAGCGCTGGCAAAACACAAGGTCCGCTTTTCAATTGGCTCCGACACACACGACTTTGCCGCCGACGTCGCCCGCGTCCAGAACGCGCACACCTTTTTGGAAAACAAGGGACTGCTCAAGCAATTGATCACCGAGTGGTGGAACCCCAGGCAAAAAACCTGGATCGACCAGCGCGAGAAAGCATGTTTGGCGCGATGAACCTGCGCCACCGGTTGGCAAACATCCAATGAAATGGTCATACATTGAACACGCGCGCCGCATCCTGGCGCGCGAGCATGGCGTCGTGATCAAGGACTGGGGCGGCAAACTGCCGGTCGCCCTGGTCTATCCCAACACGTACCGCGTCGGCATGTCCAGCCTGGGCTTTCAAACCGTCTACCGCCTGTTCAACGCTTACCCGAACATCGTTTGCGAACGCGCCTTTTGGCAGCCGCACCGCAAACCCGGCGCCCCGATCGTATCCATCGAAAGCCAAAGCGCGATCGGCAATTTTGGGGTGATCGCCTTTTCGATCTCGTTCGAGATGGATTATGCGCACGTGGTGCAAACGCTGCGTCAGGCCAAAATCCCCCTGCGCGCCGGCGAACGCGACCAAAACTGGCCGCTCGTCATCGCCGGCGGGCCGGCCGTTTCGGCCAACCCCTTGCCGTTGGCCGACCTGATCGACGCCTTTGTCATCGGCGAGATCGAACCGGTACTCGAACCACTCGTCGAGACGCTGATCGAAAATGCGTCCCAACCGCGCGAGTTGTTGTGGTCGGCGCTGGGGCAAATCCCCGGCGTATACGCGCCGCAGCTCCACCCCGGCGCAGAACCACCACCGGTCACGCGCCAATGGGTGCGCCGCCTGGACGATCACCCGACCTCGACGGTCATTCACACCCCCGACGCCGAATTTGGCGATATGCACCTGATCGAAATTTCGCGCGGGTGCAGCCGCCGGTGCCAATTCTGTCTCGCCGGGTTCACCACGCGCCCCAAACGCGAGCGCAGCGTCGAGTCGATCCTGGAACAGGCCAAATATGGGCTGACGCAGCGCAACAAAATCGGGCTGGTCGGCGCCGCCGTGTCCGACTATGCGCCGATCGACGAGCTGGTCTCCAAACTGCGGGCGCTGGGCGCGCGGCTCTCCGTGTCGTCGCTCCGAGTCGCGCCCCTGTCAGAATCGCTGCTGCAAGCGCTGGCCGAAAGCGGCGCGCAAACATTGACCCTGGCCCCCGAAGCCGGCAGCGAACGCTTGCGGCGCTCGATCCGCAAAGGCGTCACCGAAACCAACCTGCTCCACGCCGCCGAACGCGCCGCGCACCACCGGTTTCGACGACTCAAACTGTATTTTATGATCGGCCTGCCCACCGAGACCGACCATGACATTGCCGCCATCGCCCAACTGTGCGCCCAGGTCGCGGCCCGTTTTCCCGGCCAAATCACGGCCAACGTGACGCCATTTGTACCCAAGGCGCACACTCCATTTCAGCGCGTCACAATGACGCCCACCGCCGTGCTCGACGCGCGGCTCAAGCGACTCGACGCGCAACTCAAACGACAACACATTGCGCTCAAAGGCGAAAGCCCCAGGTGGGCGGTCATTCAGGGGCTGTTGGCGCGCGGCGACCGCCGCATCGGGCGCGTCCTGACGGCGCTACAGGGCACGTCGTCCAAAGCGTGGCGTCAGGCCCTGGAAAAATGCGAGATCGACCTCGCCGCCAACCCGGTTCGAGATGAAAACACGCCGCTGCCCTGGTCATTCATCCAATGATCGTCGCCACCCGACCAAGCGTAAGCCAACAGGAGGAAAAAAATGAATGGGTACACTGGTAAAATTTTGCATGTCGATTTAACTCGAGGCACGTTCAACATCGAAGAACCGCCGGAGAGCTTTTACCGGCGCTACCTCGGCGGAAACGGCTTTATCGGCTACTATACACTCAAACACGTACCCGCCGGCGCCGACCCCCTTGGCCCCGACAATGTCCTGATTTTTGCGACCGGCGTCCTCACCGGCGTCGCCGTCGCCGGGGCCGGGCGAAGCGCCGTCGGGGCCAAGTCGCCGCTCAGCGGTGGCTATGGCGAGGCCGACGTGGGCGGCTTTTTCGGCGCCGAACTCAAACACGCCGGATTTGACGCGATCGTCATCTATGGCAAGTCGCCCACGCCGGTTTACCTGTGGATCAACCACGGCCAGGTCGAAATCCGCCCGGCCGGCCACCTGTGGGGAATGACCACGCTGGAATGCCAAAAAGCCGTGCGCGCCGAGTTGGGAGAAAAACGCGCCCGTCTGGCCATGATTGGGCCGGGCGGCGAAAAACTGGTGCGCTATGCCTGCGTGATCAATGACCTCAAACACGCCGCCGGCCGCACCGGCATGGGCGCAGTGATGGGGTCGAAAAACCTCAAATGCGTCGCCGCCAAAGGCAACACCCCCGTCCCCCTGGCCGACGCCGGCGCGCTCAAAGCGCTGGCTAAATGGATGGCGCAAAACTGGAAAGAAAAAGCCTGGGGTATGCACGACCTGGGCACTTGCGGCGGACTGCTCGGCCTCAGCGAGATCGGCGCCTTGCCCACCCGCAACTTTCAAGATGGCCAGTTTCAGAAAGCGGCCAAGATCGGCGGCGAGGCCATGCGCGACACCATTTTGATCGACCGGGGCGGCTGTTTCGCCTGCCCCATCCGCTGCAAGCGCGTGGTCGCGGTCGACGACAAAGACTATCAAGTCGATCCGCAATACGGCGGCCCCGAATACGAAACCGTCGGCGCGTTTGGCTCCAACTGCGGCGTCGATGACCTGCGCGCGATCGCCAAGGCCAACGAACTTTGTAACGCCTATGGCCTGGACACGATTTCGACCGGGATGACCGTCTCTTTTGCCATGGAATGTTTTGAGAACGGGCTGCTCAACACCCAAGATAGCGGCGGCCTGGCCCTGAACTTTGGCAACGGAGCGGCAATGGTCGAACTGACGCGGCAAATCTGCGAACGTCGAGGGCTGGGCGACCTGCTGGCCCAAGGCCCCACTCGCGCCGCCGACAAGATCGGCGACGCCGCCCGCGCCTTTGTCCTCGACGTCAAAAAGCAGCCGTTCCCCATGCACGAATGTCGCACGCGCCACGGCCAGGCCCTGGGATATGCCGTTTCGCCCACCGGCGCCGATCATATGCACAACTTTTGGGATGGCGGCCTGGCGCAAAACCCGCTGGGCGAAGATATGCAAAGCCTGGGCCTCTACGAATCGGTGCCGCAAACCGAACTCAACGCGCACAAAGTGCGCGCCTACACCATCTCGACCAATTGGGCCTGGATCAACAACCACATCTGCTGCTGCATGTTTGTCCCCTGGTCGCGCGATCAAATCGTGCAGCTGATCCGCGCCATCACCGGGTGGAAAACAAACGTCTGGGAACTGATCAAGGCCGGAGAACGCGGCGTGACCATGGCGCGCGTCTTTAACCTGCGCGAGGGTCTGAGCAAAGCCGATGACGTGCTCCCGCCGCGCGTCGCTGCCTACCACAAAACCAAAACCCTGAACGAAAAGCCGGTCATGCCGGAAACACTCGACCAGGCGCGAAAACTGTACTATGGCATGATGGGCTGGGACCCAGACAGCGGTCAGCCCACCGAGGCCAAACTGGCCGAACTGGACATCGCCTGGGTACGCGAGTATGCCTAAACGACCAAAACTTGCCCAGCATAAGCAATTTATGGTAAAATGTAACTGCTTGTTCGAGTAACCTCACGCTTGCTCAAGAAAGGGAGTGACAATGATTACAGTCGACTCTTTGAAACGGGTGGAAATCCTGTACGGCCTCTCTGCCGAACAACTCGCAAGTATCGCCTCGATTTGTGAAAACAAGGTCTATAACGCAGGCGACATCATTGTCCGCGAGTTTGAACCGAGTGACGAAATCTATATCATCCATCAAGGCAACGCCCAGGTCAGCATTGGAAGCGCCGCGGTCACAGCCGAAACGCTATCGGCGCCGGGGCCAACATCGCTGATCACATTGGGGCAAGGGCAAATCTTTGGCGAAATGGCGCTCATTGACATGGGGCCACGGTCGGCCACCGTCGAATGTACGTCCAACGGGACCGAATTGTATGTCATCCGGCGCGATGAGTTTATCGCATTATGTGAAAAAGACACAGACATCGGCTACAAAGTGATGCGTAACCTCGCCGCTGACTTGTCATTCAAATTGCGACATCGCAACCTGTCGTGGAAATAGCGGCCAAGGAGGTAAAACAATGATCTACAAAGTCAGTTTTGTAGTCCAAGGCGGAACCCATCCCGGCGGGATCCAAAACCTGGATCAACGTCCCGAACCGGGCGATACGCTCATGGTGGGAAATGAGACATTTCAAATTGTCGAGATCATGGAAATCATTCCACCGCGCGGCGATTTCGCCTACCTGCACGCGACATGCAAACCGGCGGCGGACGCCAAACCGTAAACCAGATGAACGTCCAATTGCGTCAATATACCGGATGATCACCTCCAGAAGGGCAGGCTGAGTGGTTACGCAACCGCAAGCACACCCAAATGTCTGGCCGACATAGGCGCCGGGTTGTCTCCCCCAGGCGGAGTGCAAATGATGGAAACGACACCAGAACAACCAGAACAACCAGAACACGCAAAAAAGTACCCGTGCCCGCAATGCAACGCCGAGTTGATCTTTAACGCGGCCGAAAAATTGATGGTCTGCAACTATTGCGGCTACAAAGCGCCCGTTGAACAGGCGGGGTCGATGACCGAGGTGCATACGCAAACCCAGGTCGATCAGGCCGCGGTCGAGACCATCGAGGAACACGATCTGGGAGAATGGCTCAACAAACTGGGCGAGCAGCACGAAACGGGCTGGGGCGTCGAAACGCGCACCTTCAAGTGCAACAGCTGTAACGCCTCGGTCAGCGTCGAACCCAACGTCACCGCCACGGTATGCCCCTTTTGCGGCTCACACCACGTCCTGGCGCAAGAACAAAGCACGAAACTGATCACCCCGGAATCGCTGGTGCCGTTTCAGATCGATCAAAAAACGGCGATCGACAAATTTCGCGTCTGGCTTGGCAAAGGCTGGTTTCGCCCCAACAAAGTCAAGCGCATCGCCAGCCACGCCGAGGCTCGCGTGCAAGGCGTTTACCTGCCCTTTTGGACATTCGACGCCCAAACATTTTCCGCGTGGCGCGCCATGGCCGGGTACTATTACTATGTCACGCAGCGATACACCGTCACCGTCAACGGCCGGCGCCAGACGCGCACGCGCCAGGTGCGCAAAACACGCTGGCAACGCGCGGCGGGGCAATACAACCAATTCTTTGACGACGTGCTGGTCTATGCGACGCGAAGCGTCAAAGAGAAAATCCTCCGCAAAATTTACCCGTTCGACACGCAAAAACTGGTGCCGTACCGCCCCCAATATCTGGCCGGCTGGAAAGCCGAAGAATACCAGATCGACCTGGACGAAGGCTGGAACATGGGGCAGCAAATCATCAACGAGCGAATTCGCGCCGCCTGCGCCAAACAGGTGCCCGGCGACACATACCGCGATCTGCACGTCCAAACCAGGTTCGACGACCTGACCTTCAAACACGTCCTCTTGCCCGTATGGCTTGCTTCTTACCGGTTCAACAACAAAATATACAACTTTATGGTCAACGGGCAAACGGGACAGGTACATGGCGAAGCACCGATCTCGTGGTGGAAGGTAGCCCTGGCCGTGCTCATCGCCCTCGTGCTGTTGGGCTGCATCTTTGCGGTGATGGTCTTGTTGGGAGACGGTGACTCTGACATCTTTGCGATGCTGCAACCCGCCTCAACGATATGGGTGAGCGTCACCGGCTGGCTCCTGGCGACATAAGCGGGGGCGCGGCCCCAGATGTAAAAGGACCAGAGCTGTTCCAAGTCACCGCCGGCGGGGCCTCGTCCACGTAGGTGGATGACCAGTCAACAACTCGCCAGGCACGGTTCCAACCGCTGTGATTGAACAGCCCTGATACAAGGACAACTATGACCACTCGAACGCCCGATCCAGACGCGATACGCGCCCGCAAGCCGCATCTGGCCTGCGCAATCCTGACCCTGCTGGGAAGCGCCGCCGCCGGCGTGGTCTTGCTCACACCTGCTCTGCAAACCGGCCTGGTGCTGACCGTCGTGGTCGCGTTGCTCGTCGCCCAGGTCTGGCTCGCCTTTCTCACCTGGTACCGGGAAAGAACATTGTGTCGCACCATCGCCGAACTGGACGCCAAAGCGGCCGCCGCCGCGCACCTCACTCGAGAACGCGAGGACGCCCGCGCCGAGTTGGCACGCTGCCGGGCGCGCCTCGAACAAACCAACGCGCAGTTTGACACACTATCGACGCCGGTCATCCCGATCACCCAGGGAGTCGTCGCCGTCCCGCTGGTCGGAGCAATCGACCCGGCGCGCATGCAACATATCCGCGCCGGCCTGCTGCCCAGCATCAAAGCCCACCGCGCCCAGGTGGCGATCATTGACTTGACCGGCCTGACCGACCTGCCGCCTGAAACCACACCCGTCTTTGCCCAGGTCTTGTCGGCGATCGACTTTATGGGCTGCCGGGTGATCTTGACCGGCATCGACGCGCAAACAGCGCGCACCCTGTTGAAACAAAACCTCAAACTGCCGGCCGAAACGCGGCGCAATTTGCAGGCCGGCATCGCTTACGCCGCCGACATGCTCGCTACCGCCACCACACACCAACCATAGGAGACAAAGCGTGAAAAAAACATTCGCCGTCACGATCCACATTGCCCTCCTGGCGATCGCCATGCCATTGTTGGCCTCTTGCGCCACACCCAAGACCGTGATCGTCACCCAAGAAGTCATTCGCGAGGTCCAAGTGACGCGCATCGTCGTCGAAAAACAAAACGACGCGCCGCCGGCGGCAACCTATACGCCCTATCCCACCTACACCCCTCCGCCCACCTATACCCCATTCCCAACCGCCACGCCGACCCCCACCGCCACGCCGACGCTCGGTCCAACATCTACCGAAACACCCACGCCGACCGAAACGCCAACCCAAACGCCCACCCCCGCGCCGACTCGGCCGCCGGCAACGCCAGCGCCGGTGCAAACCCCCACACCGGCCATGACCAGAATCAAAGACCAGGACCCTGGCCCGCCGATCACGCTGATCGTCAGCGCCAACCGCGCCGGAGAAAACAGCACCTATCTCGTCACCGGCATTGCCCGCAACGACAGCGCCGAAACGTATGAAGCGGTGGGCGTCAACGCCACATTCTTTGACGATCAAGACTTTAGGCACGGCCCCATCGACGTCGAATTTCCGTTCCTGCTGCTCGGCCCCGGCGAAGAATGTCCATTCCGCGTCGAAATCGCGGCGCGGCGCGTCAAATCCTTTGTCCTGCACCCCGACGGCCGGCCAACCGGACGCGAGTCGGCCACAATCGTATTGAGCAACATTGGTTTTTACTATGACAGCGCCGACAGCGTGCGCGTGGTCGGGCGCGCCGCCAACAACAACCCGTTCAAGATCAAAAACATTAGCGTGGCCGGAGTGCTCCAAGACGCCAGCGGGCACATTGTCAGCCTGGGAGCGACATTCGTCCCACAACAAGACATCGAACCCAACACCTGGGTACGCTTTGAACTGCGCATCCCGCGCGTGCCTTTTTATCGGTACCAGCTCTATGCCCAGGCAGAACGAGATTGGGAGTAAAAATGGCCGTCATTACGATTTCACGCGAGGTGGGAAGCAACGGGGAACAAGTTGACGAATTGATCTGCCAGACGTTGGACTATTGCCGCGTCGACAAAGCCCTGCTCACCAAGATCGCGCGAGACGCCGGCGTCGATGTCAAAGCGGTCCTGACCAAAGAAAAAGATGTCGCGCGAAAACCAAAACTGATCAGCGGGCAAATGACCTCGCTGTACGGCCGCGACCCGGCGGCCTTTTCGAGACAAGGCTCCATCGACGATCAGACATACACCAGGGTCATCCGCGAGACCATGGAAAAATTCGCCCAACAAGGCAATGTCGTCATCGTCGGACGAGGCGGCCAAATGATCCTGCAATCCTGGCCGACAGCCTTGCACGTTCACCTGTACGCCGCAACCGAGGTTCGCGTCGCCCGGCTGATCGAACGCGCCAAAATCACACCACTCGAAGCCCGGCGGTACATTGAGCGATCCGACGAACAGAAACGCCAGTCGATCCGGTATTGGCACAAAAACGCCAACTGGAAAGACCTCAAACACTATCACCTGGCGATCGACACGAGCAAAATCGCGCCCGAACTTGCCGCGCAGTTGATCATCCAGGCCGCGCAGCAAACCCGGGACAGCTGAGATCATGACCTTGCCGCCGGGGTTCGCTTTTAGCCAATCCTCCCTTCACGCCTACGCCGACTGTCCCAGACGCTTTCAACTGCGTTACCTCCTCGGCACCCGGTGGCCGGCCGCCGGCGACGAGCCATCCATCGAACGGGAACAACGCATGCGCCAGGGCGCCGCCTTTCACCACCTGGTTCACCAACACACATTGGGCATTCCGGTCGAAAAACTGACCCCCCTGGCCGCTCAAGGAGACCTGCGCCGTTGGTGGAACGCCTACCTCAACGCCGCGCCGGGCCACCTGCCAACCACGCTGCGCCGGGCCGAAGTGCGCCTTTCCACGCCGATAGACAAATATCGCCTGCTGGCGCGATACGATCTACTGGCCATCGACCCCGGCCGGCAGGCAGTCATCGTCGATTGGAAAACAGAACAATATCGTCCCCGGCGCGCACAACTGGCCAAACGTTGGCAAACACTCGTCTACCCATTCGTACTGGCGCGAGCCGGCCGGCCAATCAACGCCAACGCCCCCATTTTGCCCGAACAAATTGAAATGATCTATTGGTTCGCCAACTATCCGGCCCAGACCGAACGCTTTGCCTACGACCGCGCGCAACACACCCAAACCGAACAAACATTGCTGGCGCGAATCCACGAGATCAAAGCACACCAGGAAGCGATCTGGCCGCTCACCGACGACGCGAACAAGTGCCGGTATTGCACCTACCGGACCTTGTGCGACCTTGAACCGGCGCCGGGAAAAGCGCCCCTGCCGGCCGAGTGGGAAGCAGACACCCCAGAAGACGACCTCGACGACCTGGCCCTCGACCAGGCAGCCGAAATCGAATTCTAGCAAGTTCCCAACCGCAGAAAGCGCCAAAAAAGAAAACATCAACCAGCCATCCTACAATTTTATCAATGTCATTGCCAAAACGATCTCCAAGCACCATGAATAAACGCAGAGCATAGTACATCTAAACCTGAGAATTGCTTCGCTACACTCGTAAGAAACTGGCAAATGCGCCACAGAACTATGCGGCTCAATTCTCCGCGCCAGCCGATAAATTACAGGTCGCTTTTGGGGGGTCTGGGTGGGCGTAGCCCCCCAGCCGGGGGTCGTAGGGGGTCGGGCGACCCCCTACACGAGATTTTGTGCAAACGGCACCGTCGTACACAGACGGCGTCAGGCAGACGGCGCAGTACCGGCTCGCTGACTGGGATTTGTCAATCCCCTTGGAGCAGAAACTTGGGCGTTTCTGTTTGACGGAAAGACGCCATAGGCATCCTGGAGACGCTCGCAATGACAGAACGTATGGTGGCTAGAAACATCAAGAGACACCAAGAATATGACCATATTTTTCACCCTGACGCTGTTATCCTGCATCGCGCTGCCGGCAATGTGGCGCTTTTTTCAGGACGCACACCGGCAAACCGACGCAACGCCTTTTCCGCCCTGGACATTGATGGCCGTGTTGATCCTGGCGGGCCTGGTGTGGCTCTTGCCATGGGCCGGCCTGCCCGCGGTCGCCCAAAAACGCGCCCTCACCGCCGCTGCCCTGTTTGTGACTTTACTCGCGGCGGGCGTGTTCTATATTTTCAAAAACGCCGAATGACCTTTTCTGCCCCAGCTCGATCGGAGCCAGCCAAAATGATCGCCTCGCCTTCCAAGCCCCGGCGCAAAATGCAGCAACGTCGCAAGATCAACGTCGCCCAACCGGCGATCCGTCCCCTCCTGCTCGATCTGGGCTGCTGCGGACTGGCTACCCTCGGCCCCGGCTGGCCCGCCGTCGACGGCGGCGCATACGACCTGGTTCCCGCCCAGGCCAACCTGCTCATCGTCGCCGGGCGCATATCGCCGGCGATCTGCCCGCACCTCGACGCGCTGTACCAACAGTTGGCCCAACCCAGGTGGGTCATCGCTTACGGCGTATGCGCCATCTCGGGCGCCATATTCGACACCATTGCCGTCGAACATTTGCTCCCCGTCGACGCCCGGATCGCCGGCTGCCCGCCGCACCCCAACGCGCTGTACCACGCCCTGTCGAACCTGTCACGGCAAAAAACGCACCGGAGCGCGCTATGAGCGAGCGCCGCCTGGTCGATCTGCTCAAAACACGCTTTCCCGACGCCTCGTTCACGCTGGCGGCGCAAAACGCCAATCCGGCGCTGCACGTCGAGTCGGCCTACCTGGGGCAGGTCGCCGAATTTTTGCGCGACGAGCCGGAAACCCGCTACGACCTGCTGCTCACGGCCGCCCGCGCGCCGCAGCAAATACACTACCAACTTGGGTCACTGTCCCACCGCCGGCGCCTGCGGCTGTGCGTCAACACCTCGCCCGCGCCGGACAGCCTGGCCCTGGTCTGGCCGGCCGCAAATTGGAGCGAACGCCGCGCCCGCGACCTGTGGGGCATCGAATTCAACGGGCATCCCGACCCGCGCCCGCTGCTCAAAAAAGCGTCCACCCAGGATGAACGAGGCCAGGCCTGGACGCGGTGGGAGATCGGCTCGCGCTGCCCAACCAGCCTTGAGGGGTGGCACATTGACATTGAACAGCGCCAGGCGCGCGTCGCCGGCATCCGGGTCGAATTCGGCGACAGGCACATCGGCCTGGAAAACAAACTGACCCAATGGCCCTACCACCGCGCCATCCTGCTCACCGCGCGGATGGACGGGTTTTCGGCGATGCAAACGGACCTGGTTTACGCGCTAGGCATCGAAAAACTGCTTGGCGTTACGCCGCCGAGACGAGCGCGGCAGCTGCGGGTCATCTATGCCGAGCTGCAACGGATCGCCTCCCATCTTTATTGGTTGGCGCGCTGCGTGCAAAACCTGTACGGGGCAAACCTGGCCGTCATCTCTTACCTGTGGCAGGGACGCCAAACCATCCTCGATTTTTTTCAGCGCCTGGGCGGCAACCCCATCACCCCGGACATTATCGCCATCGGCGGGCTGGCCCGCGATCTCGACGCCGGCCTGTCGCCGGCCGCGCTGCTGCCCCCCCTGGACACCTTGTTGGTCGATATCGACCGCCTCTTGACCTCAAGTTCCGAGTTTCGCTCGCACTGGAAGGACATTGGCGTGATCGATCCCGGCACGGCCCTGGGGCTGGGCGCAACCGGCCCGTGCCTGCGCGCGACGGGCGTATCCTATGACGTGCGTCGCGCTTTGCCCTATTCCGGTTATGACGAGCTGGATGTCCCGGTCATAACCGCACAGTCAGGCGACGCCTGGGCGCGTTACCTGGTCCACGTCGCCGAGATCGAGGCCAGCTTGCGCCTCATCCGGCAAACGCTGACCCAACTGAAACAGGGAGAGGTCAACCATTTCGCCCTCCCCCGGCAGCCGGCCCTTCCCCAAACCTTGCCGGCCGGCGCGATATATGCCGCCATTGAAAGCGCGCGCGGCGAATTGGGCATTTATCTCTGCGCCAACGGCGCCGATCGATTACAGTACGCTCACATTCGCGCGCCGTCCCTGGCCAACCTATCCATGCTGCCCCTGATCGCCGCAGGAACGCCCGCCGCGCGCCTCCCACTCATCCTGGACAGTCTGGACATTTCGATTGCCGGGGCCGCGCAATGAACAACCCCGCCTGGATCGCCCAATTGGCCGTCTGGTTGCTGTTTTATGTCCTCTTGCTGGTTGGACATCATTTTTGGGAGCAATGGCTGGGCGGACGCTTTCATCAGCGCCCCGCCGGCCGGGTTGCGCCTCGATTGAGCCGCCGGGATTGGCCGGTCATCGTTGTCGCGTTACTGGCCGGCGCGGTCATTCCACTTGCGCCGGCCAACCTGTCCGCGCCGCAATCGTCCTCCTGGCGGCTGCCGGGCGACAGCAGCGCGGCGCTGCTCTACGCGCTGGCCCTGCAATGGGCCGGCGAGGCCATCCTGATCGCGCGCGCCGAATTCCCGCTCAAAAAACAAGGCGAGGCAAGGTGGAACGCGCACCATTCCACCCTGGAAACGCATCTTGTCAACGCGATCCCCATGCTACTCATCGTCTTGAGCTTGCTTTTGGCCGTAAAACCCGGCAGTTTGCGACTGACGGCCTGGCTCGAGGCGCAGCGAAAATGGAACGGCCTGGGCTGGTTCGCCTGGCGACAACCGGCGGCGTTTCTCTTGTGGCTCATCTGCGCCCGGCCTCCGGCCTGGACTGCGCAGACGCAGGCCGGTTGGAGCGGCCAAGCATTGACCTTGAACCGCGCCCTGTTGACGAGCGCGCTCTTTATGGGCGGAGGCGGCGGGCCGTTCGTCGACCGAGTCCCGTGGCTGGCCGTCTTGTACACGACGCTCCAGGTAGGGCTGATCGCCTTGGTGTGGACGCTGGCGCGATCCGCGCTGCCGCCTGCCGTCTCGAACAAACATGTCCAAACCGTTTTCAAAATCGCGATCCCGCTATCCGCGTTGAACCTGATCGTCACGGCGCTGATCGCGACACGTTGAACAACATGTCCATTGATAGCTATTTGAACCACCTCATCCAACTTGGGCAAGCGATGCGCCTCGTCTGGCGACGCGGCATCCAAAAACCACCTGCCGCGCCATCAACGCTGCCTTTTCGCGGCCCGCCGGCGCTGCGCGAGGACGATGACGGCCAAACGCGATGTACGGCATGCCGGCGCTGCGTGGACGCATGCCCCACTCACTGCATCGTTATTCAGGGTCAGACCGCGATCCGCATCGACATCCAACGCTGTATGCACTGCGCCATCTGCGTCCTGGTCTGCCCAGAACACGCGCTCCAAACCAGGGAGACCGGATCATGATCGTGACCATCCTGTTCGTCCCACTGGTTGCGCTGGCCCTCGCCGGCGCGGCCGGCGTGCTGCTTTTGAAAAAAATCATACCCGGCATCTGTGCGTTTTTGCTCTCGATCACCGCTCTGGCCGGACTCTATTTTCTCCTCGATGCCTCATTTCTGGCCGCGCTCCAACTCTTTTTCTGCTTTTTGAGCGGGAGCGCCCTGATCTGGGGCGCAAAACGTTTCGACCTCGCCGCTCAACCGACGCGCCCCGAGTCCCCGAAAACAACAGCCCCGGTGCGGCCAAATCTCGCCAGACTGCTCGTCTTTGTGCCGCTCGCCTTGATCTTGGCGGCCGTCGCCGGTTGGGCGATCGTCCGGGGGCGCATTGGCGCCGCCGTTCTCCAATCACCCCCGCTGTGGGCCGTCCAGGGAGAATACATCCCGGCGCTGGGCCAGGAATTGCTGGCTAACAACCTCGTTCCTTTTGAACTGATCGGGCTGTTCTTGCTGATCGGGCTGGTGATCGTGGCCCGGTTGTCGAGATCGGCGCGAGATTCTTGAGTGAGGATCATACATGATCACTCCGTACCATTATCTATTTTCGAGTATGCTTTTGTTTGTCCTCGGCGTCATGATCGTCGCCGTGCGCAAGCACCCGCTGATCATCCTGATGGGCGTCGAGTTGATCTTGCACGCCGCCAACCTGGCCCTGGCCTCGCTGGCGAGCTGGTTTCAAAATTGGGAAGGCCAGGTGATCACACTGGTCATTCTGACCATCGCCGTGATCGAGTTGGCGGTTGGGGTGGCCCTGGCCCTGACGTACCCGGTTTCCAGGCCGGGTGAGAACAGCTAAAAATGAAGTACATCGAGTGGCTGCCCATCCTACTGCCCCTGATCGGCGCGTCGATCAACGGGCTGATCGGCCACCGGCTCACACGCCGGTTGCAAAACTGGGTCGCTTGCGGCGCGGTCGTGGGCGCGGGCTTGATCATTATGCCGCTGTTGTGGGGCCAGATCATCGAACCCGGTCTGGTCGGACGATCTGTGGCGCTGCCCTGGCTGCGAGTGTGGTCGGGCGCCGCCTTTATTCAAATCGCCCTCCGGCTCAGAGTAGACGCCATCTCGATCCTCGCGGCCTCGACCACCGTCGCCGTTGGGCTGTTCATCCACCTCTATGTCGCGCGCAGCGCCACAGCGCGCTCCCGCCGCCGCACCCTCGCCCGTCTGAATGGCGCGCTGGCTATTTTGCTGCTGCTCGAGTTTGCCGACAACTTTTGGGTCTTGCTGCTGGGCTGGTCGCTGAGTGGGTGGATCATGTGGACGTCGAGTTCACGGCGTGCATCGTCGCCCATCGCCTCGCTGGGCGCAGACCTTTGTCTGCTGCTGGCGACGGCAATGATCGATCAAACATTTGCCTCGGCATCGATCGACCATCTTGGTTCTGCGACCCTGGCCCCGGAACGGCTGCTGCCCCTCCACACCGCGCAGACAATTATTGTCATTTGCGCGCTGGCCGGCGTGTTGGCCCGCGCGACACAATACTCATTTCGGGCCGGCCCCCGGCGCGCGCTGATCGCGCTCTGGGTCGTCCCGTCCAGCAGTATGCTCTTGCTCGCGCGCATCTATCCCTTGCTGACCGAGACTCGGCCCGCGCCGCCTCCGGTTGCCTGGTACGGGGCGCTGTGGGCGCTATGGACGGCAATATACATCGGATGTTTTGTTGCCCGGCGATCCCGGCGCGCCTGGCGGTTGCCAGGTTTGTTCAATGGACTCGGCGATGCAATCGCCAAAACGGCGCTGCGCGGGGGGCAATATCTGCTCCGGTTGGAAAGCCGCCTCGCCGGTCGCGCGCATCGCAAACGGTCCAACCAAACCGCAGAAACGAGGCTTCAGGAATGAACCAATTGGGTGGCTTCCCGCTCTTGACCTTGATCGTTTTTTTGCCCGCTCTGAGCGCCGTCGTCGCGGCCATGATCCCAGGCAGGCGGCGCGAGGTCTGGCGCTGGCTGACCTTTTTGTCCGCGGCCGCCTGCCTGTTCATCGCGCTCTTTTTATACATGGGCTGGAGCGATGACGACGCTGCGCCCCGGCAGTTTGTCGATGGGCCGCTGGCGTGGTCGCCCACGCTGGGGATCGACTATTACCTCGGCATCGACGGCATCAACCTGCACCTGGTGATGATGACCGCCCTGCTGACGCCGCTTGCCTTGCTGCTCGCCTGGGCGCAGCTCGACAAGGGACAAGCAGTTTCGATCCTGGTGTTCGAGACGGGCGCGCTGGGCGCGCTGACCGCGCTGAACCTGGTCTTGTTCTTTGCCTTTTGGCTGATCGCCATGTTGTCCATGTTCTTTTTGTTCAACAACGATGCTCAACGTTCAACGAAATCTCGGCCCAACACCGCGCTCCTGGGAATCGCCGCCGTCAGCGCGGCGATCGCGATCGCGGTCGTCATTGCCGGTTTGTTGGCAGAACAAACCGGTTTCGCCGGCGAGGCAATGCCGGACTGGCCCGCGCAAGCCTGGATGTTTTGGACACTGACGGCGGCAATGTTGATCACTGGCGCAGCGTTCCCATTTCACATCGGGTTGACCGACGCGCAGCGCGACGCGCCGGCCGCGACCAAAATACTCGCCTACAGCCTGCTGACCAGCCTGGGCGGCTATGGGCTGATCCGTTTTTGCCTGCTCCTTTTTCCACTGGCCGCCGCCAGCTTTGCGCCGGCAATGATCGTCCTGGGCGCGGCCGGGCTGCTCTATGGCGCCTTTGCCTCGGCCGCCAGCGACTCTTTGGATGAAACGCTGGCCTACTGGCATGTCGCCCAGATGGGGCTGGGGCTGATTGGCATTTTTATGCTGCAAGCCTTGAGCATCCACGGCGCCGTCATCGCCTTTGTGGCGCGCGGGCTGGGGCTGGCCGCGCTGTGGATATGCCATTCTGACCCCCGGCAAGGAACAGGGCGGGCGGCGTCTTGGGCGGCTTTTGCATCCCTGATCGGCATCCCCGGCCTGGCCGGATTCGCCGGCCAACTCTTGTTCGTACTCGGCATGCTGCGCTGGCATTGGCAGGCCGACGTCGCGCCAGCGATCAATGTGGCGCTAGACTGGGGCTTGTACGGCGTGATCGCCGCCGGGCTGCTGATCGGCGCGTGGGCGCTGGCCCGCGCCTGGCCGCGCGCGCGCCAGGACACCCCGCCGACGACGCAAACCGCGCTCGCGCTCCCCATCCTCGTCGCCCTGCTGATCATCGGTCTGCGCCCGCAGTGGTTTTCAGACACCATTGGCCCGTCGATCCGCCGGCTTGGGGCCGAGATTCACGCCGGCATTCAAAACAGTTTCTGGTAAAAACCCAAGCGAGTGTTCAACATGCCCACAATGCCTCTCCAAATGGCAAATTTAATCCCAATGCTGATCCTGGTTGGCGCGGCAATTGGCGTTTTGTTGCTCGACCTGTGGGGCGTCGGGGCGCAGCGATTGGCCTGGCTTGCCCTGACCGGCCTCGTTGTCGCGCCGGCGTTGGACTTGATCGTGCTGTTTAGCGGTCAGGGCGGTTCGGTGCAAGGGATGCTGATCGGCGACGGCCCCGGCACACTGTGGACGCTCTTTTTTTGCAGCGTCAGTGTGGTTTCCATCTTGATCGAGTTGGGGCGGGAAGCGACCCCGGCGCGACCTCGGCGCGGCAGCGACCTGGCGTTGATTCTCTTGGGTGTGACCAGCGCAATGGTCGTCGCTCGAGCCACACACTTGCTGTCGCTGCTCCTCGGCCTGGCGATGCTCTATCTGGCGCTCGACGCCTTGAGCGGCGCCAACGTCGCCTGGCGGTATTTTGTCGTCCACGGCGTCGGGTTGGGGCATTTTTTATTTGGCGCGGCGCTGCTCTACGGCGCGACCGGCGCCTGGTTCCTCAACTTGATGGCGGAGCGGTTGAATTCGCAACCGGGCGGCGAGTCAAACCCGCTGGCCCTGTTGGGGCTGGGCCTCATCCTGGGGGGAGTGCTCATTCCACTGGGCATACTGTGCCCGCGCCCCGGCGATAAAGCGTCGGGCGCGCCGCTGGGGCTGCTCCGGGCGACAATCCTCTCCGGGGCGGCGATCGCGGCGCTGGGCCGTTTGGTCGGCGTGCTGTACGCCCCGCACCTCGCCTTGCTGTCCATCCTGGGTACACTGCTCTTTGGAACAGGGCACCTCGTCGCCTGGCGCGCGCGCACGCCCGGCGACGTCTTGCGGGGTATCGCCTTGACCACGCCGGGGCTGTCGATCATTGTCCTGGTTGCAGCGTTCCAACGTGGTCAGGCCGATGGCTGGGGTCTCGTGTTTTATACACTGTTCGGCGGCAGCGCCGGGCTGCTCGGCCTCGGAACGGTGATCACGGCGCTCGATCCGGGCGCGTCGTTCGGCGATCTGGCCGCTTTGCGCCGCCGGCATCCCTGGGTCGCCGCAGTCGCCATCTTGTGCCTGCTCAGCCTGGCCGGCGCTCCGCCGACGGCGGGCGCGCTGGGGGTGTGGCGCTTTTTCCAGATCGCGGCCGCAGACGGCAATCGCTGGCGCATCGGCGCGACTATGGTCGGGCTGTGCGCGGCCTGGCTGTCGAGCGGGCGATGGATCGCCGCGATGTGCCAGGATAGCACGCCGGAACAGCCGTCCACGCCAATCGCCGCGGAGTCGCTTGCCGCCTTGCTCATCCTGGCGTCCGCCATCCTGTTCGGCGGTCTCAACTTTGAGGCCATAGCGAACTATTTTACACAGATTGTCGCCGGCCCCTAAGCCCGCCAACCGCAGAGAGCGCCGAGATCGCAAAGAGATAAAACATCCAGTAACATCGTAGCTATTCATAAACACAGGATAATCTCGGTAGATGCCAGGTTGGTTGGTGAAATTTAGAGTTCAACGCAGAGACGCAGAGGCGCAGAGCCAAAAGTTGGTGGCATTTTGTGTATGTTATAATAGAGCCTCGACGTTCTCTGCGGCTAGAGTCTTTCAAGAGTTGAATGGATTCGTACAAACCGTCGATAACCTTTTTGAATAAAATGGTCGCTTGCCGGATCGACCGGCCGCTGGGAAGCAAGCACCCCCGGTACGATATTTGGTACCCGGTCAACTATGGCTTTGTACCGGGCTGCCCCGCGCCGGATGGCGACGATCTGGACGTGTACGTGTTGGGCGTTTTCGAGCCGCTGACCGAGTTCACC